>JANPHA010000278.1:0-8611 GCA_031424255.1 Burkholderiales bacterium | reverse complement strand
CGCGGGGGCGATCACACCTTCACCGCGTTTCCCGAGATCGTGCCGGACCTGGTCGGCTGGGCCGGAGGCGCGCGATGAAGCAGGTGCTGTTCGAGGAGGATGGCGCCTTTCGCGTGGGCACGATCCTCGCGGAAGCCGGCGCCTCCTTCCAGGTCGAGGCCGCCCACGGCAAGCGCTCGAAGGTGAAGGCCACGAGCATCCTGCTGCGCTTCGACGGTCAATCGCTCACCGGCTTCATGCCCGAAGCGCAGAAGCTCGCCGACCCCATCGACCCGCAGTTCCTCTGGGAAGTGTGCGGGGGCGAGGAGTTCGGCTTCGACACGCTCGCCATCGACTATTTCGGCCGCGCCCCGACGCCGCAGGAATCGGCGGCGGTGGCGCTGGCGCTGCATGCGAACCCGATGTACTTCTACAAGCGCGGCAAGGGGCGCTACCAGGCGGCGCCCGGGGAGAACCTCAAGGCGGCGCTCGCGGGCCAGGAGAAAAAGAGGAAGCAGCAGGAGCAGATCGACGAGTGGGCCGCGGCGCTCGCCGTCGGACGCGTGCCCGAGCCGATCGCGGCGAAGCTCGACACCCTGTTGTTCAAGCCCGACAAGATGGCGCTCGAGTGGAGAGCCCTCGACCAGGCCGCGAGCGAGCGCGCAATGTCGCCACCGCGGCTGCTGGCGCAGGCCGGGGCGCTGTCGGGCCCGGAGGATTATTTCCTGCGGCGATTCGCATTCGAGTATTTTCCGCGCGGCATCGGCTTTCCCGATACGCCGCCGATCGCGGTCCCCGCCGCGCTGCCGCATGCGAAGACGCCCGCCTTCTCGATCGACGATGCCGAGACCACCGAGATCGACGACGCCTTCTCGGTGGAGCGCCTCGACGACGGGCGCTTGCGGGTCGGGGTGCACATCGCGGCGCCCACGCTCTTCTTCGGCCGCGAGCATGCGCTCGAAGCGATCGCGCGCGAACGCCTCTCGACCGTGTATTTCCCCGCCGGGAAGATAACCATGCTGCCGGGCGAGGCGGTCGAGCAGGCCACGCTCGCACAGGGGCGGCGCGTGGCCGCCGCTTCGCTCTACCTCACGCTCGACGCGGCGGGCACGACGGTGCTCGACACCGAGTCCCGCCTGGAATCGGTCGCGATCGCCGACAACCTGCGCATCGCCGAGCTCGACCAGCGCCTGCATGCCGAGAGTGTCGCGACCGGCCGCATCGAGGGCCCGCACGGCGACGACCTGTTCGTGCTGTGGCGGCTCGCGCGCGCGTTGAAGGCGGCGCGCGGCGCCGGCGAGGAGCGCACCGACCGCCCCGACTACAACATCCGCGTGGCCGGGGGCCGCGTGTCGATCGAGGCGCGCGTACGCGGCACGCCGGTCGACATGCTGGTCGCGGAGCTGATGATCCACGTCAACTCCACCTGGGGGAAGTTGCTCGCCGAGCGCGGCTACCCGGCGATCTACCGCAACCAGAAGGGCGGCAAGACGCGCATGGAGGTGGAGCCCGCGGCCCACGAATGGCTCGGCGTGTCGCACTACGCGTGGACGAGCTCGCCGCTGCGGCGATTCTCCGACCTCGCCAACCAGCGCCAGCTGGTCGCCCTGCTGGGCGCCGAACCCGCCCCGTATACCGGCGAAGAGCTCGCCAGCGCGGCGCGCGACTTCGAGACCGTCTACGAAGCCTACGCGGAGCACCAGCGCCATCTCGAGCGCTACTGGTGCCTGCGCTACCTGCAGCAGGAGGCGATCGAGGGCGCCGAGGCGACGGTCATTCGCGACGAGCTGGTGCGCATCGACGGCATGCCGCTCGTCTGCCGCACGATCGGCATGCCGGCGCTGGTGCCGGGGGAGCGCGTGAAGGTGGCGTTCGGCGAGGTCGACCCGTGGGAAGTCAACGTTCTCTGCCGCTACGCGGGGAAATAACCTTTACAATTTCAAGCCATGTGGCGAGCCTCCCGAAATCCGTAGCACACTGCCGATGCAGTTGAGGCAGCCCTCCCCCGACGCCTTCGTCTCCTTCTCCGATTTCCTGCTTGAGCGCTTCGGCCTCGTCGCGTCCATGCAGGTCGCGGTGGTCGCGTCGATCGTGTTCCACACCGCCGCCATCCTCGGCCTCGGCCTGAAGCTGCCGCGCTTCCCGAAGCTCGACGCGCCCCACAACACGATGGAAGTGGTGCTGGTGAACGCGAAGAGTGCAACGCGCCCGCAGAAGGCCGATGCGCTCGCGCAGGCGAACCTCGACGGCGGCGGCAACACCGACCAGAAGCTGCGCGCCTCGACCCCGTTGCCGGCGATGGCGCAGCGCGACCCGAGCCAGGAGATGAAGGCCGCCGAGCAGCGCATGAAGCAGCTCGAAAGCGAGGCCAGGGAGCTGATGACGCGCATGAAGTCGCGCGCGGTCGTCGTTCCCGCCGACCCCGCGCCCGCGCAGGGTGCCGCCACGCGCCCGGACCCGGAGGCGCGCGACCTGGTCGAGAAGAGCCTGGAGATCGCGCGCCTCGAGGCGCAGGTGCGCCGCCAGTTCCAGGCCTACCAGGAGCGCCCCAAGCGCAAGTTCGTCGGCGCGCGCGTGCAGGAATCGCGCTTCGCGAGCTACGTCGACAACTGGCGCCTGAAGATCGAGCGCATCGGCAACCTCAACTATCCGGAGGAGGCCAAGACGCGCAAGATCTACGGCTCGCTGCAGCTCACCGTGGCGATACGCGCCGATGGCGAGGTCGATTCGGTCGAGGTGAACCGCTCGTCGGGCCACAAGTTCCTCGACCAGGCCGCCATCCGCATCGTGCGGCTGGCGGCCCCGTTCGATCGCTTTCCCGACAACATCCGCGCGGATACGGACATCCTGCATATCACGCGCACCTGGACGTTCACGCGGGCAGATCAGGTTCTCGCGGAGTAGCCCCGAAAGCGCGTTACGGATTGTCACCTCGATCGCCGCGCATGGCGAAAAACGCGCGCGCCGCCCGCTGTCTTCACCGCCACGCGTTGCAGCGCACATGGCGAGACGCACGGTGACAGACGCCGGGCGAAGCGGCGCGTAGCGTTCTCCCCAGGGGCCACCCGGCCTTGCTCTCGACAGGAGACGACCATGAAAGCAATCCTTTTCGCCGCGGCGCTGTGCACCCCGTTCGCCGCGCTCGCGGGCCCCGATGCCGCGCAGGCTCGCGACGAGCCCGGATTCCACGCGCGCCTCTACGAGCGCTATTGCGCCAAGCTGCGCGAGGGGCCCCAAGCCTATGGCCAGTTCGTGAACCGCATGCGCACCGTGCACGGCTACGGCGCCAACGATTTCGCCTCGGTGGGAGGCAACGCGCCGGTCATCGCCGCGTGTCGCGAGGATCAGCAAAAGCTCGCCTCCGCCTCGCCGGCACCGGCGCAGCAGCCGGAGAAGACGGACCGCTAGCGGCGCGCGGCGCAACGCGAGCACCCGGGCGCGGAGCGATCGCGCCCGATCACCCCTGCATTGCAGCTTCGAGGCGCGCGAAAGCGGAACCTCCGGGGGGCATTTGAGCCAAACGGGCCCAAGGGTTAAAATACCCGACCGGTGGCCAATGCAAACGATCAACCTCACCAGCCACTTCCTCATCGCCATGCCGGCGATGTCGGACCCGAATTTTTCCCGCACCCTCACTTTCATCTGCGAGCACAACGAGCGCGGGGCCCTGGGCATCGTGGTCAATCGCCCGATCGAGGTCACGCTGGAAGCGCTCTTCCGCCAGGTGGAGATCCCGCTTGCGGACGCGTTCCTGGCGGACCAGCCGGTTTTCTTCGGTGGGCCGGTGCAATTCGACCACGGCTTCGTGCTGCACCGCCCGGTGGGTGCATGGAAATCGACGTTGCCTGTGGGCGACATCGGGCTCACCACCTCGCGCGATATCCTCGAGGCCATGGCCAAGGGCAGCGGGCCGCGCGAGCAGCTCGTGGCGCTCGGGTATGCGGGCTGGGCCCCGGGCCAGCTGGAGGACGAGATCCTGCGCAACGGCTGGCTCACGGTGTGCACCGACGTGGACCTGATGTTCAACGTCCCGCCGGAGATGCGCTACGACGCGGCGATGCATGCCCTGGGCGTGAGCGCGGTCAACCTCTCCGAGGAGGCGGGGCACGCGTGACGGTCACCGGCACGCTCATCGGCTTCGACTTCGGTGAGCGGCGCATTGGTGTGGCGGTGGGCGAGACGTCGACGCGCATCGCCAATCCGCTCGGCGCCATCGACACGGTCGCCAACGAGGAGCGCTTTCGCCGGATCGGCGAGCTGGTCGCCGAGTGGCGACCGCAGGCCTTCGTGGTCGGGCTGCCGCGCCATGGCGACGATTCCGAGCATGCGGTCGCGAAGCTCGCGCAGAAGTTCGCGCGCCGGCTCACGGCGCGCTTTCACCTGCCGGTTGCCTTCGTTGATGAGACACTCACCTCCGCGATCGCCGAATCGGAGCTGCGCGCGACGCGCACCCGCGCGCCGCGCAAGTCCGATGTCGACGCGCTCGCGGCCACGATCATCCTGCAAAGCTACCTCGACGCGATGTCCCTACCCGACGCCCGCAGCGCATGAGCGGCCTGCTTCCCGATCCCGAGAAGCTGGTGGCGACGCTCGCCGAGCAGATGCGCGGCAAGCTCGCGCCCGACGCGGCGCTGGTGGGCATCTTTTCCGGCGGGGCGTGGGTGGCCGAGCGCTTGCACCGCGTGCTGGCGATCGACGCACCCCTCGGAATGCTCGCGGTGACGCTGCATCGCGACGATTTCGGGCGCATCGGGCTGCACCGCGAGGCGCGCCGCAGCCAGATCCCGTTCCCGGTCGACGGCCGCGAGATCATCCTGGTGGATGACGTGCTGCACACCGGCCGCACGGTGCGCGCGGCGATCAACGAGCTCTTCGATTTCGGCCGCCCGCGCTCGGTGCGCCTCGCGGTGCTCGCCGACCGCGGCGGGCGCGAGCTGCCGATCGCGGCGGATTTCACCGCGGCCCACGTGAAAGTGGCGCTCGACGAGGAGCTGGTGCTCTCGAACGAGGACGGCAAGTTGCGGCTGGCGGCGGTGAAGCGGCGATGAACCACAAGGCGAGCCTGCAGGTCGGTCCCGACGGCCGCTTGCGCCACCTGCTCACCACCGAGGGCCTGCCCGCGGAGCTGATCCGCCTGATCCTCGATACCGCGGACCAGTTCGTCTCGGTGTCCGAGCGCGAGGTGAAGAAGGTCCCGATCCTGCGCGGCAAGTCGATCTTCAACGTGTTCTTCGAGAGCTCCACGCGCACGCGAACCACCTTCGAGATCGCCGCCAAGCGGCTGTCCGCCGACGTGATCAACCTCAACGTCGGCGCGTCCTCGACCTCGAAGGGGGAGACGCTGCTCGACACCGTCTACAACCTGCAGGCGATGGACGCCGACATGTTCATCGTGCGCCATTCGCAGTCGGGCGCCGCGCACCTCATCGCGCGCCACGTGAAGCCCGGTGTCGCGGTGATCAACGCGGGCGACGGGCGCCATGCGCATCCCACGCAGGGATTGCTGGACATGTACACGATCCGCCATTACAAGCGCGATTTCTCCGCGCTCACCGTGGCGATCGTGGGCGACGTGCTGCACTCGCGCGTCGCGCGCTCGCAGATCCATGCGCTGAAGACCCTCGGCGTGCCCGAGCTGCGCGTGGTCGGCCCCAAGACGCTGCTGCCGGCCGCGGTCGAGCGCCTCGGCGTGCGCGTCTTCAACGACATGAGCGCGGGCATCCGCGATTGCGACGTGGTCATCATGCTGCGCCTGCAGAACGAGCGCATGAACGGCGCCCTGCTGCCCTCGGCGGGGGAGTTCTTCAAATGCTACGGGCTCACGGCGGAGAAGCTCGCACACGCCAAGCCCGATGCCATCGTGATGCACCCCGGCCCGATGAACCGCGGCGTCGAGATCGACTCTCCCGTGGCCGACGGCCGCCAGAGCGTGATCCTGCCGCAGGTCACCTTCGGGATCGCGGTGCGCATGGCGGTGATGTCGATGCTGGGTTCGCAATGAAACGCATATCCCGCCGATGAAGATCGAGATCCGCAACGCGCGCGTGATCGATCCGGCGAGCGGCCGCGACGGGGCCGCGGGCATCTTCATCGCCGAGGGCAAGATCGCCGCGGTCGGCGCGGCGCCCGCGGGATTTCGCGCCGACCAGACAGTCGAGGGCCGGGGGCTCATCGCCTGCCCGGGCCTGGTGGACCTCTCGGCGCGGCTGCGCGAGCCCGGCTTCGAATACAAGGCCACGCTCGAATCCGAGATGCGCGCCGCGGTGGCGGGCGGCGTCACCACGCTCGCCTGCCCGCCCGATACGGATCCTGCGCTCGATGAGCCGGGCCTGGTCGAGATGTTGATCCGGCGCGCCGCGAGCCTCGACACCGTGCGCGTGCATCCGCTCGGCGCGCTCACCGTCGGGCTGAAGGGCGAGCGGCTGGCGGAGATGGCGGAGCTCGCCGAGGCGGGCTGCGTCGGATTCTTCCAGGGCAATGCGTTGCTGCCGGATGCGGCTACCCTCCTGCAGGCGATGCGCTACGCGGCGACGTTCGGGTTCACCGTGTGGCTGCGTCCCGAGGACGCGCACCTCGCCGAGGGCGGAGTGGCGCACGAAGGCGAGGTCGCCACGCGCCTGGGCCTGGCGCCCATTCCGGTGATCGCGGAAACCGTCGCGCTGCGCACGATCGTCGAGCTGATGGGCGCCACGGGAGCGCGCGTGCACGTCGCGCGGTTGTCGAGCGCGGCGGGCGCCGCGCTCGTGGCCGAGGCGAAAGCGCGCGGCCTGCCGCTGACTTGCGACGTCGCGATCCACCATCTGCATCTGTGCGACCGCGACCTGGGCGAATTCAACACGCTGTGCAATCTCGTGCCGCCGCTGCGCGATCCTTCCGACCGCGACGCGTTGCGCCGGGCGCTCGCCGACGGCACGATCGACGCGGTCTGTTCGGACCATACTCCGGTCGACGACGACGGCAAGCACGTGCCCTTCGCCGAGGCGCAGCCCGGCGCCACCGGCCTCGAACTCCTGTTGCCCCTCACGCTCCAATGGGGAAGGGAAGCGGGCTTGAAGCCCGCCGAGGCGCTCGCGGCGGTGACCTCGCGCGCGGCGCGCGTGCTGGGTGTGCCCGCGGGTACGCTCGCGCAGGGCGCGCCGGCCGATATCTGCCTGTTCGATCCGGCGCTGCCCTGGATCGTGAAGCCCGCGGCTCTCGTGAGCCAGGGCAAGAACACGCCGTTCCTGGGCCTCGAGCTCACGGGCCGCGTGGTGCGTACGCTGGTGGGCGGCCGCACGGTTCACGGCGGCTAGCGCATGTCAGATACCCCTCGCATCGCGGGAGCGTCAATGTCGAACCCCCTGCTGGATTTTTCCACGCTGCCGCGCTTCGGCGCGATTCGCGCGGCCCATATCGAGCCCGCCGTCGAGCAGCTGATCGCGGACGGTCGAGCGACCATCGAGCGCCTGGCCGCGCTGGATGTGGCGCCCACCTGGGAAAATTTCGTCGAGCCGCTCGACGACGCCAACGAGCGCCTGGCGCGCGCCTGGGCGCAGGTCGGGCACCTGAACGCGGTGCTGAATTCGCCCGCGCTGCGCGACGCCTACAACAGGGCGCTTCCGCGCGTGACCCACTATTTCACCGTGCAGGGGCAGGACCATCGCCTGCACGCCGGCTTCAGGGCGCTGCGCGCGGCGAGCGCCTTCGAGGGCTACTCGCGCTCGCGCAAGCGCCACGTGGAAAACGAGCTGCGCGATTTCCGCCTCGGCGGCGCGGAGCTGCCGCCCCCGCAGAAGGCGCGCTTCCTCGCGATCCACGAGGAGCTGGCGGGGCTCGCCTCGCGTTTCCAGGACAACGTGCTCGACGCGACCAATGATTTCGCGCTGCATGTCACCGATCGCGCGAAGCTCGCGGGCATTCCCGGCGATGTGCTCGATACCGCGCGGGAAGCGGCGAGGAAGGATGGCAGGGAAGGCTGGAAGCTCACGCTGCATATGCCGTCCTACCTGCCGGTCATGCAGTACGCCGATGACGCGGCGCTGCGCGAGAGCATGTACCGCGCCTTCACCACGCGCGCCTCGGAGCTCGGCAAGCGCGAATGGGACAACAGTACCAACATCGCGCGCATCCTCGAGCTGCGTACCGAGGCCGCCCGGCTGCTGGGCTATGCCTCGTATGCCGACCTCTCGCTCGCCACCAAGATGGCGGCCTCGCCGCGCGAGGCGCTGGATTTCCTCGAGGACCTCGCGCGCCGCGCGCGCCCGTTCGCGCAGCGCGACATGGAGGAGCTGCGCCGCTTCGCGCGCGAGGAGCTGGGCATGGATCCGGTGCGCGCCTGGGACGTGAGCTACGTGAGCGAAAGGCTGCGCCAGCGGCGCTACTCGTTCTCGGACCAGGAGGTGAAGCAGTATTTCCCCGAGGAGGAGGTGATCGGCGGAATGTTCCGCGTGGTCGAGACGATCTACGGCATCCGGATCCGCGCGGCCGAAGCCGAGCTCTACCATCCGACGGTGCGCTTCTACGAGCTGGTGGATGCCGCGGGAACGCGCGTCGGCCAGTTCTACCTCGACCTCTACGCGCGCGATGCGAAGCGCGGCGGCGCGTGGATGGACGATGCGATCAACCGCCGCCGGCTCGGCAACCGCGTGCAGAC
>JANPHA010000277.1:0-2171 GCA_031424255.1 Burkholderiales bacterium | reverse complement strand
CCGGTCCTATCCATCGTTCCCCACCCGAGGTTCCGCCGTGGGGCGCCGACGTCCACGGTCTTTGCTATTTCAGAAGCACCGATCCTCGCCCCGACTCTCTATTCGCAGGTCGCGAGCGAAAGGGGCGTTGCTCACGACGCCATAGAAATCTGGTTCGCTGACGAAGCGCGGATCGGCCAGAAGAACAAGATTACGCGGCGCTGGGCTCGACGCGGAACGCGACCATCGGCTCCCGCTGACCAGCGCACCGCTTCGACCTATATCTTCGGAGCCATCTGTCCTTTCGATGGAAAAGGCGCAGCTCTTGTGCTCCCTCGCTGCGACAGCGAGGCGATGAGCCTTCATCTGGCCGAGATCGCCAGAGAAATCGCGCCAGGAAAACACGCGCTCTTGCTGCTCGATCAGGCCGGCTGGCATCTCTCCGGCAGACTTGTCGTTCCCGAAAACATCACCATCATCGCCTTGCCGCCGAAATGCCCGGAACTCAATCCCGTCGAGAATATCTGGCAGTTCATGCGCGACAATTGGCTCTCAAATCGCGCCTTCAAATCCTACGACGATATCCTCGATCACTGTTGCTATGCCTGGAACAGCCTGATCGATCAGCCCTGGCGCATCATGTCCATCGGCCTGCGCAAATGGGCTCATCGGTTCTGATCAACGCAAGTTGGTATAAAGAGACTTGTGCGCGGATGCTTGCGATGCGCGGCGGGTGATGATTCAATTTGTTGGATGAATCATCGGAGGCTGCTACCAATGTCGCGTCGACGGATCGGGCAGGAAGAGCTGGCGTTGGAGGCGCGACATGCAAGGCGCCAATCATCGCTCGACGAATTGGCGACGCTGATCGATTGGGATGCGCTCGCGTGTGATCTCGACAGCATCCATTCGGCGTCCAAGGGTGAACCGGCATGGCCGCCATTGACCTTGTTCAAGGCTTTGCTGATTTCTGTCTGGTACGATCTATCCGACGTGAAGCTCGCGGAGGCGTTGGACGATCGCGCTTCGTTTCGGCGCTTCTGCGGCTTTTCGACCAGCGACGCTACGCCGGAGCGCACGGCGTTTGTGCGGTTTCGGAAGGAGCTCGTGGCGCGGGGCCTCGACAAAGCGTTGTTTGACGCCGTCACACGCCAGCTCAGGGCGAAATCCGTAACGGTCAAGACGGGGACGCTCGTCGACGCGACAGTGATCGCCTCGGCGAGCCACGGGGATGACGAGGCTCGTTGGGCTGGCCACAAAACCCGCAAGGCCATGCACGGGTTCAAGGCGCATGTCGGCGCGGACGCCGATACCGCGATCGTGGAGGAGCTGTCAGTCACCCCTGGCAACGTTCATGATGGTCGCGCCGGCCATGCCGCTTTGCCGGACGATCCAGGGGCTGTCTATGCGGACAGCGCCTACCGGGGGCAAGCTTTTGCATCCGCGGTACGGGCGAAAGGCGGATTTCCGCATGTCGTTCAGACCGGCGTCTGGGGACGTGAGGGTGACGGCGCGCTGAAAAAGCTCAAGAGCTGGAACTACAGCGTGCAGCGCGTTCGGTGCCGGATCGAGAAAATATTTGGAACGTGGAAGCGCAGCTACGGCCTGCGGCGCATGCGATGGCGAGGCTTGGCCAAAGCCTCTCTGCAAGTGCGTCTCACCGCCATCGCCTACAACCTCAAGAGAATGAAACGGATCCAGGAAGCCGCAGCGCTATAAACGCTGCGGATCAAAAGCGCCGGACGACGACACCGTCGTAGATCAAACACGTCAGTGTCAGCACTTGCCAATCAAAAGCCGAGCCGCGCACAAGTCTCCTTATACCAGCGTGCACGGGGTTTGACTCATGGGGATTCCCATATCGGGCTGGGCGTGATTCATAGAGGCGAACAGGGGGTTCGCCATGGCCGCTGCGGTCCGACTTCGCTCCGATTTCACAGCTGCTGCCCTGCGCCGCTTAGCGCGGGGGAGTCGGAACGCCAGTCAGGCGCGGCGGCTGTTGGCCTTGGCTTCGATCTATGATGGAGCGTCGCGCAGCGAGGCGGCGCAGATAGGCGGCGTCACGCTACAGATCGTGCGGGACTGGACGTTGCGGTTCAACGCCGAGGGCCCCGACGGCCTGATCGACCGCAAGCAGCCCGGCCCTGCATCAAAGCTGGGCGTGGAGCAGCGTCGGGCGTTGGCGGCGATGA
>JANPHA010000276.1:0-2800 GCA_031424255.1 Burkholderiales bacterium | reverse complement strand
AGGTAGTTGCCCGCGAGCGTGTTGTTCTTGAAGAGCTGGCGCTGGATCGACTTGGTGACGGTGGTGCCGTTCACGGTGTACTGGAGCGTGCCGGTGGTGGGCGAGTTGAAGTTGAAGCTCATCGAGCCGACCTGCGTCACCACCACGCTCGTCGGGTTGAACGGCACTCCGAAATAGGGGCCGGTGGTCTGGTAGAGCGGGCCGGAGAACGTCGTCTGGCTGCTGCCGACGGTAGATGAGGCGACATACCAGCGCGCGGTGTTGTCGGTGCCGTACACGAACAACGTCGCGAACATCGTGTCCGCCTGCTGGATCACATTGACTCCCCAACCCGACTCCGCGGGATTGAACCAGAGGTCGGTGTAGTCGGTGGAGAAGCTGGTGGCGGCGGCGGGCAGCGCGAACGCCATGGTCGCGAGCAGCGCGGCAGCGGATTTTCTGAGCGTGGAGGTCATCGGCGGATCCAGGGTTGTTGCGGACGAAGGCCCGCATTCTCTCAACGCAGCAGACTCGCTGCGCGCGCAAGAGTTCCTCTTGTTACCGATTGTCGGAAAACACTGACAAGATCACTTCAGGATGTCCTTCAGGGCGTCGAGCGCACCCTCGAGCCCGCCGCGGCGCAGCACGTCGATGTTGGTGATCACCTTCTGCGCGATGCGTTGCTGCAGGACGCTCGCGACCAGGTTTCCGATCTCGCTCGCGCTGACGCCGCCTTGTCGCTTGCCGACGTCACGCAGGTCGATGTCGGGCAGGTCGAAGGTGACGCCCTGGCCGCGCAGCGCGGGGCTCGTCATCGTCACCTTGCCGCCGCGGATCGTGAGGCGCTCGACGATGAACTTGTGCCCGCCGGGCCTCGCCTGCGCCGGACGCGAGGCGGAAGGCCCGCCGCTTCGCTGGATGTAGGCGTCGATGTTCTTCTGGATCGCGTCGATGTTGGTGGACCGGTCGCCCCGCTCGTAGGTGATCTGCGGGGACTCGACGACGAGCTCGTGGATCAGCACCACCGGCTGGGTGAACGAGGCCGGGTCCACCGCCACGCGGATCTCGCCCACGCGCACCGCGCGCGGCGCCGAGAACCCCGGGGCGTTTCCGATCTCCAGGCCGCGCAGCATTCCGCGGCCGTCGCGCGGCGAGATCTTCACCTCGCCCACCTTGATGGAGACGCCGGTGACATCGGGTCCGTAGTGCTCGAGCGCCGCCTTCACGATCAGGTCGATCGAGTTGTACGCGAGGAAGACGGCGAGCGCGGCGACCGCGAGCAGCACACCCAGGACGATGGCGGCTTTTTTCATGCGGAGGCGCCCGCCTCAGCCGATCGCCGCAAGCACCGCGCGCAAGGCCTGTGCCTCGCCGCCCATCGGGCGGCCCGGACGGCCGACGTCGTTCCACGCGTAGAGGTCGAAGTGCGCCCACGCGATGTTGTCGGGCACGAAGTAGTCGAGGAAGAGTGCCGCGACGATCGCGCCCGCGAAACCGCCGCGGCCCGCGTTGTTGATGTCGGCCACGTCGCTGTCGAAGAAGCGCCGGTAGCTGCGCCAGAGCGGCAGGCGCCACAGCGGGTCCCCGAGCGAGGTGCCGGCCTCGAGCAGCCGCGTGGCGAGCGCGTCGTCGTTGGCGAAGAGGGCCGGGAGCTCCGGCCCCAGCGCCACGCGCGCCGCGCCGGTGAGGGTCGCAAAATCGATGATCGTGCGCGGCTTCTGCTCGACCGCGTAGGCGAGCGCGTCGCACAGGACCACGCGGCCCTCGGCGTCGGTGTTGCCGATCTCGACGGCGAGGCCCTTGCGTGTGCGCACCACGTCGCCCGGGCGGAAGGCGTTTCCGCTCACCGCGTTTTCGACCGCGGGAATGATCATGTGCAGATTCACCGGCAGCTCGCGCTGCATCACGAGGCGCGCGACTGCGAGCGCGTGCGCGGCGCCGCCCATGTCCTTCTTCATCAGGCGCATGCCCTCGGCGGTCTTCAGATCGAGGCCGCCACTGTCGAAGCAGACACCCTTGCCGACGATCGCGAGCTTCGGATGCTTCGGGTTGCCCCAGTGGATCTCGAGGAGCCGGGGAGGACGCGCCGCCGCTCGCCCCACGGCGTGGATCGCGGGGAAGTTCTGCGCGAGCAATTCGTCGCCGACCCACTCGTCGAACTCACCGCCGAAAAGCTCGGCCTGCTCGCGCGCGGCGTCCGATAGCTGCTCGGGGCCCATGTCTTCCGCCGGCGTGTTGACCAGGTCGCGCACCAGCCGTACCGCCTGCGCCATCTCGAGCGCCGCGGTGACTCGCGCCGCGGGCTCGAGCTGCAGGTTCGCGGGCTTGCGCTTCGCCTTGCGATAGCGCGTGAACTGGTACCCGCCCAGGTCCCATGCGAACGCGGCGGCATCGGCGGCGATCGCGACCGGCCCCTTGCCGAGCGCGTAACGCCCGCGCGGCAGCTTGAGCGGCAGCGACGCGAGCGCCCAGGGATCCGCGGCATCGCGCACACCCACCAGCACGCGCGCGAGAGCGCCCTTCGCATCGACGACCAGGTGATGCGTGTTCTCCGTGCCGCTGAATCCGGCGCTCTCCGCCCAGCGTCGCTCCGCGGGCGTGAGCATCTCGAGCAGCTTCGGCAGGCGCCTCGCATCGGTGGCGAGGATCGGCACGGCCTTCTCGAAGGCCTTCTTGTCCGTGATGACGGTCATGCGGTTTCCAGATCGGATAAACCGCCATTTTAGACTGCCGAATACCGGGGTCAGACTCCTCAATTGAATACCGGGGTCAGACTCCTCAATTGGGGTCAGACTCCTCAATTCGAATTGAGGAGTCTGAC
>JANPHA010000275.1:0-1550 GCA_031424255.1 Burkholderiales bacterium | reverse complement strand
CGCGGCGAGGTGCCCGAGGTGCTGGAGGACGCCACCGTCTTCTCGCTCGACATGGGCACGCTGCTGGCCGGCACGCGCTATCGCGGCGATTTCGAGGAGCGCCTCAAGCAGGTGATGAAAGAGATCGAGCAGCATCGCAATGCCATTCTGTTCATCGACGAAATCCACACGGTAATCGGCGCGGGCGCTACTTCAGGCGGCGCGATGGATGCGTCGAACCTGCTCAAGCCCGCGCTGGCGCAGGGCTCGCTGCGCTGCATCGGCTCGACGACCTACAAGGAATACCGCCAGTATTTCGAGAAGGATCGCGCGCTCGTACGCCGGTTCCAGAAGATCGACGTCAACGAGCCGACCGTGCCGGATGCCATCGAAATCCTGAAAGGGCTCAAGCCCTATTTCGAGGAGTTCCACAAGGTCCGCTACACCAACGAGGCCGTGAAGGCGGCGGTCGAACTCTCCGCGCGCTACATCCATGACCGCAAGCTGCCGGACAAGGCCATCGATGTGATCGACGAGACCGGTGCCTCGCAGATGCTGCTGCCGGAAGGCAAGCGCAAGAAGACGATTGGCGTGAAGGAAATCGAAATCACCATTGCAACGATGGCGCGGATTCCTCCCAAGACCGTGTCGAAGGACGATGCGGAAGTGCTGTCCCATCTCGAAGAGACGCTCAAGCGCGTCGTCTACGGGCAGGATGGTGCCATCGGCGCGCTCACATCGGCGATCAAGCTGGCGCGTGCGGGCTTGCGCGATGGCGAGAAGCCTATCGGCTCCTATCTGTTCTCCGGCCCGACGGGCGTCGGCAAGACAGAAGCAGCGCGGCAGCTTGCGAAATCGCTGGGTGTCGAGCTGATCCGCTTCGACATGAGCGAATATATGGAGCGCCATACGGTGTCGCGTCTCATCGGCGCGCCTCCCGGCTATGTCGGCTTCGACCAGGGTGGAATGCTGACGGATGCAATCGATCAGCATCCGCATTGCGTGCTGCTGCTCGACGAGATCGAGAAGGCACATCCGGATCTCTACAACATCCTGTTGCAGGTCATGGATCACGGCAGGCTGACCGACCATCACGGCAAGAGCGTCGACTTCCGCAACGTCATCCTGATCATGACCACCAATGCGGGCGCATCCGATGCGCAGCGCGCGGCGATCGGTTTCGGTTCGACCAAGCGTGAAGGCGACGATGTCGAGGCGATCAACCGGCTGTTCACGCCGGAGTTCCGCAACCGCCTCGATGCGATCATCCCGTTCGGCTCGCTGCCGGTCCCGGTCATCCATCAGGTGGTGCAGAAGTTCGTCATGCAGCTCGAGGCCCAGCTTTCCGAGCGCGGCGTCACCTTCGACCTGTCGCCGGACGCAATCGCCTGGCTCGCCGACAAGGGTTATGACGAGCGCATGGGCGCACGGCCGCTCGGCCGTGTCATCCAGGAGCACATCAAGAAGCCGCTGGCCGACGAGGTGCTGTTCGGCAAGCTTCGCAAGGGTGGGACGGTGCGCGTCACCGTGGAAACGAAGGAAGACGGCAAGTCAGGTCTGAAGCTGGAGAT
>JANPHA010000274.1:0-7370 GCA_031424255.1 Burkholderiales bacterium | reverse complement strand
TGTCGACGAAGGTCTTGCCCTTGGCCCTTGCTTCCGCATAAAGCTCGAGTGCGCTTCCGGGCCCTGTAAAATGTTCCTGTGTAACTCTTTGCCCACGACCGTAGTGCGGCTCATTTCTCGAGTGCTGAGGCTGAGCCAGATCCTGAATCATGTGCAGGACATCGCCCAACGCGCGAAATGTTGTTGCCCAATACGCCTTCCGGATTTGCTCCGTTGTCAGCGTGTCAAATGAGTCGACCGCATTGCCCTGCTTGTCGCGCAGAGTCAAGGCCCGCCACATCGCCTCACGAGCGTCCAGCGTCGAAAAGTGGTTCTTTCTGGACTCGTCAGGGGTATTGGGATTGGCAAAAACATCCCAAGTGCCGAGAGCCCAATCCGGATTCTTGATTCCGATCCGATCGCCGCTTGTGCGACCGCCCACAGTCAGCGGTAGGTTGTGAACCGGATCAAAGAAGTGATTCAGCGGACGAAAATCGTTTACTGGATCGTCGTTTGCGCGAAAAGGGATTGCTGGATGATCATCTTCCCGAATTGCCCCGCGAATGACCCACCCTTCAAGCGAAAGTGCATCCTCGTGTGTTGCGAGTTCATATGCCCCCGTAGTCGTCGCGATCACGGCGCAGCTCAACGATGAAGCCAATCGAACAAGTTGTTTCACTTCGCGCTCCCCCGATTGGAACGGTCGACTGCGCGCTCGGTGTGTCTCCTACGAGCCTCATCCCCCCCATAAAGCACCCGTTCGAGTGCAGTCTGCAGACTCTCCGAGGCTTTGGCATCGGTCTCCGTACGCGCTATTGCGATACCCTCATCATTCATTGCTTCAAGCAATTCTTTGGCGTTGCGCAATTCGCGTTCGTCGCAACCCATGGAGTTTAAGATGCGCCCAAGTTCCGTGTATCTCTCCGTCGTGGTGCCTGTGAAGGGGTTCATGACGTCGACACCTCTTTGATCGGACTCCCTAACGTAATCCCGGGATAGGCCACGCTTGTAAATCGCCACTATCATGGGCGACCGTCCACGCCACGTTGGAACGGTGTATCGCCCTTGGTCATTTGAGCGCGCAAGTTCCATGTGATCGCAAAATGTTATGCCGCCGGCAGGGGGCGTGGACTCGCGTCGATCCCATAAGAATAGAACGATCGCCCCCGGTACTGGGCGCTGGCTCTGCGTTTCTACTACTGTTCGATGGCGCTGCTCTTCCGTGTAGGGAATATCAATGTGCGTTACTGCGCAGCCTCCAAGCACTATCGCCGAAATGAAAGCAATTCGAGTAATAGAGGACAGTGTGATCATCGGTACCTCCTTCTAACGCGACATCGAAATGTGAAATTAAATTAAACCTTTGGCGACGGCTACATTCCATCAATGCGCCACACGCCATCATGGCCTCGAATCATGTATATGAAGTACCCGGTTTTTTGGCCACCGCCGTCAGTCCGCACCAGCATGAGTTCCGCGACATCGTCTGACCTGCCCCCCGGAATTAGTACGGTTTCAATCCGGAATCTGCGGGTTGATTTGACTTGATTTGGTCCTCGCCGGCAAGCCAGCGCTGCGCGAACTCAGCCGGTGTGGCATCACCAATCGAGCTGTGAGGCCGCTCGATGTTGTACTCGGTCCTCCAGGCTTCGATGAGGATGCGTGCCTCGGTGAGGCTCGTGAACCAGTGCTCGTTCAGGCATTCGTCGCGGAATTTGCCGTTGAAGCTTTCAATGTAAGCGTTCTCGACGGGCTTGCCGGGCCGGATGAAGCGCAGGCGGATGCCTTGGCGATAGGCCCATTCGTCGAGCACCCGGCCGGCGAATTCGGGCCCGTTGTCCACGCTGATCGAAGCTGGCGCCGTCCTCCCACCGATCACGCGCTCGAGCTCGCGAGCGACACGCAAGCCGGTGATCGAAGTGTCGACGACAGTCGCCAGGCATTCCCGCGTGAAGTCGTCGACGAGCGTGAGGCAGCGGATGCGCCGCCCGTTGGCCAAGGCGTCGGCCACGAAGTCCATCGACCAGCTCTCGTTGTGCCGCCGAGCGCTTTGCAGGGGCGTGCGCTCGCCTTGCACGATGCGCTTGCGGGAGCGCTGCGCACCTGGAGTCCGGCCTCGCGATAAAGCCTGTGGGTGCGCTTGTGGTTGATCTCCCAGCCCTCTCGGCGCAGCAGCACATGCACACGCCGATAGCCATAGCGGCGCTTGGCCAATGCGATCTCGCCGATGCGCTGGCGAAGCCCCTCGGGCTCTTGCCGCCGCGGTCGATATGCCAGCAACGATCGCGAAATCCCCACCATGTAGAGCGACAGGGGTAATTTGAGTTAAGGCGACGGATAGTTTTGCGGGTTGGGCGGTTTCCGGCCTAGGCTCTTTTCCTTTTCGGGGCGGGGCATGGCCGGAATCGATACGGAGATCCGCATGACGATCAAGGTTCTGGCCGAGAAGGGTTCCAGCAAGGCCGAGATGGCACGTCTGCTGGGCTTGCCGGAGAGCAACATTCGATATCACCTCAAGCGCATCGCCGTGGGCGCAGTCGACGGCCGCGGCTTGCGTGCTCGCAAGGCGCAGGCGCTCGCCGAGGCCATTGCCCACTGGGTGCAGTCGCAAGGCGAGCAGGCGGTGAGTCTCGTCGCCCTGCACGACTGGCTCGTGGCCGAGCACGATTACGGCGGATCGCTTCGCTCGGTGGAGCGCTACGTGCGCGACGTCTTTCCCGCGCCGGCCAAGCGTGCCCGGCGGCGCGTGGAGACGCCCCCAGGGGCCCAGGCGCAGGCCGATTGGGCGATCTTCCCGGGGATGTGCGTGGGCGGCGAGTCTCTGGAGCTGAGCGCCTTCCACATGGTCCTCGGACACTCGCGCTACGAGGCGATCGTGTGGTCGCCGCGGCGCACGCAGCTCTCCTGGCTCGGGTGCCACAACGGCGGCTTCGAGCGCCTCGGGGGAATTCCCGCGGTCGTTCGCATCGACAACGACACGGCCGCCGTGGCGCACGGCGCGGGACCGTGGGGCAAGCTCACCGAGGCCTACCGGCGCTACGCTCTGACGGTGCGCTTCCACGTCGATCTGTGCCTGCCGCGCCAACCCCGGGCCAAGGGCAAGGTCGAGCGGCGCGTGCGGGCGCAGCGCTTCGGAATCGACCCGACACGCGAAGCCTGGCGCGATCTCGCCGAGTTGCAGGCGTGGAGCGATGAGGCGATGACGCGCGATGCCAAGCGCCGACGCTGCCCGAGCACGGGGGCTAGCGTCATGAGTTCCTGGGAGTCGGAGCGCCGGCTCCTGGCTGCGTTGCCACTGCTGCCCGAGCCCTTCGATGCGGTTGCCACGCGTACGGTGGGCCTCGATGCCCTCGTGAGCTTCGAGGGGCGCCAGTATTCTGTGCCCTTCGCGCTCGTGGGCTCGCGCGTGGAAGCGCGGGGCTGCGCCGGACGCGTGCAGCTCGTGCACGCCAACGCCATTGTCGCCAGCCACGAGCGCCACACCGCGAGGCGCCTGGTGATCGATTCGGGCCATTACGACGGCCCGTCCACGCAACGCGTTCACGCTCCACCCCCGTTGGGCCGGATGGGCCGAAGGCTCGAGGAGATCGCGCGCATTCCCGTCGCCCATCGCCCGGTGGACCTGTATGCCGCCCTCGCGGAGGCCGCCCGATGAGCGCCAAGCGCAAGTTGGACCTCGACCGCACCCGCGAGCGCCTGGTCGCGCTCGGGCTGATGCACGCCGCGGAGAACCTCGAAGGCGTGCTGACCGAAGCGGTCAAGGAGGATGCGAGCCCCCATCACGCGCTCGACGCACTGCTCGAAGCCGAGATCAGCGTGCGCGAGGCCCGGCGCGTGAAGACCGGCCTTCGACTCTCCAGCCTTCCCACCGGGCAGACGATCGCCGAATTCGACTTCGCCTTCCAGCCATCGGTGGAGCGAAGCAAGATCGACCTGCTCGCCACATGCGCCTGGATCCGCCAGGCCGAGACGCTGCTCATCCAGGGCCCGCCCGGCGTGGGCAAGAGCCACCTCGCGGTGGGCCTGGGTATGAAGGCGATCGAATCGGGCTTCGGGGTGCAGTTCTACCGCTTCGACGAGCTGCTGATCGAATTGAAGCACGATGCCGGGCTGCCCTCCGCGCGTCTACGCCGCCGCAAGTACCTCTCGAGCAGCCTGCTCATCATCGACGAGCTCGGCTTCGAGCCCATGGATCGGCAGGAGGCGAGCCTCTTCTTCCGCCTCGTGACCTATCGCTACGGACGCGGCTCGATCCTGATCACCACCAACAAGAGCGTTCGCGACTGGCCCGAACTGCTCGCCGGCGACGAGGTCCTCTCCACCGCGATCCTCGACCGCCTGCTTCACAAGGCCCATGTCCTCAACATCAAGGGAAGGAGCTATCGCCTCAGAGACCTTGAACACGCCCTGTCGCACACCGCCGCATGACCCCATAAACCCCCGCCCAACCCGCAAAACTATCTGTCGCCTTATCCCGCAAGACTATGTGTCGCTTGACACATGTAGAACGTCGTCGCCGCGATCCCGTGCTTACGGCAAACCTCGCTGATGTTCCCGGTCGCCTCGCACTCCTTCAGGATCGAGATCATCTGCTCGGTCGTATAGCGCTTCTTCTTCATTGCCTGCCCTCCTGCTGGGGCAGACTCTAGATCAAACCCGTACTAAGCTGGGGGGCAGGTCAGTCGCAATCACGAAAGCGCGCTCGATAGGCCGCTTCGTGGCGATGTCGAATACGGTGCCGGTCAGTTCGAAGTCGATTCTATGCGAACCCGCACTCATGGCCTGGGAGGGCCCCAGAGGTCCGGCGCAGCAAGGCAAGCACAAGCCTGCCCATCACCTCACCAATTGCTGCTGATCGCGACCGAGGTCAATACCGGCGTATGAGCCGGAGTTGATGCAGGGGGAATCAAACTGTTACATGCGGCGCCTTGGCCCCAATGGTAGAAGAGTCCGCCCGCGGAATAGACATTGCGAAACTTGAATACCTCTCTAGCTCTAGGCTCAGGCGCACCGGAGGACGAATAGTAGATCTGATTCGCTAGCTCCCGAGGGTTAGTTTCGCGTAGTTGGTGACGAGTTGAATAGATATTACCCATGATTGTTACTGCAATCCCCCAATTGCTATTCAGTTCTCCGAGTGTGGCAAATCTGATGTACGACTTGAGCGGCAACTCGGCTACCTGCAGCAATGGCGCTGCGGAGGGAAATTCATCATAAGGTTCAAATGCGATCTGGACGTTGGTCAAGGGTACGGGTGGATATTGAATGTCACCGTTCGGAATTGCGCCAGCCAAACTAGCAGGAAATTCTCCATTGGTTCCACGCAAGTACCACTGGCCGTTGTAGCAGAAAACGTAGTCGAGATTGTTGGAGTACGAAATGAAACTAGGTTCGCCAATGTCCTTGGTTTCCACGACGACTGCATCATCTTCTGCGCCGAGTTTTCCCCGGAACACCACTTGCAAGTAAACGTCAGTGGCGTTTATTGGAATTGGGTCGGAGAACAGAAACTCGACCGGCTGGTCTGGGCCAGTCAACGGGAGAGTGATTGCGGGCAGACTGAAACCCGGTTTCGCGGCCGAAACGACAATCTCTTCCTCAGCGCTGCGGCACCCACTCCCGAGCGGGGCCGGAGGATCGAATACTGCAACTCCCTTCGACGAAACCATGTCCGGCGATTTCCATTCGCCGGACAAGTCTTCCGTATAGCACGTGTTGCGGTGAAATCTCACGATCGCCAGCAAAGTACCGTTGACCATGTCCTGTCTCGCGTCGCCAATATTCTCGGTGATATTGCTAACCTTCAGCTTGATCTTTCGAAAGCCTTGAGCAGGCGATGCGGTGACGCTCTTCTCCACGGAATGATCAACGACGCCGTAAACGCCCTCGTCCGGAAGGCCAACGGCCAGTTTGCCGCGAAAGAAATAGTCAAGAATTCCTGCTGAATACGATACTGCCCGAGGAATCAAGAGGGAGGCTCGGTCATCGAAGTTCTTCCTTCGGAATGTATACAGCGGCGCATTGACAAACGGCCCAGCTCCACCCTGGATTAACCCGGCAAAGACCCCTTGCGTCGACATTGAGATCCTGTCGTTCGCCCCAGTTAGTTTGTCCTCGACGACTCCATAGACATAGCTGAAATTGAATCCTGCAAAAGAGTCGAAGGGTTCGCGTGCCACTGTCAGGCCGACACTGCTTGGTTCTAGATAGCTATTGTTCCCGACGTTACTGTCATCAGTGAAAAAGCCCCTGTTGCTGTAGTCGGCGAGCCCATAGAGCGAACCTAGCCTTTCACGCGTGCTCCAGTAGTCGCTATAGCGATTGAATCGTGGAATAGGGTGGTCGCCGAATTCCAAGTCCGGGAGTTGCCCGCTCGACAACGCAAGGGTCACTCCGTCAATGACGAACTTCTGTTCGCGAAGTGCGCGGGCGTCGATATAGGACTCATAATCGTTACCGGGACGACGTCCATGCCCCTCATTGCGAGTGTGTTGCGGCTGGCCCATGTCTTGGATCGTATGCAGCACATCTCCAAGAGTTCGGAAAGTAGTTGCCCAATACATCTTTCGCAGTTCCGTAGGCGTGTTGCCAAATTGAGGGACGGCGCTACCGTCAGCATTCTTCAAGGTCAGCGCGCGCCACATTGCTTCCCGCGCATCAAGCACCGAAAAATGGTTACGGCGTGCGGTGTCTTCTAACGGTGAGGACTGAAAGGGCGATTGGCTTCCCAAGGCCCATTGCACTGCATCCTGAATTATGGGATCGCCCAGGCACCCACCTGAAAGGCCTCGGCCGACGCTTGGACGTGGATCGGAAACAGGATCGAAGAAGTGATTGCAGAATCGATTGATCACGCCAAACGGCTGATCGCCAAGTGGTTCGCCTTTCCAAAGACGCACAATCGTATCCCCAGCATCATCTTCACGAATCGCTCCACGCATTAGCCAGCCATTCAACCGCAGGGTATCGGGGTTCATCCGGCCCCCTGCAATTCGAGGCATTTTCTTCGTATCAAAATCCAAGACATACCGGGTCGCGGTGGCCCCAGTTGCGCGGTTTATATCAAAGTACGTGTTACCTAGCGAGGTAACGAATGGGGTAGCGGAAGTTTTCCAAACGAAGACGTCAATTCCGAGCCTCTGAATAATTTCCGCCGAAGCGCCTAGTCGGCTCTTGACAAAGGCCGCGTCGGTAATTCGAGCATGGGTCGTTACTTCATAAGCGCCTGCGATTTGATGCAAGCCCAGCAACATCAAAAATACCCTATGAAGCCTCACTTCAGCCCCTCAGGAATGGGCTTTTTCTCCGCATCGAGCCTTTGCTGCATGTTCTTCGCGGCCTGTTCTTCGCCGAGCTCAATTTGTTCGATTGCCCTCAGCGACCCCTCAATT
>JANPHA010000273.1:0-2303 GCA_031424255.1 Burkholderiales bacterium | reverse complement strand
TAGAGCAAAAGAATTCGGGGCCTTCCCCTCGAAAAAGGCCCCGATTCAGGTGTTGTTACGAGGTGCGTACGGACCTACGCGCCGGGCGTCAACCGATTGCCGGCGCGCTTCGGTGCGTGAGCACCTGGTCGATCAGCCCATAGGCCTTGGCTTCCTCCGGATCCATGAAGAAGTCGCGCTCCATGTCGGCGCGGATCTTCTCGATCGTCTGGCCGGTGCGCTCGGCGTAGATCTTGTTGAGCTGCTCGCGCGTCTTGATGATCTCGCGGGCATGAATCTCGATGTCGGTCGCCTGCCCCTGGGCCCCGCCCGACGGCTGGTGGATCATCACGCGCGAGTTCGGCAGCGAGAACCGCTTGCCCTTGGCACCGGCCATCAGCAGGAACGAGCCCATGCTGGCCGCCAGCCCCGTGCACATCGTCGACACGTCCGGCTTGATGAAATGCATCGTGTCGAAGATCGACATCCCTGCGCTTACAGAGCCGCCCGGCGAGTTGATGTAGAAGTGGATGTCCTTGTCCGGGTTCTCGCTCTCGAGAAACAGCATCTGCGCGACCACCACGCTCGCCGACGCGTCGTTGACCGGCCCGACGAGGAAGATGATGCGCTCGCGCAGCAGCCGGCTGTAGATGTCGTAAGCGCGCTCGCCGCGCCCCGACGTTTCGATGACCATCGGCACGAGGCCGAGGCCTTGGGTTTCAAGCGCGCTCATGGCACTCCTTGGGTTGCGATGCGGACGATGTGGGGGCGATCAAGTCGCCATCAACTCGTCGAACGGAAGAACCTTGTCGGTGACCTTGGCCTTGCTCAGCACGAAGTCCGCGACATTGTTCTCGACCACGACCGCCTCGACCTCCGCGAGCCGCTGGCGGTCGCCGAGGTACCAGCGCACGACTTCCGACGGCTTCTCATAGCTCTGCGCCATCTCCTCGATGTGTGACTGAAGCTGCGCCGGCTGCGCCTGAAGGTTGTTCGAGCGCACGAGTTCGCTGACGACAAGACCCAGGCGCACCCGCTTCTCGGCCTGCGGCGCGAAGATTTCCTCGGGGATCGGCGTGGTGTCGGCATCCTTGACGCCGCGCTGCTTCAGGTCGGCGCGCGCGGCTTCGACCATGCGGGCCGTTTCGCTCTTCACCAGCGCCTGCGGCACGTCGAGTTCCGAAGCCGCCACCAGCGCGTCCATCACGGCGCCCTTGTTGCGCGCCAGCACACGGAACTTGACCTCGCGCTCCAGGTTCTTCCTCACGTCGGCACGCAGGCCCTCCACGGTGCCTTCCTTGATGCCGAGCGACGCGGCAAAACCGGCGTCGACCTCGGGCAGCACCTGGGTTTCGATCTTCTTCATCGTGACGAGGAAGTCGGCTTCCTTGCCGGCGACGTCCTTGCCCTGGTAGTCCTCGGGGAACTGCAGCGGGAAGGTCTTGTTGTCGCCGGTTTTCATGCCGCGCACGGCCTTGTCGAACTGCTCCAGCATCTGGCCTTCGCCGATGATGAACTGGAAGGCCTCGGCCTTGCCGCCCTGGAAGGGCTCGCCGTCGATCTTGCCTTCGAAGTCGATCGTCACACGGTCGGTTTCCTCGGCGCCGTCGGCGGCCGGGCGCTGCGCGAAGGTGCGGCGCTGCTTGCGCAGGATGTCCACCGTCTTGTCGATCGCGGCGTCGGTCACTTCGGCCGACACACGCTCGATCTGCGCGGCCGACAGGTCACCGATCTTCACGTCGGGGTACACCTCGAAGGTGGCATCGAAGGCGATCTCGCCGTCAGGCGCTTCGTCCTTCTGCGTGATGCTCGGCGCGCCGGCCACGCGCAGCCGGGCTTCGTTGGCGGCGGTGTTGAAGGCCTCGCTGACCTTGTCGTTCACCACCTCGTACTGCACCGAATAGCCGTAACGCTGCGACACCACGCTGAGCGGCACCTTGCCGGGCCGGAAGCCGTCGGCCTTGACGGTGCGCGAGAGCTTCTTCAGGCGGGCTTCGACCTCGCCGTTGATGACGCTGGCAGGCAACGACAGCGTGATGCGGCGTTCCAGTTTCTCGAGGGTTTCGACGTTCACGGCCATGTTGTGTCTCTGGAACTGAAAGGAATGCTGGTGCGCGGGGCGGGACTCGAACCCGCACGCCGGTGAGGGCGTCAGGACCTAAACCTGGTGCGTCTACCAATTTCGCCACCCGCGCGGATGGTTGGCCGGATGACGGCGAACCCGGTAGTTTAGCCTGCCTCCGGCAGCCCTCTCTTCACCCGGAACCAGGCCGCGTACATGGCCGGCAGCGCCAGCAGCGTGAGCGCCGTGGCCACGATCAGCC
>JANPHA010000272.1:0-7552 GCA_031424255.1 Burkholderiales bacterium | reverse complement strand
GCGGCGCGATCCGTCGCGCGGCGGATCGCGGTGACGCCGCGCGCGATCGAGCCGTCGTCGAAGCGCGCCAGGATCAGCGTGAGCAGCAGCGCGAGGAAAGCGGGACGGTGGCCGAAATGCCGATAGAGGCTCGGGACGAGGCGCGCATCGCCGTGCCCGCTGCGCTTCGACAGCAGCGCGAAGAGATCCGCGACCGCGGCGGGCATCGTCGCGACGTCGATCATCGGCACGAGCGCGCCGAGCGCTTGCGGCGGTTGCCACGCCCGGCTCGGCGGGGGCGCGGTCGCGCGCGAGCCGGAGAGCACGCGTGCGAGGCACGTGACCGCGAGCAGGTTGGCGGGATTGGCGCGGTTGTACGCGTCCAGCACTGCATGGATCTCGCGCAGCCCGCCGGCATCCACGTCGAGCGCGGCCAGCGCCTCGCGCGAGACCGGCAGGATCGGATCGAGCGGTGTGTCGCGCGCGATCCGCCACGCCTCTTCCTGCAATCGCCCGCTGCCGAACGCCGGGGCGAGCGCATCCCATGCCCACTCGAGCGCCCCGGGCATCGTCGCGAGATGGCGGAAGATGAGCGCCACCATCGGCACGCCTCCGAGCCGGCGCAACTCGGAATAGATCTCGCGCGTCGCGCCGGTGGCGGCCGATTCGGCGATCTCGGGCAGGTAGGCGGATGCGGGCGACGCGGTCACGAGACAGTTCTGCGCAAGCTTGGCGCTATAGTTTAGGTCCTTTGCGTAATTTTCCGGGCGGGCCATCCGTGTGAAGTGGCGTTTCTGCATCGCGTTCACAGTTGCCGTGGCCCTTCTGGTCGCGCCTGCCATTCCCGCATCGGCTGCCAGCGGCAAGCTCTACATAGCGACGCTGAGGGAGCAGGGCAGCTCCGAAGCCGAGGCCATGGGGGGATCCCTGTACGAGGTCGATCCGGCAACGGCCGCGACCAAGCTCGTTGCCCCGCTGCGCATCGGCGGCGTGGTGCCGATCGGCCTCACCGGGCTGGCGGTTCATCCCAAGACCGGGATCGTCTACGGAATCACGGCGGGATTGGCGCGCAACATCCCGCGCTCGCTCGTGTCGGTCGACCTGGCGACCGGTAACTCGACCCTCGTGGGCAGCCTCGGCCTCGCGGGCTCCGACATCCGTTTCGATGCCCGCGGAACCCTCTATGTGTGGCTCACCGACGACGCCACGCTCGGTGTCGTCGACCTCGGCACGGGCTCCGCTTCTCCGATCGGAAAGCGCGCCTATGCCGATCCGCTCGGAGGCGCGATCGCGATCGACGAAAAGGGCGAGGTCTTCGTTTCCGCCACCACGGCCGGCGGCACCCTGGATCTTGTCGACCCGGCGACGGGACGGGTGACCGCGGGGGCGCACCTGTCCGGCGCCCCCTACCTGAGTTCGCTCAATTCGATGGCGTTCGGGCCGGCCGACACGCTTTACGCGGTCAATTCGAATCTCGGAGCGCCGGCGAAGACCAACCTGGTGCAGATCGACAGCGTCACCGGCAAGGTCACCGATATCGGCGCCTTGCCCAACGACACCGATCCGATCGCCTATGTGCCGGCGGTCTCGGGTTCGGCGCCGACGACGGGAAACTCGCACGTCATCGCGCTCGCGCTCGCTTTCCTGGCCGGGATCGTCGTGGGTTGGTTGCTGCGGCGCGGGCGGCCGAAGAGAGCCGCGACGTCCGGGCCCTAGTGCCAGTCGAAGCGACGTCCCGGTGACCTGCGCACCAGCGTCGCCGTCGGATCGAAAATGTCGAAGCTCGAGGAGTGCGAGCGCACGATGTCGCGGATCAATCGCTCGCATTCGTCGCAGGGACGCGGCACCGGTTCGACGAGCCAGTTCGCGAGATCGCCGGGTTGCTGCTCGATCATGTACACCATCGGTACCTGGCAGGAAGAACATTCGGGCGAGCGCGTCCGGCGGAACTCTTCACCCATGCTTGCGTAGAGCTTGCCCGGGGTGAGGTATGTCTTCTCCATGCCCGAGCATCACATGAGCGGAGGGCTGGCGGAATTCCAACAACGACACCCGGCGCGTAGGACAAACACCCATAATTCGGGGATGAGATTGCCTTCCGTGTTGCCGAAGTGGACGATCGCGGCACCGATCGTGGGATGGATGTTGCTCGCCGGCACCGCGTTCGGCTTCGGCGGCGCCTATTTGCTGCTGGCGGCCCTCGGATTGATTGCGAGCGTGCTGGCCGCGGTGCATCACGCCGAGGTCGTGGCGCACCGTGTCGGCGAGCCGTATGGAACGCTGGTGCTCGCGGTCGCGGTGACGGTGATCGAGGTGGCGCTGATCGTCTCGCTGATGCTCGCGGGAGGGCCGGAGACCGCGGCGCTCGCGCGCGATACGGTGTTCGCGGCGGTGATGATCATCCTCAATGCGATCGTCGGCCTGTGCCTGCTGGTGGGCGGCACGCGCTTCAAGGAGCAGGAGTTCGGGTTGCACGGCGTAAGCGCATCGCTTGCGACGCTCGCGGCGATCGCGATCCTTGCGCTCGTCCTGCCGAATTACACCGTCACCACGCCCGGGCCGATCTACAGCCCGAGCCAGCTCGCCTTCATCGCGGTCGTCTCGCTGGCCCTCTACGGAACATTCGTGTTCGTGCAGGCCGTGCGCCACCGCGACTACTTCCTGCCCCCCGAGGCGCGCGGCGATGCCGAGGTCCATGCGTCCGCGCCCACGGTGTCCGCGACGGCGGTGAGCGCCGCGTTGCTGCTCGCGTGCCTCGGGGCGGTCGTGCTGCTCGCGAAGGCGCTCGCTCCGACCATCGAGGGCGCGGTGGCCGCGGCCGGTGCGCCCAAGGCGCTGGTCGGCATCATCATCGCCGCGGTGGTGCTGCTGCCCGAGGGGATGGCGGCGCTGCGCGCCGCGCGCGCCAATCGCCTGCAGACCAGCCTCAACCTCGCGCTCGGCTCCGCGCTCGCGAGCATCGGCCTGACGATTCCCACGGTCGCCGTGGTCTCGCTCGCGACCGGCTGGACGCTGGTCCTCGGCCTCGACGTGAAGGCGAGCGTGCTGCTGCTGCTCTCGCTCTTCATCGCCACGCTCTCGCTCGGCACCGGACGCACCACGGTGCTGCAGGGCGCCATCCACCTGGTGATCTTCGCGGTCTACCTGTTCACGACCGTCGTGCCGTAGCGAGCGGAGTAGCATGGGGTCATCCCCCTTTTCGCAAGGCACCTTCATGGCAGTCATCAGGCCCGAGACCCGGGATTTGGCATCGAGGATCTACGCCGACTTCCTCACCCGGTTCGTCGTGGTATCGGGAGAAGCGGTGAGCGTCACGCCGAGCGCCGACAACCTCGCGAAGCTGAGCTTCAAGCTCGCCGAGGTTTTCATGCAGGTCGAGGAAGACCTCAACACGGCGAACCTGCCGAAGAAGGGATTCACGCTCGGCAACTCCGACATCGCCGAATGGTCGAAATGACCGCGGTTTAGCCGCGCTACTTCGCGGTTACGCGCTCCCCGGCGATGCTCACGGTGGTCCCGTCGACGGCCACCTCCCAGCCATCGGGCCCTTTCTTCGCCGACGCGGTCGGAAGCTCGGCCTGCGGGCAGTCGGATCCGATGCGCATCAGCATGAGGAACTCCGCGCCCGGGGATTTCCCGGTGGTCGCGAACGTCCCGTGCCACTGGTCCGGCGTCTTCGGGTTCATGCTCGACGCGGCCGGGGCGACGGTGAACTTGCTGGTTTGCGTGAACGCGACTTCGGGGCCCGCGAGCAGTTCGACGCACATGCGCGCGTCCCCGCTCGCCAGCGAGATCTTGCGATCCGAGAACTTGTTCATCGGCTTCAGCGCGTGGATGTTCCATTCCCAGGTGCGCGGCGTGGCCGAGGCGACCTCGTCGTGGACCAGCACCACATTCGGGTGCAGGTGGATCATCGTGCGCCGCGCGAGCGTGAGCTTGCCGTCGTAGGCCTTCTCGGCGCGGCCGACGGCGTAGTCGAGCTTGTCGCCCGCCTCGAAGTGCGTGATCTCGCCCGAATACTGCTTGCCGTCGATGCCCTGGCCCTGGCCGCCGTCGATCGTGATCGCGTTCGCGGAGCGCGTCTGCTTGTACCAGCCCTTCCAGTGCGGGGTGCGATAGTCGTCGTAGTAGCCCGACTTGATCGCCAGCCGCTCGCCGCGGTAGTCGATCACGAAGCTGTTCTGGTCCGCGTGGCTGTGGTTGTACGAGCCGTACGGGCTGCTCTTGAAGTAGACCGAGGCGCGCGCGCGATCGGCGAGGCTGCTGTGCATCGCGACCCAGCCGATCGACGGAAAGAAAGCCGCGTTTGCTGCGTCCGTGGGGAAGGGCGCCGCGGACCTGTCCGCGCGCGGCGCAAGCAGCAGCTCGAGGCGCGCCGTGTCCTCGCCGTTCACCTGCGCGGCGTACCAGCGCCCGAGCGGGCTGGGCGCGAAATTCGTATAGGCCTTGCCGACCCGGGCCCAGACCTCGCGCATGTCCTCTTCCTGCCCGTCGCCGAACAGGCCCGCGGGCGCGCCGGGCGGCAGGAAATACGCGAGATAACGCGCGTAGTTGCGAACCCACTCCTTCCTGGCGAGATCCACGCCGACCGCGTTCCTCAGGACATACCAGGCGAGCAGGTTGCTGCCCGTGTCCCACTGAGCCTGAGTGGTGCCGTTGGCGAAGCCGCCGTCGGCGCCGCCCCACGGACTGGTCCACACCGCGGCCATCGGGACCGAGCCGCGCAGCCATTCGTCGGCTTCGGGGATGTCGCCCGCGACGAGCGCGGCGATCGCCGCGGTGATCGTGAGCGTGAGGTTGCCGTGCGAGTCGTAGGGATTCTTCGCGATCTCGCGCGTCGCGACGTACTCGTTGTACATGTCACGGGTGCGCACCCGGATCGCCTCGAGGATCGCGGCTTTCTCCGCGGGGGTGAGGATGTCGCAGGTCCAGTCGTAACCCAGCGCCAGCGTCCACGCCACGTTGCGGCTTGCCATGTCGTTCCTGCGAAACGAGATCGGGCCCGTGGTGCTCCAGCGCGCCTGCGCCATCAGGCGTCGGACCGCTTCCGCGCCGTACTTGCGATCGCGCGTGCCGGCGTACGCGAACGCCGCGTTCAGCGTGCGCTTCTGCTCGTTCACGGTGGAATCGTAGTTGGAGTTCTTCGATTCCGCCCGGGGCTCCTCCTCGACCGGTTGCCCGAGCCGGTCCTCGACCTCCGCGAGCAGGCGCGCGAAGCCGGCCGCGCGCTCGGCGCGAACGGCGGCGAGCGGGCTGGACGAATCCTTGGGCCATGAGCGCGGGTGGGCGGTCGAGCGCGCCCGTTGCAGCTCCGCATCGGCATTCGGCAGCACGAACGCCACCGGGTTCGGCGCGATCGTGAAGCTGCGTGGCTTGCTCACGTCGTTGTCGATCGAGGTCTTCACTTGCCAGCGATACGTGCCCGGCGGAAGGGCCTCGTCCCAGGCGAGCCAGTTGTTCCTCGTAGTGCGGACCTGCGTGCGGCCGTCGGAGTAGCGCACCGTCACCGTGTAAGTGCCGTTGCCATCCTGCGGCGGCCAGGTGAATTCTGGCGGGCTCTGCGTGATGGTCGAACAGTCCGCCGGGCGAATCGGGGCGAGCATCGGATCCGAGCGCACGAGATAGTCCTTCTGCGCGCCGCAGGCGATCTCTCCCGGGGCCGCATCGCGAACCAATGCCGACGATACGATGGGTCGTGCGAGCAGCAGCGTTCCCGCCGCAAGGGCGAGGGCGACCGCGGCCAATCCCGGCCAGAGGACATTTCTTGGCATGCCCGGATCGTAGGAGTCGCGCGTGAAACGTCGCCCTGAAGCGACGGCCCCCAACAGGATCAATCCCGAATGGCTTCAGCTACGCGTGCGCGGGACTTCTCCTACCCCGAGTGGATCATGCCGCGACGGCGAGGCCGGTGTGCTCGCGCAGCTTGTGGAACTCGATGTTCTTCCACTGCTCCTGCGCCACGATCAGCTCGGCCTTCATGCCCGCGAGAAAGGCGGGAACGCCGGCGGCGTCGTGCGCGACGCGATGCGCGTTGGTATCGAGGAAGCGCTGCAGCTCCGCGGGATCCCTCGACGACACCCAGCGCGCCGCGACGTACGGGGCGGCCGCGAGCCGCAGGTCGACGCCGTATTCGTTCTGCAGGCGATGGGCGGCGACATCGAACTGCAGCGAGCCCACCGCGGCCATGATCGGGGCGCCCCCCTGCACCGGGTAGAAGATCTGGATCGCGCCTTCCTCGCTCAGCTGCTTGAGTCCGATGCGCAGCTGCTTCGCCTTCATCGGCGAGGCGAGCTCGGCGCGGCGGAAGAGCTCGGGCGCGAACGACGGCAGGCCGCCGTACTGCAGCATCTCGCCTTCGGTGAGCGTGTCGGCGAGCGCGATCGTGCCGTGGTTCGGAAGGCCGATGATGTCGCCCGCGAACGCCTCATCGACGGTCTCGCGCCGCTGCGACAGGAACGACACCGCGTTGCTGGTGCGCAGGTCCTTGCCGGTGCGGCAATTGGTGAGGCGCATGCCGCGCTCGAAACGTCCCGAGCACACGCGCACGAACGCGACGCGGTCGCGATGCCCCGGGTCCATGTTCGCCTGGATCTTGAACACCACGCCGGAGAACGCCGTCTCGGTGGGCTCCACGATGCGCTCGGCGGCTTCGCGAATCGACGGCGCGGGCGCGAAATCGACGAGCGCGTCGAGCACCTCCTTCACGCCGAAGTTGTTGATGCCCGAGCCGAAGAACACCGGCGTCTGGCGCCCCTGCAGGAAGGCCTGGCGATCGAATTGCGTGCCGGCGCTGCGCACGATGTCGGCCTCGCCCATCGCCATCTCGTACGGCGCCCCGAGCAGCGTGGCGCACTCGGGATCGTTCATGCCGATCTCGCGCACCTCGTTGTGCGAGAGGCGGTCGGCGCCGGCCTCGAAGAGGCGGATCGTCTCCGAGCGGAAATCGAAGACGCCGCGGAACTCGCGCCCGGCGCCAATCGGCCAGGTGAGAGGTGCCGCGGGAATGCCGAGCACCGACTCGATCTCGTCGATCAGCTCGAGCGGCGGTCGCACCTCGCGGTCCATCTTGTTGATGAAGGTGAGCACCGGAGTGTTGCGCGCACGGCAGACTTCGAGGAGCTTCAACGTCTGCGGCTCGATCCCCTTGGCGGCGTCGATCACCATCAGCGCGGCATCCACCGCGGTGAGCACGCGATAGGTGTCCTCGGAGAAGTCCTGGTGGCCCGGGGTGTCGAGCAGGTTGATCACGCAGTCGCGATACTCCATCTGCATGACCGAGGAGGCCACCGAGATGCCGCGCTGCTTCTCGATCTCCATCCAGTCGGACGTGGCATGGCGCGACGCCTTGCGCGCCTTGACGCTGCCCGCGATCTGGATCGCGCCGGCGAACAGCAGCAGCTTTTCGGTGAGCGTCGTCTTGCCCGCGTCCGGGTGGGACACGATGGCGAAAGTGCGGCGGCGCGCGACCTGTTCCGCGATGGAAGACATCAGGTGGGTGGGAGGATTGCCTGGCGGGATTGCGCTGCTATTTTACGCACTCTCCCTGCACCTTGGGGGGGTCGGGGAGGGGGAC
>JANPHA010000271.1:0-4477 GCA_031424255.1 Burkholderiales bacterium | reverse complement strand
GAGCGCGCTCGCCGCGCCGCGCGGCAGGCTCTCGAGCTCGGCCACGCCGAGGATCGCGAGCGGCAGCAGCAGCGGCATCGCATTCACCTCGCGCGCGTCGCCGAAGATCGAGGCGACGAGGAAGAACGCGGCGAACGCGATCAGCGGCAGCAGAAGGTCGCGGCGCGTCGCGAGCGTGCGCCGCGAGCGCCACAGGGCCCATGCCGCGAGCGGCCAAGCCGGCCACGCATACCAGGGCAGGATCCGAAGCGTGAAGAGCACCCCGAGCCCGCCCTCGCGCGTCGGATCGCTCCAGGGCGAGGCGCTGGCGGCGTCGAGCCACAGAGAGAGCGCCGGCGGCGACGTGGTCGCCAGCGCGGCCAGCCATGCCGCGATGATCGGCGCGGCGCACAGCAAGGCGATCGCGATCGTCGCGGCGTATGGGCGCGTGCGCCACAGCGCGGATGCGGCGGGCAGCATCGCGGCCATCATCACCAGCATCCCGAGCGGCAGGAAGCCGTCGCCGAGGAACGCCACGCCCGCCCCGAGGCCGGTGATGACTCCGCCCACGTACGGCCGCCGGTGCGCGAGCGCCAGGCCGCAGAGGCTCATCGCGATCCCGGTGAGCCCGGCGAGATCGGTGGTCATCTCGTGCGCGCGCAGCAGCAGGCCGATGCAGCCGATCAGCAGCATCACGCCCACGCGGATCGCGCGCGCGCCCATCAGCTCGCGGCAGGCGAGCGAGAGGAAGGCGAGCGTGGCGGCCATGAAGAGGCCCGAGGCGAGGCGCGCCGCGTCGTGCGTCTGCAGGATGCCGCCGAAGAGCTTGGCGCACAGCGCGGCCCCCCAGAGATAGAGCGGCGCGCGGTCGAACACCGGCTCTCCCGCGATGCGGAAATTGATCCAGTCGCCGGTGCGCAGTATCTCGAGCACGGCGCCGAACGCCGCGGCCTCGTCGAATTTCCACGGATCGTGGCCCACCAGGCCCGGCAGCAGCCACGTGAGGCACAGGACCAGGAACAGCGCCGTCTTGAGCGGGGTGCGCGTGCCGTCGTAGTCGATCATGGGCGACATTCTAGTGCGCAACAAAAAAGGCAGCCCGGGGGCTGCCTTTCTGGCGGGGCACGGGGGAGCTTATTCGGCCGCCTTCGCCGCGCCCTTGCGCGCGTAGCGCTTCTTGAACTTGTCGACGCGCCCGGCGGTATCCACGATCTTCTGCTTGCCCGTGTAGAACGGATGGGACTCGGCGGAAATCTCGATCTTGTAGACCGGATACTCCTTGCCGTCCTTCCACTGGATGGTCTCGTTGGTCGCGACCGTGGAGCGGGTCACGAATCCGAAATCGCAGCTGGTGTCGAGGAACACGACCTCGCGGTAATTCGGGTGGATTCCGTCTTTCATTTTATTCGCCTTGTGGGTGGGCGCGAACTCGCCGGGCCCGGAAAAACGTCGATTATCCATGAAAACATGAACAAAAGCAAGGGGTTGTTACCACACCTTGTGCCAAGGCAGACCCTTGAGCGGACAGGCTTTTTTCCCGCCGCTAGCCTTTTTTCATCGAGTTGAAGAACTCGTCGTTGTTCTTTGTGGCACGCAACTTGTCGAGCAGGAATTCGGTCGCCTCGAGCTCGTCCATGCCGAACAGCAGCTTGCGCAGAATCCACACCTTGGGAAGGATCTCCGGGCGGATCAGGAGTTCCTCGCGGCGCGTGCCGGAGCGGTTCACGTTGAGCGAAGGATAGATGCGCTTCTCGGCCATGCGGCGATCCAAATGGATCTCCATGTTGCCGGTGCCCTTGAATTCCTCGTAGATCACGTCGTCCATGCGCGAGCCGGTGTCGATCAGCGCGGTCGCGATGATGGTGAGCGAACCGCCCTCCTCGACGTTGCGCGCCGCGCCGAAGAAGCGCTTCGGGCGCTGCAGCGCGTTGGAATCGACGCCGCCGGTGAGCACCTTGCCGGAGGCCGGCACCACGGTGTTGTAGGCGCGCGCGAGGCGCGTGATCGAATCGAGCAGGATCACGACGTCCTTCTTGTGCTCGACCAGGCGCTTGGCCTTCTCGATCACCATCTCGGCGACCTGCACGTGGCGCGTGGCCGGCTCGTCGAACGTGGAGGCGACGACCTCGCCGCGCACGGTGCGCGTCATCTCGGTCACTTCCTCGGGACGCTCGTCGATCAGCAGCACGATGAGCACCGCCTCGGGATGGTTCGCGGTGATCGCATGGGCGATGTGCTGCATCAGCACCGTCTTGCCGGCCTTGGGCGGGGAGACGATCAGGCCGCGTTGCCCCTTGCCGATCGGCGCGATGATATCCATCACGCGCCCGGTGAGGTTCTCCTCGGCCTTGATGTCGCGCTCGAGCTGCATCGGCTCGTCGGGGTGCAGCGGCGTCAGGTTCTCGAAGAGGATCTTGGTCTTGGCGTTTTCCGGCGGCTCACCGTTGACGGTGTCGACCTTGACCAGGGCGAAATAGCGCTCGCCATCCTTCGGCGTGCGGATCTCGCCGACGATGGAGTCGCCGGTGTGCAGGTTGAAGCGCCGGATCTGCGAGGGCGACACGTAAATGTCGTCGGGGCCGGCGAGATAGCTGGTGTCCGGGGATCGCAGGAAGCCGAAGCCGTCCTGGAGGACTTCGAGGGTGCCGTCGCCGAAGATCGCCTCGCCCTTCTTGGCGTGGCTCTTCAGCAGCGCGAAGACGAGCTCCTGCTTGCGCAGTCGGTTGGCGCCTTCGAGCTCGCTCGTATTCGCCATGTCGACGAGCTCGGACACGTGCTTGAGCTTGAGGTCGGATAAGTGCATGCAGCAGGCCTGCCTGGTGGGAGTTGTCGTGGTATCGGAACGGGCCCGGGAGACCTCACGGGCCGGTGAATCGAGAATTCTGGGGGCTAGCCTGGCTGCGGGGGGGTGTTGCGGGACGCTGGGACGACTGTTCGAGCGAACAGCCAGGACGCGTTCAGGTTATCGGTTTCAGATATTGCTGTCAATGAACGCCGCGAGCTGGGTCTTGGAGAGCGCGCCGACCTTGGTGGCCTCGACGTTGCCGTTCTTGAAGAGCATCAGCGTGGGAATGCCGCGAATGCCGTACTTGGGCGGCGTCGACTGGTTCTCGTCGATGTTGAGCTTGGTCACCTTGAGGCGGCCGGTGTATTCGCTCGCGATCTGGTCGAGCGCGGGCGCGATCATCTTGCACGGGCCGCACCACTCGGCCCAGTAGTCGACCAGGACGGGAGTCTGCGACTGCAGGACTTCCTGCTCGAAGGTGTCATCGGTGATATGGACGATTTTTTCGGACACGTTGGCCTCGTTTGCGGATGGCTGGGGCCCGGGGAAGGGGTTCTGGGGTGAACCGGGGCGCTCTATGACGACCATGCTAGACCAATCCGGCTCCGCGGGCAAAGGCGCCGGTTGGTCGGGTAGGGGGTCTCTGCTAACATGAAGGTCCCTTTGGGCGCTTTCAAGAGTCCTTTCCATGACGTATGTGGTGACCGAGTCCTGCATCAAGTGCAAGTACACCGACTGTGTCGACGTCTGTCCGGTCGATTGCTTTCGCGAGGGGCCGAACATGCTGGTCATCGATCCGGACGAGTGCATCGATTGCACGCTGTGCGTCGCGGAGTGCCCGGTGGAAGCCATCTTCGCCGAGGACGACGTGCCCGAGGACCAGAAGGTGTTCATCCCGATCAACGCCGAGCTCTCCAAGATCTGGAAGCCGCTGGTGGAGCGCATCCCCGCGCCGCCGGATGCGGACGAGTGGAAAGGCGTGAAAGAGAAGAAGCAGTTGATCGAACGTTGAACCGCCGCTAGTCGTAGAGGCCGGCGCGCGCCTTGCCGCGGAAGATGCGGTACGACACGACGGTGTAGAACGCGATGAACGGCAGCACCACGACCGACCCGATGAAAAGCACCCTGAGGGCGGTGGGATGGGCGGCCGCATCCCAGATCGTGAGCCGATCGATCACCACGTACGGGTAAATGCTGTAGGCGAGGCCGAGGAATGCGATCGTGAAGATCGCGACCGCCGCGGCGAACGGCTTCCAATCCGCGAGCGCGGCGCCGCGTCTCATCGCGCTCGTCGTGCGCCACAGCCAATAGCCCGCCGCCACGCTCGCCGCGGGCAGCAGCATCAGGCCGAGCGTGCGCGGGAAGTTGAACCATTTGTCGCGCACCGTCTCGCTCACCAGCGGCGTGGCGAGGCTCACCAGCGCGACACCGAGCGCGATCCACAGCAGGCCCCATTGCGCCCAGGCGAGCGCCTTCCTGCGCAGCTCCCCCTCGGTCTTGAGGACCAGCCAGGTCGCGCCGAGCAGCACGTAGCCGCCGCAGAGCGCAGCGCCGACCACGACCGCGAACGCCCAGTAGAAGAACCCGGGCTCGAAGCCGGTGATGTAGCGCCCGAGCATCAGGCCCTGGCAGAACGACGCGACGAACGATCCGCCCCAGAAGAGCCAGTTCCAGAGCTCGCGGTGCCAGCCCTCGGCCTTGATGCGCAGCTCG
>JANPHA010000270.1:0-9618 GCA_031424255.1 Burkholderiales bacterium | reverse complement strand
GTCGGGCGACTGGGCGACGCGCGCGTCGTGCTTCGCATGCACGTCCTGGACATGGCGCAGCCAGTTGTCGGCGAGGCCCACGCGCTGCTTCTTCATCGCCACCGAGACGCCGCTGCAGCCGTAATGGCCGCAGACGATGATGTGCTCGACCTTCAGCACGTCCACGGCGAACTGCATCACCGAGAGGCAGTTCAGGTCGCTGTGCACCACGACGTTCGCTACATTGCGGTGCACGAAGAGCTCGCCGGGCGCGAGGTCCACGATCTCATTGGCGGGCACGCGGCTATCCGAGCATCCGATCCACAGGTAGCGCGGGCGCTGCTGCCGCGACAGCCGGGCGAAGAATTCCGGATCGTCGCGACGGATGCGCTCGGACCAGGAGCGGTTGTTTTCGAAGAGATGGGAAAGGGAGCGCATGGGGTATCCATGAGCATTCTAGCAATCCTGCCTGTGTGTGCTACCGTACCGACCGTATCTCCCGCCATGGACAGACTTCCCCGGTGACCTACTGCATAGGCGTGATGCTCGACCAGGGGATGATCTTCGCCTCGGATTCCCGCACGAACGCCGGCGTGGACAACTTCGCCAGCTTCTGCAAGATGACCGTGTTCGAGCGCCGCGGCGAGCGCGTGCTCGTGCTGCTGAGCTCCGGCAACCTCGCGGGAACCCAGGCCGTGATCGGCGTGCTGAACCAGCGCTGCGACGCCGGCGACGCGTGCGCCAATCTCTGGAATGCCCGTACGATGTTCGACGTCGCGATGCTGGTCGCCGACGCGATGCGCGACATCGAGCGCCGCGACGGCGAGTACCTGAACGAGAACGAGATCGGCTTCAACGCCTCTTTCATCCTCGGCGGGCAGGTCCGCGGCGAGCCGATCCGCCTCTTTCGCATCTACGCGGAGGGCAACTTCATCGAGGCGGGCATCGACACGCCCTACTTCCAGACCGGCGAGACCAAGTACGGCAAGCCGATCATCGACCGCGTGATCACGCGCGTGATGCCGCTCGCGGACGCCACCAAGTGCGTGCTGGTGTCGTTCGACTCGACCATGCGCAGCAACCTCTCGGTGGGCATGCCGATCGACCTCATCTGCTACGAGCGCGACAGCCTCGCGGTCGAGAAGCGCTGCCGCTTCCACGACGGCGACCCGTATTTCACCGTGCTCAGCAACGAATGGAGCGAGGGCACGCGCCAGGTGTTCCGCCATTTGCCCGAGCTGCGCTGGTGAGCGGGCGCGGCGATCGACACCTTCCTGATCACCTGTGAGCATGGCGGCAACCGGATACCCGCGGCATATCGACGGCTCTTTCACGGGCGGCGCGCCCTGCTCGAGAGCCACCGCGGCTACGATCCCGGCGCGCTCGCGATGGCCCGCGCGCTCGCCCGCGCGCTGAAGGCGCCGCTCGTGTCCGCCACCCTCAGCCGCCTGCTCGTGGACCTCAATCGCTCGATCGGCCATCCGCAGCTCTTCTCGGCAGCCACGTGCGCGGCTCCGGCACGCACGCGCGCGCAGATCATCGAGGCGTACTACCGCCCCTATCGCACGCGCGTCGAGCAGGTCGCCGACCACTCGGTATCGCGGGGACGTCGCGTGATCCACATCTCCTCGCACAGCTTCACGCCCGAGCTGCACGGCAAGGTGCGCAATGCCGACGTCGGGCTGCTCTACGATCCCGACCGCCCGGTCGAGGCCGCGCTCTGCGCGCGATGGAAATCCGCGCTCGGGGCGCTCGCTCCCGGCCTGCGCGTGCGCCGCAATTATCCCTATGCCGGCAAGGGCGACGGAATGACGGCGCACCTGCGAAAACGCTTTCCGCGCAGGCTCTACGCCGGGATCGAGCTGGAGATCAACCAGGAAATCGTCTTTACCGCGGGCCGGCGCTGGAGCGAGCTGCGCGGTACGTTGATCGAATCGTTACGCATGGCGCGCAGCGCCTGACAAGGAGGTCCCGATGAAAATACGAGTCGGCTTCGAACTGGTCTACGAGTGCCCGCAACCCACGCCGATGATCTTCACGCTCAACGTCCACCACACGCGCGTCTCCGACCTCATCGGCCACGACGACCTGATGGTGGATCCGCCGGTTCCGGTATCGGCCTACCGCGACAGTTTCGGCAACTGGTGCACGCGCATCGTCGCACCCAAGGGGCGCACGCGCGTCTGGGCCAATTCGCTGGTGAACGATACCGGCCTGCCCGACCCGGTCGTCCCCGAGGCGCGGCAGGTTCCGGTGCAGGACCTGCCCGAGGAAACGCTGATCTTCCTGCTCGGCAGCCGTTACTGCGAAACGGACCGCTTGTCGCAGACCGCATGGGACCTCTTCGGTCACTCGCCCATGGGATGGGGCCGCGTGCAGGCGATCTGCGACTACGTTCATCGACACATCACGTTCGGCTACCACCACGCGCGCATGACGCGCACCGCGCTCGAGGCGTATCACGACAAGACCGGCGTGTGCCGCGACTACACGCACCTCGCGGTCGCCTTCTGCCGCTGCATGAACATCCCGGCGCGCTACTGCACCGGCTACCTCGGCGACATCGGCATGCCGCCGCCCTATGGCACGCCGGATTTCGCGGCGTGGTTCGAGGTCTTCCTCGACGGACACTGGCACACGTTCGACTCGCGCAACAACATGCCGCGCATCGGGCGGGTGTTGATCGCGCGGGGACGCGACGCGGCCGATGTGGCGATCAGCAGCTCGTTCGGGCTCAATACGCTCGCGAGCTTCAAGGTGTGGACGGACGAGGAGCCGGACGTGGGCAAGATGACGGCCACGGGAGCCTGATGCATGCAGTGGATTTTCGTGGCGGTGTACCTGGCCACGCCGCTCCTCATCATCTATTCGTCGATCCGGCTCGCGCGCTCGCAACCCCGCAGGCCGGTGTGGCCGATGCCCGTCGCGCTGGGCTGATCGTCTAGTCGATCCGCAATCCCTTCCCTAACCGGATCATCCCGGGAAGCTTGAGATCCGGAGTGGCCTGTTCCTTCAGCTTCACGCCCTTGTACTTGAGCCGCACCACCGCCGACGCATCGCCGGGCGCCAGCGCATGCAGCGTCGCGTCGGAGACGGCGAGCGCCACACTCTTGAAGCGCGCGACAAGCTCGAGCGTCAGCTTGAGCTCGGGCAGCGGCGCATCGGCCACGTAGAACACGAGCACCGGTTCGCACGCGTGCGTGAGCTCGTGCTTGCCGAGCGTCACCATCGTCGTCTGCCCGGGCGTGGCGCGGCTTTTCGCGGCGGCCTCGCGCACCGCCTCCACCTTGGCCCAGCCGTGCGCCAGCAAATCGTAGAGGTCGAGGTCGAGCGACTTGTTGATCTCGTCGGCGCCCACGCGCGCCGCGAAGCTTCCCAGGCTCGCGACCGCCTCTCCCGTCGCCTCACCGTCCTTCGCCTGCTCGGCGAGCGCCTTCTCGATGTCGGGCGCGGCGAGCGTGATCAGGTCGTGCAGTCGGGTCGGATCGCTCATGGCAGGGCTCCTTCGGCAATCTTCACGTCCGTCTCGACGGCATCGAGGCGTACCGCGACGCGCACGGTGGGACCGGCAGGCTTGGCGCCATCGACGCGCGTATCGGCGAACGAGGATTCGAGGCGCGCGACGACGCGCACTGGCGCGGCCGGCGCGAGCCGGAGCGGCTTGGCGCGCATGAAGCGCAACACGAGCACCTGGGCCGCGAGGAAAATCGCAGCGGCCGCCGCGTACCAGGGCAGATCGCGCGGCATCTCGCCGAAGAACGTCGAAGCGTCCTTCGCGTTTGGACCCTCGGCCGGCCTCGCCCGGCCGGGAGTATCGCCCTCTCCTGGCGGCGTTCCGCCCGCAGGCTTCGCATCCCCGGACGTCGTCCCGGCGACCGGGCCGGCCGGAAGTGCGGTGGCGGCGGTGGCGATCGTGACCTTGACCGTGCTTCCTTGTCGCACCTCCCGGTCCCGTTCGGGGACCTGGAGGAACACCTGTCCGGCGGGCTCGCCGGAAGGCGCCTCATCGGCCGCGATCACCAGTCGCGCCGCCTCCAGCCTTTGCGCCGCTTCGTCGCGCGTCGCGCCGATCAGGTCGGGCACACGAACGAGCGGCGGTTGCGCGATCTTCACGCGCACCGCGCTGCCGCGAGCGACCTCGATGTCGGACCGCGGATCCTGCTCGAACACGCGTCCGGCGCTCTTCTCCGAAGGCGCCTCCACGAACGCGAAGCGCAGCTGCGACTCCTTCAGTTTCTTCGCGGCCTCCTCCTTCGTCACACCCGCCAACGCGGGCACGCGCACGAGCGTCCCGTCGGAGAAGCGGACAGCGACGGGATCCTGTATCTGACGGTTCGCGGGCGCACGCGGATCCTGATCGATCACCTCGCCCTTGGGCCGCGAGCTCGCGACCTCCGTGGAGTTCACCGGGAAAGGCCGCAATGCGACGAGCGCCGCGTCATACGGCATGCCGATCACGTTCGGCACCGCGAGGGATTTCACCGGCGCGGATTGCGGTGGCAGCGCGACGGCCACCCGCACCGTGCTGTCGCGCTGCACTTCCTTGCCGGGCGGCGGATCCTGCGCAAACACCCGCCCGTCGGCATTCTTCGACACCCGTTCGACGACCGAGATTGCGAGTTGCGACCCCTGCAACGTTTTCTCGGCTTCTTCCCGCGTTGCGCCCGAGAGCGCGGGCACGCGCACCAGCGACCCATCGGAGATGACCACACCGACAGGATCCTTCCTGCGAAGGCTCGCCGGCGACCTTGGGTCCTGGTCGGTCACTTCACCTCGGGGGCGCGAGCTGGCGGTCTGCGTGGCGCGCACGGTGAATGACCCCAACGCGACGCGCGCATCGCCATAAGGCATGCCGATCACGTTCGGCACCGCGAGATTCTCCGCGGGCGGAGGCGGCGCCGGCCGCGCAAGCGCGACGGCCACCTGCACCGTGGTGTCGCGGTGCACTTCCTTGCCGGGCGGCGGATTCTGCGCGAACACGCGTCCCGCCGCGGTTTCCGAAGGCCTTTCCACGACGGAGATCCCGAGCTGCGCCGCGCGCAACTTTCCGGTGGCCTCTTCCCGCGTCGCGCCCGCGAGCGACGGCACGCGCACGAGCGAGCCGTCGGAAACCACCAGGGTGACGAGACAGAAGTTGTCCTTGGAGCGCTCGGCGGATTGCCGCAGCACGGTGTCGCGCGGCAGGATCGACGGCTCCTCGACGCGGCGAACCCGGAAGAGCCGCGTGGTGAGTCGCTTCACCGCCTCCGCGTAGGGAAGCGATGTGAGTCCCGGGAGCTGCGGGCAATTCACGGCCGGCGGCACCACGACGGCGGCTCGCTCCGCCGCGGTCTTGCCGACCTTCTCGATCGCGATTTGCGCCGAGGCAATTCCCGCCAGGCCGCACCACAAGCCGATCGCCACGACGCGCGCAAGCGACGCATGAGGGATTGCTCGAGGGCCGATGGTCATAGCGTCTTCAGGTATTCGAGCAGCGCTTCCTTGTCCGCGGCCGGCAGTTGCGTACCGTACGCGTGTCCCTGGTTGCCGTTGCCCTTCCGGCTCACGTCGTGCAGCGTGCCGACGCGCTTCGCATCGGCGCCGTCGGTCACGAAGCCGACCTTCACCGGGTCGTAGACATCGTAGCCGCGAATGAAGATGCGCGGCCGCTGCTCCACCGGCTCCATCAGGTCGCGCAGCGTGGGCACCGAGCCGTTGTGCAGGTAGGGGGCGCGCAGCCAGATCCCATCGAGGAACGACGCGATGTAGCCGTCGAGCTTCTCCTCGACCAGGCCCTTGCGTTCGAGGCCCATCTTCTTGACGACGTTGTTGGCGGCGACCGCCGCATCCTTGTTCCAGGAGTCGATCCGGTTGCGGTCGGTGCCGACCTCGGCCACCGGCACGCGCGTCCCGGTGCGCTCGCTCGCATGGCAGCTCGCGCAGTGGGCGTCATAGACCGCCTTGCCGGCCTCGGCCTTTCGCGCGTCGATCGGAAACGGGAATTTCGGCGCCTGGATCGCGCCCAGGTATTCGTGCAGCCATTTCACCTGGCCCACGAATGCGTCCTTGTCCTTCGGTTCCGCTCCGAGGAGCCCGAGCGCGGAATCCATGATCACCGAGTAGGCGTCGTGGCTGTCGCCCGCGAGGTTCATGAACATGCCCTTCTCGGGGCGGTATTTGCGCAGGTTCCACACCGACGGCATGTCGGTCGGCCCGAACGTGTCGTCCATCGGCTGCTTCACCATGAAGTACTTGGTGAGGTTCATCGCGTCGTCGCGCCCGCGGCCCCAGTCGGGAAAATCCTTGCGATAGATCCACTGGAACTGCGCCTCGCGCTCGAGCAGGCGCTTCTTCGTGATCGGGATCACGAAGAAGCGGTACAGCCCGCGGTCGATCCAGTCGAGGTCGGTCACGAGCTCGATCTCGCGCATGAGGTTGTCGGCGTCGAAGCGCGGGTCCTTGGCGCAATCGATCAGGAAGCGGAAGAAGCCTTCGACGTCGGTGGTGTTCGATCCTCCGGCGACGACGAAGACCGGGATTGAATCGGGCTGGGTGCGATAGGTAGACGTGTGGCAGACCGCGCAATTGTTGGCGACGCGCGGGAAGCCGATCGTCTTCTTGGTGAATCCCGCGGGCAGCTCCTGGCCCTGCTCCCACGGCACGCCGAGCGCCGCGTAGCCGCCCGGCCCCGGAAGCTTCTCGGGGAACATTCGCGGCAGCACGTAGAAGATCCAGTAGGGAATGCCCGCGTCCTGCTCGGCGCCGATCGAGCCGTACTTGAAGCGCATCTCGGGCGTCGCGGTGACCCACTCCGGCTGCGGATGCTCGCGAAAGCCGCGATCCCAGGCGATGTAGCCGCCGACCGCGACGACCACCAGCAGCAGGATCAGCAGCAGGATGCCGATCGCGCCGCGTTGGCCGCGTGCAGATGTATCGTTCGCCATGACCGGCCCCTTCATCAGAACGTCTTCAGGTGCTCGAGCAGCGCGGCCTTGTCGGCGGCCGGCAGGTTCGTGCCGTAAGCCGCGCCTTCGTGGCCCGCATTCGAGTTTCCGTCGGCCTGCGTGTCGTAGCGGTGGAACTTGACGCTCCCGATCTCGGGCGTCTCCCACGCGAATCCGACATTGGCCGCGTCGTAGACATCGTTGCCGCGGTAGAACGCGCGCGGCCGCTGCGCCGCCGGCTCGAGCAGGTGGCGCAGCGTCGGCACCGATCCGTTATGCAGTTACGGCGCGCGCAGCCACAGCCCGTCGAGCGGCATGTTGGCGTAGCCGAACGTCTTGCGGAAATTCGCGAAGCGCCACGGGTATCCCGCGTAGAGCGTCGACTGGTTGACGGCGAGCGTGTACGTGTAGGAATCGAGGCGGCGGCGGTCGGTGCCGATCGCGTCGATCGGCGTCACCTTGCCGACGCGCTCGCCGGAGAAATCCTGGCCGCCCGCGCCGTGGCAGCTCGCACAATACTGCTGGTAGAGCGGCGCGCCGCGCGCCGCCAGCGCGGCATCGATCGGGTACGGATAGCGCGGCGCCTTGAGATCGAGCAGCCAGTTCTCGATGCTGCCGATCGCGACGAGGTCGATGGTCGGCGGCGTGGTGCCGGTGCCGAACGCCGCGCTCTTGTTGCGCTCCTCGACCACCGTGTTGTTGCCGTCCCAGTGCAGCTGCATCCCCTTCTTCGCGCGCTGGTTCCAGATCGACGGGAAGTCCGAGGCGCCGCTCATCTCGCGCGGATCGAGCTTGTCCATCGGGAAATTGAACAGCACCTTGGCGGAATTGAAGGTGTCGACGCGGCCCGGGCCCCATGCGGTCTCGTGGTTCACGAAGTCGAATCGGCCCGCGAGCATCAGCAGCCGCTCGCGCATCAGCGCGATCGCGACCGGGTAGACGAGATAGCGGTCGAGCAGGTCGGGATCGCCGCCGAGCCTCTCGATCTCGGGGACGATATAGTCGGCGCGGAACCGGGGATCCGCGGCGCAGCGGAAGAAGAAATCCTCGAACGCCTTGATATCGAAACGATGCGCCGGCATCCCGGTGTAGATGCGCGGCTCGCTCCCGGGGGCGTCGCGCACCGTGCTCGCGTGACATGCGGCGCAATTGAGGAACACGCGATCGATGCCGAGGTTGCGGCGCTTCGAGACGCCGACCGGGAGGTCCCTGCCCTTCTCGTAGGTCATGCCGAGCGACGCGTAGCCCTTGCCGGGCAGGTGCTCCGGGCAGACCTGCGGCATCGCCTGCCAGATCCAGTACGGGAAGCCCGACTCGCGCTCGCCGCCGGTAGAGCCGTACTTGAAATGCTCCTCGATGTTGTCGTAGATCACCGGCCGGTCCGGGAGGAAGCGCGCGGCGAGGTAGGCGCCGGCCGCGATCAGGCCGACCGGGGGCAGCACCAGGATGAGGATCAGTAGCGCGCTCCAGGCCCAGCGTTTCATCGGCACCTCACTCGTTCTCGACGCAGGGCCGCAACGACTCGTAGCCGCGCGCGCTCAACGCCGCGAGCGAGGGCTCGGCTCCGCTCTGCTCTCGCAGCAACCCGGCGATGTATTGCCGCAGCGACGCGAGCTCCTGGCTGCGAGTCCAATCCGCGGGATGCGTGTTGAGCGCGGCGAGGCTCCCCGACGGCGGCATCGGCGATTTGGAGCGTGCCTCCTGCGGGAGCGGCCACATGCCCAGGCGCAGGTAGATTCGCTCCGCGCATCGGGCCACGCTGGCGTCCACGCGGCGCGCGTCGCCCTGCAGGAAATTGGGCGGCGCGCGCTCGGGACCGAGATGGCACGTCGCGCAGTATTGGTACAGCGTCTTGAGCGGCCCGGTCGCTTCGCGCGCGGGGTTCGCGTCGGCGGGCGGCAGGTCGGCGCGGGGCGCAGGGATGCCGGTCGCATCCAGGCAGCACCAGTCGCGCGCCTTCACGCCGAGCCGCGTGAAGAGCGCATCCATCACCGCGGCGCGGCGGAACGGCTTCGCGGAGAACGCATCGAGCTCGTGGGCGGCGCTGCGCCGTTCCATTTCGGCGATCGCCGCCGCAGCAGGGGCGAAATCGTCGAGCGTGGTCACCACCGCCTCGCCCGTGTTGCCGCGCCATCGCATCGTGATGGCCTCGATCGCGTTGCCGTCGCGAAGGCGCACGCGTCGGCCGTGCCGCAACGCGGGGAAACGCGCTGCGTATTCTCCGGCGTTGGTCTCGAGCCGCCCACGCGATGCGTCCATCTCGCCGAATCCGCCCTCGCCTGCGAGCTCGACGATGCGCAGCTCGCCCGCGGGATTCTTCGATCCGGATCGGAATCGGCCGTCCAGGAGCAGGTGCTGCGAGGAACCCGTGCTCGCGCAGGTGAATGCGATGTCGGCCGCCTGCGTCGTGACCGCGCAGCGCGCCGAGTAGGTGCGGCGCTTGGCGGATTCCCGCACGCCGCGCTGGAAAAGCGTGTCGTCGAGCGCGCTCGTATCGGCACCGGAGAGGAATCCCGCGAGCCCCGCGATCAATCGTCGCTGCGCCTCTGCCGCCTGGTCCCACACCTCCAGCGCCGCGCGCGTCTCGAGCGGATCGAATCGAGGCGGCACGTCGGCCGAGGGCGCAGCGGCCGACAGCGGATCACGGTTGGGGATGTCCGCGCTCGCGATCGCCAGGCCGCCCGACCAGCGCTCGCGCCACCGCGCGGTGAAGCGA
>JANPHA010000269.1:0-6428 GCA_031424255.1 Burkholderiales bacterium | reverse complement strand
GTGGCATGTACGAGGGCGGCGGCAGCGCCATCTTGGGCGGCGGCGGCAGGTTCTCGGGCGGCGGCGGTGGCGGCGGCTTGACCTCGTCGAGGATCTTGGTCTCGATCGGCGCCTTCATCACCTCGACCACCTTGCGCGCGAGCCCGGTGACCAGCGCATAGCCGATGACGAGATGCAGGACGATGACCGCGAGGATGCTGGGCGCGTGCTTCCCCCAGCTTCTCTCCTGTGACGCGTAGTCCACTAAGACCTCCTCATGCTGCTTCGGCGTTCGACCTCGACTGTGAAAGGCCCCGCCCTGCGTCGCGCCCCCTTGTGGGGGACGCCCGAAATCGACTCCGGATCGCGGGGTGGACCCCGCCTGCCCGGTCGGAAAACGCGCGAGTTTACCCTAATTCCGGCGTCGAACGCACGTAACGTGGCATGCCTCTCGCCAGACCCCGAAAGGGTTGTTGGACCCTACCCCGGTGAAAGTGTTCGCGCCTCGCGGTGCCGATCGATCCACCAGCCCCAGGCCACCATCACGTAGCCGATGAGCGCGGACCAGGCGACGGCTTGGGGCGAAGGCGGCGGCGGGCCGAAGACCGCCCCCAGCCAGCTCGCCATCAGCACCACGACGAGTGCCCAGAACGCGATCGTCCCGATGCGGTCCCGGGGACGGGTGCTCTTCAGGTAGAGATGGATACCCGCCGCGAGCAGCAACACCTCGATCGCGAGCGTGGCGGGAAGGGAATTCCACAGCCCGAGGCCGTGCGCGTGCGGATCGCCCGGATACAGCGGCAGGTCGGGACGGTGGACGACCCAGTCGAGGAACCAGTGGGACACCACGAGCGCTCCCAGCCACAGCGCATCCGCGCTCCTGCGCCGGATCACCCAATAGACGCCCGCGAAGAGCGCTCCCCACACGAGCGCCATCGCGAGGCTGTGCGACCACGGGTAGTAGACGAAGTCGAGCGGCGTCATGCGCGTGATGCCGGGCACGATCTCGACGCGCTCGATCCCCGCGATCACCAGGATCGGCCAGACGGCGTCGAGGAATTCGGCGGCGAAGATGGTGGTGCCGAGCGACACCTGCGGCGCGACCTTCCTCGCCGCCATCGCCACGCCGAAATGGCCGATGAACATCGGCGCGCTGCCTTCAGGCGCTTTCGTAGAGGCGCGTCAGCACGAACTCGCGATGGCCGAGCGCTTCCGCCGCGGTGAGCCGGCCGTTGGCGGTGCGGAACATGCACTCGAGCAGCGCGTCCCCGGCCTGGTCGGGCGTCATCTCCTTGCGCAGCAGCCCCGAGACGTCGACGTCGATGTGCTCGCTCATGAGCTTCACCGTGCGCGGGTTGGCGCAGAGCTTGATCACCGGAAGGATCGGGTTGCCGATCACGTTGCCCTGCCCCGTCGGGAAGAAGTGCACGACGTAGCCGGCGGCCGCGCACAGCGTGACCATCTCCGCGGCGGCGGACGACGAGTCCATGAACCACAATCCGGGGCCGGTCGGCATCTCCGCCTTGTCGAGGATGCCGTCGACCACGCACTTGCGCCCGATCTTCTGGATGTTGCCGAGCGCCTTCTCCTCGATCGTCGTCAGTCCCCCGGCGATGTTTCCCTTGGTGGGCTGGGAATCGGACAGGTCGCTCGTCTTGTGACGGTTGATGATCTCCTGGTATTGGTCGAACACCTTCTGGAATTTCGCGCGCACCTCGTCGTTGCGGCAGCGCGCGGCCACCAGGTGCTCGCCGCCGGTGAGCTCGGTGGTTTCGCCAAAAACCAGGGTCACGCCGTGCGGATAGAGCTTGTCGAACGCGTTGCCGACGGTCGGATTCGCGCCGCACCCGGAGGTGGTATCCGACTCGCCGCACTTGGTCGAGATCCACAGGTCGCTCAACGGGCTCTCGACGCGCAGAAGCTCGCTCGCCCACTGCACGTATTCCTTCGCCGCTTTCGAGGCCCGCATGATCGTCTCGTGGTCGCCGTGGCCCTCGATGCCGAAGCCGGTGACCGGCTTTCCGGTCGCGGCGATCGCGTCGACCACCTTCCGGGTCCAGCCGTCCTCGATGCCGATCACCACCACGGCGGCGACGTTGGGATTGGAACCGGTGCCGATCAGCGTGCGGAAATGCAGCTCGAGATCCGCGCCGAACTGCAGCCGGCCGTATGGATGCGGGATCGCCATCGCGCCCTTGATGTTGTTCGCGACCGCCTCGCACGCCGCGTTCGACAGGTCGTCGACCGGCAGGATGATCACGTGGTTGCGCACGCCCACGCGGCCGTTCTCGCGCTTGTAGCCCCGGAAACCCGCGTTCTTCAGTTCCATTGCGCGCTCCTCACCAACGCTTGGTCTTGATGTTGTGGACGTGGGCATGCTCGCCCACCTGGATCGGGGCCACGACACGCCCGATGTCCACGCCGTACTTGATGACCGTCGCATCCTTCGCGAGCGGCTTGATCGCGAGCTTGTGGCCGATCGGGATATCGGAGATCGCCTTCACCTGCAGGTCCTTGTCCTGGTCCATGATCCAGCCGGTGAGCGTGTTGCCGGCCTTCACGCCCTCGACCACGACGACGCCGACCGAGTCGTTCTCGTCGTGCACCACGAAATGAATCATTGCATGTTTCCTCGTGCGCCTTGGACCGGGGGGAAGGACGATGCTAGCGCAAAGTCGGCCGCTCGCGCGCATGGTATCGTCCGCGACGCGATGCAGACCGCCCTCCTGATCCTGCCGAACTTCGTGCTGATCCTGATCGGGCTGGCACTCGCGCGGCGCTTCGATTTCGGCCGCGATTTCTGGGACGGGATGGAGAAGCTCGTCTACTACGTGCTCTTTCCCGCGCTGCTGTTCCGCTCGCTGGCGGTCGCCAGGATCGACCTCGCCGCGACCGGCACGCCGATCGTCGTCGCACTCGCCTTCACGCTGGCGGGCTTCGCGCTCGCGGTGCTGGCGGGCCCGCTCTTCAGGCTCGACCGGCGCTTCCTCGCGGCCGGCTCGCAATGCGGTTACCGCTTCAATACCTACGTGGGGCTCGCGATCGCCGGGAGCCTCTTCGGCTCGGCCGGAGTAGCCCTCGCCGCGATCCTGCTCGGCGTGATGATCCCGGTCGCCAACTTCATCGCGGTGGCGATGCTCGCCACGCACGCCAAGCGCAGCTTCGCGGCCGAGCTCGCCTCCAACCCGCTGCTCGTCTCTACGCTCGTAGGCTTCGCATGGAACGCGCTGGGCTTCCCGTTGCCCGGCTTCGCGGACCAGACGCTCTATCTTCTGGCGCAGACCGCGCTGCCCGCGGGCCTGCTTTCGGTCGGCGCCGCGATGCGTTTCGAGCGCGGGCAGGGCTCGCTTCCGGCGCATGCGTGGTGGCTCGCGGTGAAGCTCGTCGCCGTGCCGCTGATCGCGTGGGGGCTGATCCGCGCGCTGGGCATCACCGGCATCGAAGCCAAGGTGTTGCTGCTGTGTGCGGCGCTGCCGACCGCGTCGAACGCCTACATCCTCGCGGTGCGCATGACCGGCGACGGCCGCGCCGTCGCCACACAGATCACCGCGGGCACCATCCTCTCGATGGTCACGCTGCCGCTCTGGATGGGCCTCACAGCCTGAAGGGGGCCTGTAGGAATCCGCTGATGTGGCGAGAGGGAGGCAACTTTAACGCCATGCGCGCGGTCTTCAACACACACGTGTTCAACGCGGGAGCGGACCATGCAACTGGGCAACCAAGAAGCGAGCGGCAACGTCGAGGATCGACGTGGAATGGGAATGGTCGGCGGAGGCCTGGGCGTGGGCGGCATCGTGATCGCGCTCATCGCTTACTTCCTCGGCTTCGACCCGAGCGCGGTGATGAACGCGGCCGAGCAGATCGCGCCACAGGCCGACACACGCGAGGCGCCGAAGGGCGCTCCGGCCGACGAGATGGGCCAGTTCGTCTCCAAGGTGCTCGGCAGCACCGAGTCGGTGTGGGGCAGGATCTTCAAGGAATCCGGGAAAGAGTACCGGCCGCCCACGCTGGTGCTCTACGACGGCCAGGTGGCTTCCGCGTGCGGCCGGGGACAGGCGGCGATGGGGCCGTTCTACTGCCCGAACGACGAGAAGCTCTATATCGACCTCGCCTTCTTCCGCGACCTGCAGACGCGCTTCCGCGCCCCGGGCGATTTCGCGCAGGCCTACGTGATCGCGCATGAAGTGGGCCATCATGTGCAGAAGCTCACCGGCACGTTCCAGAAGCTGGAGGCGGCGCGCGGGAACACGTCGAGAGAGGAATTCAACCGCACCTCGGTGCGCATGGAGCTGCAGGCCGATTGCTACGCCGGCGTCTGGGGCTACCACGCGGGCGCGATGAAGCAGCTCGAATCCGGCGACGTCGAGGAGGCGCTGAACGCCGCCACCGCGATCGGCGACGACCGCCTGCAGAAGCAGACTCAGGGGCGCGTTGTGCCCGAGTCGTTCACCCACGGCACCTCCGCGCAGCGCGTGAGCTGGTTCAAGCGCGGCATGGAGTCGGGGCGCCCGAAGGATTGCGACACGTTCTCCACCGGGTCGCTCTAAAACAAGAAAAGGGGCCGGGCGGCCCCTTTTTCTTGCCGGCTGGCTACTTCTTCTTGCCGGCTGGCTACTTCGCGTCGGGCTGGGTCGCCGGAGCTTCTTCTTCCGGCGGCAGCACCTCGCGCTGCCCGATCGCGGCGAGCTTCTCGCGGATGCGGGCCGCCTTGCCGGTGAGGCCGCGCAGGTAATAGAGCTTCGCGCGGCGCACGTCGCCCTTGCGCTTCACCTCGATCGAGGCAAGGCCCGGCGAATACGTCTGGAAGGTGCGCTCCACGCCCTCGCCGCTCGACATCTTGCGAACGATGAAGTTGGAGTTGAGGCCGCGGTTGCGCTTGGCGATGACCACGCCTTCGTAGGCCTGCTCGCGTTTCTTGTCGCCCTCGACCACGGTCACCTTCACGATCACCGTGTCGCCGGGAGCGAACACCGGAATCTTGCGATTGAGCCGGGCGATCTCTTCCTGCTCGAGTTTCTGGATCAAGTTCATTGCTGTTCCTTTCGGGTTCCGGCCGTCTGGCCTTTCGCGCAGAGCCCTCGCAAGGGATGCGCGCGTTTTATTGTTGCTGCTGTGACGCCTGCTGCTCTCTTCGATACTCTTCCAGCAACTGCCGGTCCTCGCGCGAGAGCTTGTCTTCCTCGAGCAGTTCCGGCCGGCGATCGTACGTGCGTCCCAGCGCCTGCTTGCGGCGCCACCGCGCGATCGCCGCGTGGTTTCCTGAAAGCAGCATCTCGGGCACCTGCGCTTGCCTCCACGCCTCGGGCCGCGTGTAGTGCGGCCAATCGAGGAGCCCCGCCGAGAACGAATCCTGCGCCGCGCTCCCGGCGTCGTTGAGGCTGCCCGGAAGCCGCCTCACCATGCAATCGATCAACACCATCGCCGGCAGCTCGCCGCCGGAGGTGACGTAGTCGCCGATCGAGATCTCCCGGTCGACGCTGCGATCCACCAGCCGCTCGTCGATCCCCTCGTAGCGCCCGGCGATCAGCACCAGGCCCTCTTCCGACGAAAGCTCCTGCACCAGCGCTTCGGTGAGCCGCTCGCCCTGCGGCGACATCAGCAGCACCTTCGGCGCTACCACTCCGGCATCGCGCTGCCGCGCCTTCGCGGCATCGATGCACGCCTGCAACGGCTCGGCCATCATCACCATGCCGGGACCGCCTCCGTAGGGCCGATCGTCGACCCTGCGGTAATGGTCCGTGGTGAATTCCCGCGGATCCCACGTCTTCAGCTCGAAGATCTTCTCCTCGAGCGCCCTCCTCGTGATGCCGTGGTCCATCACGGCATCGAGCATTTCGGGGAAGATCGTGATCACGTCGAAATGCTTCACGCGTCGTAATCCGCCTTCCAGTCCACCGTGATGCGGCCGAGCTCGCGATCGACCGCCTTCACGTACTCGGGCACGAACGGAATCAGCCGCTCCCTGCCGCCCGCCACCACCAGCACGCTGTTGTCGCCGGTCTCGAAGAGGCCTTCCACCTTGCCGAGGGCCTCGCCTTCCTCGTTCACCACCTCCAGGCCGACCAGGTCGACCTGGTAGTACGTTCCTTCCTCCGCCTCGCCGAGCTCTTCGCGGAGCACGGCGACATCGCATTCGCGCAACGCCTCGGCCGCCTCGCGCGCATCGCAGCCCTCGAGCTTCGCGACCGGCCCCTTCGAGTGCAGCTCGAAATCCTCGAGGGGAATCTCGCGCCAGCCCGCGCGCGTGCGCACCAGCCATCGCGGAAATTCACCCAGCGCTTCGGCGGAGGCGGTGAACGCCTTCACCTTGAGCCAGCCCTGGATGCCGAAGGCCCCGACGATGCGGCCCATCACCACCAGCCGCGATTCGTCCCCGTCGAAACGGGGAGGAGCCTTACTTGGCCGGGGCTTCCTGCTTGCCGGAGACTTCGCTCTTGCCACGCTTGATC
>JANPHA010000268.1:0-1711 GCA_031424255.1 Burkholderiales bacterium | reverse complement strand
TGCAGCGCGCATGCGAGGGCGAGTGGCCGAGCGACGCACCGTCAAAGACCAGTTCTCCGCCGCTCGCGGTCACGTCGCCGCTGATCAGATTGAACAGCGTCGTCTTGCCGGCGCCGTTCGGCCCGAGCACGCCGAGCACTTCACCGGCCTGCACGTCGAAGTCGATGCCGGCGATGATGCGCGCGGCGCCGTAGGACTTGGCAAGTCCGCGGGCGCTCAGCAGGGGGCTGGCGATGGTGTCCATCACATCAGCATCAGCTTGCCTTCGGCCGGGATCGACTTGCTCAGCGACACGTCGACGATGCGCAGATCAAGTTTGTGTTTCGTGCCCTTGACCCATTGGCCACCGAGCACGGCCGTCTTGGCGACGTTCTTCACCGGACCGCCGCCGGCGAAGTTGACCTGGCCGGCCACCGTCGTCAGGTTGGTGGTGGTGATCGCCTGGCGGATGGATTCGCGGTCGAGCGGGTTCTTGCTGCGCTTCAGGGCATCGATGGCCACTTCCCACAGCGCGTGGGCATAACCCAGCGGCTGCGTCCACTGCTTCTTCGACGAGGCTTCCCAGTCATCGGCCAGCTTGGCGCAGGTCTCGCCGGTGAGTGATGACTTGAACGGGAAGGCCGGTGTCCACCACACCTCGGTGCTCATGCCGGGCCCCAGGTCGCCCATCGCCTCGACGGCCGACGGGAACAGCAGCGCCGCCGCCACCGTGACCACCTTGGGCTTGAACTGCTGCTGCCGGCATTGCGTGATGAAGGTGCGCAGATCGGCCGGGTAGGCGATGCCGCCGATGATGTCGACGCCGGACTTCTTGTACTCGGTGATCTGCGAGGAGAAGTCGGATGTGAGCGGCTGGAAGGAACTCGGCGTGACCGCTTCGAAGCCGGTCTTGGCCATTGCCGAAGGCAGGCCGAACTCCTTGCTGCCCCAGCCCTCGCCATCGGCATTGCGCGGGAACAGCAGGCCCACCTTCTTGTTGGTCGAGACCGAATTCCACATCGAGGTGTAGACGCTGATCACGTCTTCCAGGCCCCAGAAGAAGTGATAAGTCCACTTGAACGGCTTGTCGATCTTGCCGCCGCGCTGGAAGAAGAAGGCCTGCCACGGCGCCTGGCTGGACAAACAAGGCACGCCGTTCAGCTCGCACTGGTCGGCCACCGGATTGATCGCATCGGTGGTGCTGGCCGGCAGCATCAGATGCACCTTGTCGGTCAGGATCAGGTTGCCCGCAAGCGCGGCCGCCTTGTTGGGGTTGGACTGGCAATCCCGCACCAGGATCTCGACCGGATAGGTGGTGCCATTGATCGTCAGTCCGTCTTTCAGCAGAGCCTGGATCTTGCCGACCATGTATTTGTCGGTCTCGCCGAACGAGGCCAGCGGGCCGGTCAGCGGGCTGACCAGGCCGATCTTGATCGGCGCCTGCGCGGCCCGCGCCATGCCGGGGAGGGCGCCGGCGGCGAGGGTCGATGCCGCCAACAGGATCTGCCGGCGCGAGAGCATCGCGGGCTCTGGGGAAGGGGTCGTGGCTGGGGCCTCGATAGCGGTCTGCTGCGTCGTCGTCATCGTTGTCTCCACCGCGGGGAACGGGTGTGTTGGGGAGGCCGCCTCGTGAGGTGTCGGCTCGATTGGCGCGCAATGCCTTGGCGCCGATGAAGATCAGTCTAGGTGGCGCGCATGGGCGCCCTTGACTGCAACGGCCGCCGAGTTTGTC
>JANPHA010000267.1:0-2767 GCA_031424255.1 Burkholderiales bacterium | reverse complement strand
GCGAACGTGCCGCTGGCGGAGCGCATGCGCCCGAAGACGGTCGAGGAGATGGTCGGCCAGCGCCACCTGCTCGGAGAGGGCAAGCCGCTCTGGGTCGCGCTGCGCGCCGGCAAGCCCCACTCGATGATCCTGTGGGGGCCGCCGGGCGTCGGCAAGACCACGCTGGCGCGGCTCATGGCGAATGCGTTCAACGCCGAGTTCATCGCCATTTCCGCCGTGCTCGCGGGGGTAAAGGAAATTCGCGATGCGGTCGAGCGGGCACGCCTCACCCGCGACCAGTACGGCCGCTCGACCATCATGTTCGTCGACGAGGTCCACCGCTTCAACAAATCGCAGCAGGATGCATTCCTGCCGCACGTCGAGTCGGGCCTGCTCACCTTCATTGGCGCCACCACCGAGAACCCGTCTTTCGAGGTGAACGGGGCGCTGCTGTCGCGTGCGCAGGTGTACGTGCTCGAAAGCCTGCAGCCCGAGGACCTGGACCTGCTGATCGAGCGCGGCTTCGAGGTGGAGAAGATCGATTCAACGTCGGATGCGCGGGCGCGCATCGCGGAATTCGCCGACGGCGACGGGCGGCGCGCGCTGAACCTGGTGGAGCAGATCGCGCAGGCGGCCCGCGTCGAGGGCCGGCGCGGCGCGGACGTCGATTTCGTGAACGCGGTCGCGCAGCGCGCCGGCCGGCGCTTCGACAAGGGCGGCGAGAACTACTATGACCAGATCTCGGCGCTGCACAAGAGTGTGCGCGGCAGCGACCCGGATGCCGCGCTTTATTGGCTGGTGCGCATGCTCGATGGCGGCGTCGATCCGCGCTATCTCGCCCGGCGCATGATCCGCATGGCGAGCGAGGACATCGGGCTCGCCGATCCGAGGGCGCTCGAGGTCGCGATCAACGCGGCCGAAGTCTACGAGCGCCTCGGCACGCCCGAGGGCGAGCTGGCATTGGCCGAATGCGTGATCTTTCTCGCGGTCGCGGCGAAATCGAACGCGGTCTATGCGGCGTACAACCAGGTGCGCGCCTTCATCGCCGAGGACGGCACGCGCCCGGTGCCGCTGCACCTCCGCAACGCCCCCACGAAGCTCATGAAGAACCTCGGCTACGGGAAGGACTATCGCTACGCGCACGACGAGGACGAGGGCTATGCCGCGGGCGAGAGCTACCTGCCCGATGGCATGGAGCCGCACCTCTGGTACCACCCGACCGATCGCGGGATGGAAGCGAAGATCCGCGACAAGCTCGCGCACCTGCGCTCGCTCGACGCCGAGGCTCGGAAAAAGCGCGAATGACGCCGCCGAGCGTGGCGTGCACGGGCTAGGCCCTCACTCCGGCGCCGATTCGGAACGTGATGGTCTCGGCAGCCGCGAGCGGCTTCAATTCGGCATCGACGATGATCGCCTCGATCACGTGCGCGCCGATCGGAACCCCGCTGATCGAAATGTTCGTCGCCCCCGAGGGCAGGACCACGATCTGCTTGTCCACCCGCACCACGATCCGCTCGTCTTCCGCGAGCGGCGGGTCGGCTGCGAGCGAGACCGTCACGACGGCCCCCTCGTTGAAAATCGTCAGCTCTTCGGCGGGTGCCACGATGGCAAGCGCGCGGCCGGCTTCGGGCTCCGCGCTCGCGGGCGGCTCCGCGCTCGCGGCCGCGGCGCCGAACGCGAGGACACTTCCAACCATGCAACTCACCAGGATCTTCATGGATCGATGCTCCTCGAGTCGATGCGAAATCGCGCCTGCATGACTTGAATTGGGCGCTGCGCCGTTGTCACGCGGATTTCACCGGGAGCGCGGATCGTTTCAAACGACACGCAGCGAACGCTTGCGGCCCCGGGGCGTGCGCTGGACGAAGGCGCCCGGAAAAGGCGAAAATGGCGCCCCGTCGATCGCGAATCCCATGCTCGATATCCAGCTTCTCCGCAAAGACCTGCCCGCCGCCGTCGCCGGCCTGAAACGCCGCGGCTTCACGTTCGACGAGACCGCCTTTCGCGCCATCGAGGACGAGCGCAGGAAACTGCAACTACGCACCGAGGAGCTGCAGGCGCGGCGCAACTCGCTCTCGAAGCAGGTCGGCGTGCTCAAGAGCAAGGGCGAGGACGCCGGCGCGGTGCTGGCGGAAGTCGCCGGCGCCGGCGACGAGCTCAAAGCCAACGAGGCGGCCCTTGCAGCGCTCCAGGAGCGCTCGAACGCGTTCCTGCGTGTCATCCCCAACATCCCGCGCCCCGAGGTCCCTGAGGGCCGCACGAGCGACGACAACGTGGAGGTGCGCCGCTGGGGCACGCCGCGCAGCTTCGATTTTCCCGCCCGGGATCACGTCGATGTGGGCGAGGGCCTGGGCGGCATCGATTTCGCGACCGCGGCGAAGCTCTCCGGTGCGCGCTTCTCGGTCCTGCGTGGCGGCGTGGCGCGGCTGCATCGTGCGCTCGCGCAGTTCATGCTCGCGGTGCAGACCGAGGAGCACGGCTATACCGAGGTCTACGTGCCCTACATGGTATCGGGCGAGGCGGCGGACGGCGTGTCGAGCCTCGCCAAATTCAAGGAGGACCTTTTCAAGATCGAAGGCCGGGAGCTCTACCTCATCCCCACGGCCGAATATCCCGTGACCAACTTCGTGCGCGACTCGATCGTCGAGGGCAAGGACCTGCCGCTGCGCGTCGCGGCCCATAGCCCATGCTTCCGCTCGGAGGCGGGCAGCTATGGCAAGGACTCGCGCGGCATGATCCGCCAGCACCAGTTCGACAAGGTCGAAATCGTGCAGATCGTGTAGCCCGG
>JANPHA010000266.1:0-4099 GCA_031424255.1 Burkholderiales bacterium | reverse complement strand
CGGTGATGCTGCGCGCCGAGGCCATGCGCAAGCGCTTGTTCTTCACGAATTGCTCGAGCCGGATTCCGACCGAGGCGAGGTCGCGGATCACCTCGTTCGAATCCGAATCGAAGCTCACGAACAGGGTGCGCTCGCCGCGCTTGCAGGCCGCCAGCGCGAAGGCGCCGCTCAGCGTCGTCTTGGCCGTGCCGGGGAACCCGGTGATCAGCACGCTCGCGCCGCGATAGTAGCCGCCGCCGAGCATCGTATCGAACCGTGCGATGCCGCTCGAGACGCGCTCGTTGCTCACCTTCGCATGCACTCGGCTCAGCGTCGGCGCCGTGGCCACCTCGAGCCCGCTCGCGCCGATCAGCATCGGGGATTCGTTCTCGTCGAAGCTCGAGCCGCGATACTTCTGCACGCGCAGGTTGCGTTGCGACACGCCCTGCACCACGCCGTGGTTGAGGATCACCGCGCAGTCCACCATGAACTGCATGAACCCGAACGGTTGCTGGTTGATCGAGCTCGTCTCGTCCCCGCCGGTCTTCGCCGTGATGATGCCGGTCAGCTGGTGGTCCAGCAGCCACTCGTGGAGGCGGTAGATCTCCCGGCGTTTCGACGCCTGGTCGGGCAGCAGCGCCAGCACGATGTCGAGCGCATCGAACACGATGCGCCGCGCCTTCATCGCCTTCACCTGGGCGGCGAGTGCCGCCAGCATGCCATTGAGATCGAAATTACCCGACTGCACCAAGTCGGGCGTCGGCTGGGCATCGAGGAAAAACAGCTTTTCCTGGCGCTGCAGCCCCGCGAGGTTCCAGCCGAAACTCTCGGCGTTGGCCACAATGCGCCTCGAGGTCTCCTCGAAAGCCACGAAGATGCCCGGCTCCTTGTGCGCGTTGCCGTGCACGAGGAACTGCAGCGAGAGGAGCGTTTTGCCGGAGCCGGGTCCGCCCAGCAGCAGCGTCGTGCGCCCGCGGGGCAGCCCCCCGCCGGTGATCTCGTCGAGACCGCTGATCCCGGTCGGCGCTTTGGGTGTCGTATTCGGGGAGGCAACGCGGGCGGATTTCATGGGCTAGCATCCGCCCGTGGGCCGCCGCGGTCTGTTCGCTGGCGTACGGTCGGGCATAGGGAATTTCGAAGGCCTGTTTGCGGAGAATCCTGAACGCTCCCGACGCACGCAAAGCGTACGCTGGAATCGAGCCGAATCAAATCGAAGCAGGAGATGCAGCCCGATGAGCGCCTCGTACCGATTGCTGCACGTGGAGGATTCACCCGACGACGCGGAGCTGTTGCTGTTCGCCCTGGACAAGGCGCCTTTCGCGTTCACGCTCACGCGCGTCGAGACCGAGGCGGAATACCTCGCGGAGCTCGAGGCGAATCCGCCGGACGTGATCCTCTGCGACTACAACCTGCCGAAGTTCAGCGCGGAGCGCGCGCTCGGGATCCTGCGCGAGCGTGGCCTCGAATATCCGTTCATCGTCGTCTCGCACGTGATCGGCGAGAGCGCCGCCGTGGTCGCGATGCAACAGGGGGCCAGCGACTACCTGCCGAAACGCGACCTGCGTCGCCTCACCAAGGCGATCGAATCCGCGGTCGACCGCGGCAACGCGCGCCGCGAGACGGCGAGGGCCCAGGAGGCGCTGCGCGAAAGCGAGGCGGTCCGCCGCGGCATCCTCGACTCCCTGATCGCGCGCATCGTGCTGGTCGACGGGGACGGGACGATCGTGGCGGTCAACAAGGCGTGGGAGAACTTCGAGGCCGGCACGGCGGCGGGGACCAATTATCTGCAGGCGCTGCGAGCGGCCGATGCGGCCGGCGACGCGGCGGCGGGCACGCTCGCCGAGGGCCTGCGTGCCGTGATCGCGCGCGAAAAGCGCGTGTTCTCGATGGAATTCGACTCGCAGACCGGCTCGGGCACGCGCTGGTACATCGCGCGCGTGATGCCGCTCGCGGGCAGCGACCACGCGGCGGTCGTCTCGTTGAGCGACGTCACCGAGACCATGCTCGGCCACGTGGCGCTCGAGGACGCCAACAAACGCCTGCGCACGGTCTCCAAGCGCATGCTCGCGATCCAGGAGGAGGAGCGCCGCTCCATCTCGCGCGAGCTGCACGACGACATCGGGCAGACGCTGGGCGCGTTGAAGATCGGGCTGCACCGCCTCACGACCGCCGAGGCTCCCGATCAACCGGCGCTTGTCGCCGAGTGCCTGGGAAGCGCCGAAGAGGCGCTCGGCAAGCTGCGCATCCTCGCGATGGAGCTGCGTCCGCCGCAGCTCGATCAGCTCGGCCTGCAGGAAGCGCTCGAATGGCTCGCGCAACGCCAGAGCGCCGCTTCCGGCCTGGAGATCACCTGCAAGGTGTCGGGCCTCGAGACCCGTCCGCCCCCGGCCCTCGAAAGCGCGTGCTATCGCATCGTCCAGGAAGCGCTCAACAACGCGACCCGGCACGCCAAGGCGAAGAAGGTGGCGATCAGCGTGGACTCGGACGGCGCATTGCTGAAGCTCGTCGTTCGCGACGACGGCGTCGGATTCGACGAGGGCGCGGCGCGCCTTCGCGTGGCCCGCTCCGGCAGCATGGGGCTCATCGGAATGGAGGAGCGCGCGCAACTCGCGGGCGGGCGCCTGAAGCTGCGCAGCGTGCCGGGCGCGGGCACCACGGTGAGCGCGATCTTCCCCCTCGTCGGCAAACAACCGGCCACCGGGGAGGTGTCGCTGGCCGCCGCGATGCCGTGAGGGAAATCCGCATCGTCCTCGCCGACGACCACGTCCTGGTCATGGCGGGGATTCGCGCGCTGCTGAAGGAAATTTCCGGCGTCGTCATCGTCGCCGAGGCGAGCAACGGCCGCGACGCGGTCGCGATCGCGAAAGCCACGCGCCCCGACCTTGTCGTGATGGACATCTCGATGGCGCAGATGAACGGCATCGAGGCGACGCTCCAGATCACGGCGGCGCTTCCCGCCACGCGCGTGCTGATCCTCTCGATGCACAAGACCGCGGACTTCGTGCGCCGCGCGCTCGCGGCGGGCGCCTGCGGCTACCTGGTCAAGGATTCGGCGCCGCTCGAGCTCGCGACGGCGGTCGCCGCCGTGATGCGCGGCGAGCAATACATCAGCTCGCACCTCTCAGCGCACCATGCACGGGCGCTTTGAGTCGAACTTCCACCCCGGACTCAGGAACTGCATCGCCGCGGCATCGTCCCGCGCGCCGAGCCCATGCTCGCGGTACAGCGCGTGGCCTTTTTCCAGCTGGCCCATGTCGATCTCGACTCCGAGGCCGGGGCGCGCCGGGACCTCGAGTGGGCCGTCGACGATCGGGACGGGCTCCTTCGTGATGCGCTGCCCGTCCGGCCACATCCAGTGCGTGTCGTTGGCGGTGACGCGCCCCGGCACCGCCGCGGCCACGTGCGTGAACATCGCGAGCGAGATGTCGAAGTGGTTGTTGGAATGCGAGCCCCAGGTGAGGCCCCAGTCATTGCAGGCCTGCCCGACGCGCACCGAGCCCTGCATCGTCCAGAAATGCGGATCGGCGAGCGGGATGTCGACCGCCTGGAGTTGCAGCGCGTGGACCATCTGGCGCCAGTCGGTCGCGACCATGTTGGTCGCGGTCGGCAGGCCGGTGGCGCGGCGGAACTCGGCCATCACCTCGCGCCCGGAGAAGCCTTCCTCCGCGCCGCACGGATCCTCGGCGTACGCCATCACGCCCTTCAGGTCGCGGCACAGGCGGATCGCGTCCTTCAACAGCCACCCGCCATTGGGATCGAGCGTCACGCGCGCTTGCGGGAAGCGCTCGTGCAGCGCGCGGATCGCAGCGACTTCCTCCTCGCCGCGCAGCACGCCGCCCTTCAGCTTGAAATCGTTGAATCCATAGCGTTCATGCGTGGCCTCGGCCAGGCGCACGATCGCTTCCGGCGTCATCGCCTTCTCGTGCCGCAGGCGTTGCCAGTCGTGCTTCGCCGCGGGCTCGCTCTGATACGGCAAGTTCGTGCGCGTCCGGTCGCCCACGAAGAAGAGGTAGCCCAACACCAGCACGCGCTCGCGTTGCCGGCCTTCGCCGAGCAGCTCCGCGACCGGCTGGCCGAGATGCTGGCCGAGGAGGTCGAGCATCGCCGACTCGATCGCGGT
>JANPHA010000265.1:0-6380 GCA_031424255.1 Burkholderiales bacterium | reverse complement strand
CACCGATCCAGTTGAACGGGCGGAACAGCGTGAAGTCGAGCTGGCCCATCGAGCCGTAGGCGTAGATCACGCGGTCCATCAGCTGCTTCGAGCACGAGTAGATCCAGCGCTGCTTGTCGATCGGGCCGAGAACCAGGTTCGAGGTGAACGGATCGAACTCGGCATCGGCGCACATCCCGTAGACCTCGGACGTGGAGGGGAAGAGGATGCGCTTGGCGTACTTCACGCAGCTCCTCACGATCGGCAGGTTCGCCTCGAAGTCGAGCTCGAACACCTTGAGGGGCTGCTGCACGTAGGTGGCCGGCGTGGCGATCGCCACCAGCGGCAGGATCACGTCGCACTTGCGGATGTGGTACTCGATCCACTCCTTGTTGATCGTGATGTCGCCTTCGAAGAAATGGAAGCGCGGGTTGCCGCGCAGGTCGTCGAGGCGGTCCGAGCCCATGTCCATGCCGAAGACATCCCAGTCCGTGTCGGCGAGGATCTTCTTCGAGAGGTGGTGGCCGATGAAGCCGTTGACGCCGAGGATGCAGATCTTTTTCATGGGGATCCGGATTCAGGAGACAGAAGAGGAGTCGGGCCGGCCCCGAAGCGCCGGCGCATCGCGGGCGCGTCCAGCGGCTTGCCGTCCAGGTCGCATTCCAGCACGTTCAGCAGGCCCCCGTCGGCGCACCGCGCCACGAGCTGCCCGCGCGAATCGAGCGAGAGCGCGGGCGCGCCGCGCTCGCCGTTTCCCGCGAGGATGCGCGTGCGCAGAAGCCGCAAGCGGGCGCCCGCGACATCGGTGAAGGCTCCGGGATACGGCGGCGCCACGGCGCGCACCAGGTCATGGATCTCCCGCGCCCCGCGCCTCCAGTCGATGCGTCCATCCTCGGCCTTGCGAGCGCCGAAATAGCCGCCCCGGGCGAGATCCTGCGCGTACGGGCGGGCACTCCCGTCGATCAGGGTGGGCAGGGCGCGGTCGAGCACGATCTCGGCGGCGGTCGTCACCTTGCGGAACACATCGACCGCGCGATCGTCGGGCAGGATCGGCACCGCCATCTGGTCCACGATGCGGCCCGCGTCGGGCTTGGCGACCATCTCGTGCAGCGTTGCGCCCGTCTCGCGCTCCCCGCGCAGCACCGCCCAGTTGATCGGCACGCGCCCGCGATACCGGGGCAGCAGCGAGCCGTGCATGTTGTAGGCGCCGCGGCGTGCGCGCCCGAGGAGCGTCGCGGGAAGCATGTGGCGATAGTAGAACGAGAAGAGGAAATCGGGCGCGACTCCCGCGACCTGCGCCTCGATTTGCGCGGGATCGTCCGGCAGCGCCACCTCGATGTCGTGCTCGCGCGCGAGCCGCTCGACGCTCGCGAACCAGATAGTCTCCTTCGGATCGTCGCGGTGCGTCACCACGAGCGGGATGTCGACGCCGTGCGCGAGCAGCACCGAGAGGCAGCGCACGCCCACATCGTGATAGGCGAAGACCACGGCGCTCGTGCCCATCAATCGGTCTTCTCGAGCAGCGCCTGGATGATGTAGCGCGGCCGCTCGCGCACCTGCTGGTAGATGCGGCCGACGTATTCGCCGATGAGCCCGAGGCCGAAGAGCACCACTCCGGTCAAGAAGAACTGCAGGATGTCGCGGTCCCAGATGACCCAGAGCCCGTCGCCGGTGCCGCTCAGGATGCGCTGCACGATCACCACCACGTAGGTGCCGAGCGAGACCAGCGAGATGAAGATCCCGAAGAGCGAGAAGAGCTGCAGCGGCAGCACCGAGAAGCCGGTGACCAGGTCGAAGTTGAGCCGGATCAGCTTGTAGAGCGAATACTTGGACTCGCCCGCATGCCGCTCCTCGTGGTCGACTTCCACCTCGGTCGGGTTGTGGGAGAACGAATAGGCGAGCGCCGGGATATAGGTGCTCACCTCGCGCGAGCTCGCGATCGCGTCGATGATCGGCCGGTCGTAGGCGCGCAGCATGCACCCCTGGTCGGTCATCTTGATGTGGGTGATGCGCTCGCGCAACCGGTTCATCGCCTTCGAGGCCCAGCGCCGCCACGCGGCATCCTGGCGCATGCGCCGGATCGAGCCCACGTAGTCGTGGCCCTCGTCCATCTTCGCGAGCAGGTTGCCGATCTCCTCGGGCGGGTTCTGCAGGTCCGCGTCGAGCGTCACGATGCGATCGCCGCGCACGTGCTCGAAGCCCGCGAGGATCGCCATGAGCTGGCCGAAGTTGCCGTTGAAGAGGATCACCCGAGTCACGTCGGGACGCTGCTGGAACTGCTCGCGCAGCAGCGCCGCCGAGCGGTCGCGGCTGCCGTCGTTCACGAACACGATCTCGTAGGGGACGCCGAGCGCGTCGAGCGCGGGGTAGAGCCGCGCGAAGAGCGCGGGCAGCACCGCTTCCTCGTTGTAGACGGGGATCACCACGGAAACCCTGGGCGCGGCGCTCATGCGGCCTTCCGGCGCAGCACGCGCTTCACGCTTTCGCACACGCGCTCCACGTCGCTCTCGCGCATCTCCGGAAAGAGCGGCAGCGTGACCGTCTCGCGCGCGATGCGCTCCGACACCGGGAACTGCCCTTCGCGCAAACCCTTCTTGCGGAAGAGCGTAGTGAGGTGGATCGCCTCGTACGAAATGCCGATGCCGATGCCCTCCTTGTTCATCGCGTCGATGAAAGCCTTGCGCGTGCGCCCGATGCGCTCGAGCGGCAGCAGCGCGGTGAACATGTTCCAGCTGTGGCCGGGATTCGCGCGCGGCGCCAGGCGCTCGGCGGTGAGCAGGTCGTCGCCCTCGAGGCAGGCGAAGTAATGGTGGGCGAGGCGCTCGCGCGCGCGGCACCACGTGTCGAGGAGAGCCAGCTGCTCGAGCCCCAGGCGCGCGGACACGTCGGAGAAGTTGAATTTCGCGCCGGCGATCTCGACGTCGCGCGTGCCGTCGGGCAGGCGCTTGATGCCGTGGAAGCGCAGCTGGTCGACCACCGCCGCCTCGCGCTCGTCGTTCAGCACCAGCGCTCCGCCCTCGATCGTGGTCATGTTCTTGTTGGGATGGAAGCTGAACGACACCAGGTCGCCGGTCGAGCCGACCTCGCGATCGCCGGCGCGCGATCCGATCGCGAGCGCCGCGTCCTCGAGCACGCGCACCGAGTGCCGTTGCGCGAATCCGGCGAGCGCCTCCGGGGGAATCGGCGCGTTGAAGTGGGTCGGCAGCAGCAGGCGCGTGCGCGCAGTGACCGCGGCATCGGCCTGGCCGAAATCGAGGTTGCGTGACTGCAGCTCGACGTCGACGAAGACGGCGGTGGCGCCCGAGCGCTCGATCAGGTTCCCGGTGACGAAGAAGCTCTGCGCCGGCGTGATCACCTCGTCGCCCGGGCCGATGTGCAGCAACTCGAGCGCCACCTGCATCGCGGCGGTGGCGGAGGTGAGGGCGCGCACGGGGCGCCCGCCGAAGCGCTCCGACAAGGCCTTCTCGAAGGCGGCCGCGCGCGGGCCGGTCACGATCCAGCGGCTGCGCAGCGTGTCGGCGACGGCGGCGATCATCGCCTCGTCGATCGTGGGCCGCGCGAAGGGCAGGAAGTCCATCGCGCTAGGAGCGCGCCACGAGGAAGACGCCGACCACGATGAAGCCGATGCCGACGAGCTTCTGCGCGGTGAGCGATTCGCCGAACAGCATCCACGCGGCGAACGCGTTCACGATGTAGCCGATGGAGAGCATCGGATAGGCCACGCTCACCGGCACGCGCGACAGGGCCAGGATCCACACGACCACGCTCACCACGTAGCAGGACAGGCCGCCGAGGATGAACGGGCTGAGTGCCAGCTTGGCGCCCACGGGCACCAGGTTGTCCATCGAGAACGCGAATTCGCCGACGCGGTTGGTGCCGGCCTTGAGCAGCAATTGCGCCGCGGCATTGAGCAGCACGCCGGCGAGCAGGAGCGAGAAGGTGAGCGGGGTCACGGCTTGCGGACGAGGACGCGGCGCGGGTCTTCGTGAATCACCTGCATGGGCAGGCCCTGCCGCTGGAATTTTTCGAATGTGCCGGGCTGCATTATAGCCAGCGCATCGCCCGGGCGGAGCCACTCGTCCTCGAATTCCTCGGTATCCCAGATCGCGAGGCCGGGCTCGGCCGTGAGCCCGGTCTCGAACTCGTCGCGGTAGTTGACCAGCGTGATCGTGCGGCCGATGTAGAAGGGCAGCGTCTGGTCGTAGTGGTTCACGCTGTAGAGGCGCGTCTCGGGCTTGAGCAGCGGCTTCATTTTTCCGGCCACTTCCAGGCCGGAGACGCGCGGCGAGAATTTCTCGTAGCCGTCCTCGAGGCATTCGATCGTGAGGACGGTGCCGAGCGCCACGATCACGAGCGCCAGCCAGCGCCGGCCGCGAAGCAGCAGCGCGGTCGCGGCGAGCGGGGCGGCGATCTGGACCACGGAGCCCAGGATCATCCAGCCCTGCGCCGCCTGGTACATCGAGCGCGACCATTCGTCGCGCGCGCCCTCGGGCGCCTTCAGCGCGAACCACAGCAGTGCGAACCCGACCGGAACGGTGAGCCCGGTCCAGAGCGCGAGCCGGCGCGCCGGGGCCTCGGTGAGATAGAGGCCGAGGGCGAGCGCCAGCGGCGGAAACGCCGGCAGCACGTACGCCGGCAGCTTCGAGCCCGAGGCGCTGAAGAACAGGATCACGAACGCGGCCCACAGGATTGCGAGCCGCAGCGGCTGGAAGCCGGGCTTGCCCGCTTCGCCGCGCCACGCGTGCCCAATCGCCGCGGGAAGCGCGAACAGCCACGGCAGGAAGCCGCCGATGACGATCGGGATGAAGTACCACCACGGCTCGACGCGGCGGTGGGTCTTGGTGAGGAAGCGCTCGAAGTGCTCGTGCACGAAGAAGAAGCGCGCGAACTCCGGGTTCGCATGCGACACGGCCACGAACCACGGCGCGGCGATCACCGCGAGGATTGCGAGGCCCCGGAGCCATTCGAGGCGGCGCAGCACCGAGAAATCGCGCCGCATCACGCAGTGCAGGAAGAGCGCGGCGCCGGGGAACACAATGCCCACGAGGCCCTTGGAGAGGACCGCGAGCGCCATCGCCGCCCAGGCGAGCAGCATCCAGCGCCGATGCTCGCGCGACCGCTCGCGCGCGTTCTCGGCGAGCAGGAAAGCGCACAGCGTCGCCGTGGTCCACAGCGTGAGTCCCATGTCGAGCGTCACGATGGTGCCGAACGCCATGAAATACGGGCTCGCGACCAGCACCAGCATCGCCGCGACGCCGGCCTCGGGCGAGCGCAGCCGCGCCCCGGTATAGCCCACGATCAGCAACGTGAGCAGGCCGCAGACAACGACGTAGAGGCGCGCGGAGTATTCGTGCTCGCCGAGCACCGTGAACGACAGCGCCGTGGCCCAGTACTGCAGCGGCGGCTTCTCGAAGTACTTGATGCCGTTCAGCCGCGGCGTCACCCAGTCGCCGCTCGCGGCCATCTCGCGCGAGATCTCGGAGTAGCGCCCCTCGTCGGGATTGGCGAGCGGGCGCTTCATCGCGTCGATGCCGATGGCGAGCGCGACCAGCGCGAGGATCACGAGCGCGACCCGGGATACGCGAAGGTTCATGCGCTACGCCTGCAGCAGCACCACGACCGCGCCGCCACCGCCCTCGGCCGCGCGCGGCTCGACGAACGCGAGGACTTCCTCGCGGCGCGTGAGCAGCTTGCGGATGCGGCTCTTCAGCACCGGCTCGCGACCGCGCGAGCGCAGCCCCTTGCCGTGGACGATGCGCACGCAGCGCAGCCCGCGCTTGCGGCACTCGGCGAGGAAGCGCGCGGTCTCGAGCGCCGCCTCGTCCCCGGTGAGCCCGTGCAGGTCGAGATGGTCCTGGATGACCCAATGCGTGCGGCGCAACTTGCGCAGGATGTCGCGCGGCAGGCCGGTGCGCAGGAAGAGCCCGTCGTCCTCGATCTCGATGTCCTCGACGCCATCGAGCGCCAGCCGTGCGAGCTCGTCGAGAACCGCCTGCTCGTCTTCGAGGCGCTTGACCGGAACCGGGGCGGGCAGGCGCCGGAATGGCTCGATGCGATTCACCGGACGGGCCGGTCGCGTTCCGTGCACGGCGGCGCGAAAGAGCGCCGCGTCGTCGTCCTTTTTCACGCCAGCGTCTCGAGATACTTGTCGGCGTCGAGCGCCGCCATGCAGCCGGTGCCGGCGCTGGTGACCGCCTGACGATAGACGTGGTCCTGCACGTCGCCGGCGGCGAAGACACCCGGCGCGCTCGTCGCGGTGGCGTTGCCCTCCAGGCCGCTCTCGGTGACGATATAGCCGTTACGCATCTCGAGCTGGCCCGCGAAGATGTCGGTGTTCGGCTTGTGGCCGATGGCGATGAAGCAGCCGGTGAGCGGCAGCTCGTGCGTCTTGCCGTCGGTGG
>JANPHA010000264.1:0-9580 GCA_031424255.1 Burkholderiales bacterium | reverse complement strand
CCAGCCGCGCGTGTAGTTCACCTGCACGGTGTTGGCGAACGAGCGATAGTCCCAATCGACCGCGATGTTGCCGCGCACACGCGGAATGGTATTGACCCCGCCGTTCGTGCCCGCGACCTCGACGCCATCCTCCTTGAACGAATTCACGTAGGAGACGTTGGCGCGTGTCGTCCACTTGCCGACGTTCGAGCTGATCCGATAACGCGCTTCGAGGTCGAGGCCGTTGGTCTTGGTGGAGTTGAGGTTGATGTAGTTGCTGAACACCGTGACGATGGCCCCGGTAGCCGGATCGCGGACCACACGCGTCGGATCGCCCGCGTTCACGATCGACTGGAAGCTGGGCGAGGCGATGATGTCGCGCCAGTCGATGTTGTAGTAGTTCAATCCGATGCTGAAGTTCTGCGACGGCTCGAAGATGATCCCGGCGGTGTAGCTGGTCGACTTCTCCGGATTCAGGCTCGGGTTGCCGGCGAAGATGCCGGAGATGTTGACCGTCTGGCCGGTGGTCGGATCGTTGACCTGGGTGAAGAAGGTCGCGACCGAGGGGGAAATCTCGGGAAGCGTCGGCGCGCGGAAGCCCTTGCCCCAGTTGGCGCGCAGCAACAGCGAGTCGGTCGGCTTGAACTTCACGCCGATCTTCGGCGTCGAGGAGTTGCCGTAGTCGCTGTAGTGGTCGAAGCGTCCTGCGATCTGGGCCTCGATGCTGCGCGTAAGCGGCAGCGCCACCTCGGCGTAAACGGCGCTGCTGTTGCGCTTGCCGTCGGTGGCGGTGACGCCGGCGCCGAGGATGTTGCCGGCCTGCGCGTTGAGGTCGGGGCGATCGGAGAGCTTCTCGTCGCGGAACTCGCCGCCCAAAGCAAGCCCGACCGGGCCGCCGGCCATCTGCCAGAGCTCGGTCGACCCCTTCGTGTCGACGAATTTCAGCTCCGAATCGGCATTGCGCGGGTAGTTGATGCGGAACGAGTCGCGCACCGCCTGGGTGTTGGTCGACGGACGGTCGAGGTTATACGTCGAGGACGACGAGACCGGGATCGGCGGCTGCGGAGCCGTCCCCACGCCGAACAGTCCGCTGGTTCCCGCGAGCGTGATGGCGTTCTGGCTGACCTGCTTGATCTCGTTCTTCGACCAACCGATCGCGCTGTCGAAGTCCCAGGTGCGCACCGTGTAGTTGGCGCCGACCAGGACGCGGTACGTATCGGAGGTGAGCTCGCTATTGCGCGTGCCGAGGTCGCCGAGCACGCCGCTGTAGCGCGCCTGCGTCGGGAACGGGTTGCCCGCGACGCCGGGGTTGAAGGTCACGTTGTACGTGAAGGGGCGAAGTCCGGCGGCGGTCGGCTGCAGCGCGGTGGTGCCGGCGAAGAACGGATCCTGGAATACCTGGAAGTTCTTGTTGCGGCTGAGGCCCAGGTCCACGTAGGCGGTGAAGTTCGACGAGAACTCCTTGGTGACGCGGCCCATGAAGCCCATGCGCTCTGCCTTCGGCAGCGCGGTGAACTCGTTGTTGAAGTCCTGCGAGCAGAACGTGTTGCCGGGCAGGTTGAAGGCGGTATTGCCGAGCGGGGCGGCGATGAGTCCCAGCGCCACGGCCTGCGGGCCGGTGATCACCGTTCCGCGGCACTCAGTGATCGCGCGGAAGTTGCTCGAGTTGCCGCCGGCGGGCGTCAGTTGACGCCACGTGCCGCCGCCCGTGAGCGATTGGCTGTTGCGCCCGCCGTTCGTGCCGCGAAAGTCGCGCGTGTGGCCGAAATCGGTATCCGACATCAGCACGAGGTCGCGCTTGTAGTAGTCGAACGTGCCGAAGACCGAGTAGCGGTCCTTGGCGAGATCGCCGAAGCCGCCGGTCGCGGTGAAGTGATAGTCCTTCTTGCCCTCGAAGTAGCCGCCGGTGAGGCTCGCCTCCAGGCCTTTGTAGTCCTTGCGCAGGATGATGTTGACCACGCCGGCGATCGCGTCCGAGCCGTAGACCGCGGAGGCGCCGTCTTTCAGGATCTCGATGCGCTCGACCGCGGCGGTCGGAATCGAGTTCAAGTCGACGAATGTGTCCTGCAGGTTCTGCGCGAAGCCGTAGCCCGCGGTGCGCCGTCCATTGAGCAGCACCAGCGTCGTCTTCTGGCCCAGGCCGCGCAGCGAGATGCCGGACGCGCCGGGGGCGAAGCTGTTGGTGAAGCTTTCGCTGAAGCTTCCACCGGTATTCGAAGGGATGTTGCGCAGCACTTCGGCCACCGTCGGCATGCCGGTGCGCTCGATCATTTCGCGGGTGATGACTTCCACAGGGGCCACGGTCTCCGTGTCCACGCGCTTGATGTTGGAACCGGTGACTTCGATCTTCTCGACCCGCTGCGCCTGCTGCGCCTGGGCCGCGGTAGCGACCACAGACAGCGCGACGCCCGCGCCGAGCACCGTCATCACGGTCGACGGCAATTTTTTCCGTTTGATGTACTTCATGAATTCTCCCGACGCTGGTTGTATGAATTGATGAGGCCGGTGGGGGCCGGACGGTCTTGTGAACCGCAATTCCGAGTGATCGCGCAGGATAGCGAGGAACCGCTAAATTTCCAACAAGTTATTTCGATTTGTGTCGTTTCCGCAACACGCGGTCACGCAATTTGTCGGGCGCGAGAGAACTATCGAAGCGGCGATGGAATGCGAAGCGCGCCGCCGATGTTTCCGGCGGCGAATTTCGCGTGAAACGGGGAAGGGAGAGGAGCGCCTCTACCAGGCGATGGTGACGCGCGCTCCGCCGAGCGGCGAGTCGGTGATCGAAGCTTCGCCGCCATGCCAGCGGGCGACCTGGCGCACGATCGCGAGCCCGATGCCGAAGCCGCCGCAATCGCGGTCCCGGCTGCGATCGAGGCGCGCGAACGGCTCGAACACGCGCTCGCGGTCCGCGGGCGGAATCCCCGAGCCGTCGTCGTCGACGTGGATCACCGTGCGATGGTCCTCGTTGGTGACCGAGACCGTGATCGTCGAGCGCGCATGCTCGAGCGCGTTGCGAATCATGTTGAGCACCGCGCGCGACATGTAGCGCGGCTCGCAGCGGAAGCTTTCGAGATCGACGCTGGAGCGGATGCGCGCCGGCAGCGCCGCGCTCGCCGCGCTTTCGCACGCGTCGGCGAGCACGTCCTCGAGCCACGGCTCGGCCGGGACGCTCTCCAGCGCCAGCGCCGGCGCGCCGCGCTCGAGCCTGGCGTACTCGAGCAGCTCGGTGGTGAGCGCGTCGATCTCGGCGATGTCCCGTTCCATGCGCAGCAGGAATCGATCCTTGCCTTGCGCCTCGCGCTCCTCGCGCGCGAGCGAATGGCTGAAACGCAGGCGCGCGAGCGGCGTGCGCAGCTCGTGCGAGACCGCGCTGGTGAGGGCGCGATGCGATTGCAGGAGCGTTGCGATGCGTCCGGTCATCGCCTGGAACGCCTCGGCGAGCGGGCGCAGGGGAGACCCCTTCCCCACGCCGACCTGCGCATCGAACCGGCCGCCGCCGACCTCGTCGGCGGCGCAGCGCAGCCGCATCAGGTCGCGCCAGAACGGGCGCACCCAGAAGAACAGCAGGATCGCGACGATCGCGAACTCGATCGCCCAGTTCACCAGGTACGTGATCAGCTTCGCGTGGCGATTGTCGGGGCCGGGAAAGTCCAGTGCCGCGACGTATTCGCCGCCGCGCAGCCGCTTGAAGAGCCGGAAGCCGCCGCCGTCGCGATCGAGCGAGACGATGCCGCCGTGCTCGAGCGCGCTCGATTGCTCGGGCCGCAGCTGCGCTTTCTGCGCGAAGTGATCGTAGCGCTCGAGCCGCGACGCGGGCAGCGCGAAGCCCGACGAGATCTGCGCGAACTTCGCCGGCCACTGCTGCGCCGGCAATGGCGCCAGGCTTTCCTCGATCAGCTGGAAGGTCGGCTGGAAGCGCACGCGGAAATCGAAGCCCGACGCCACCTGGCGCCACACGTAGTCCATCAGCTGCATCTGCACGACGAAGGAAAACGCGAGTGTCGCGATCAGCAGGCCGTAGAGTTTCAGGAACAGCCGCGTCATGGTGGTCGCGCGCGCGCCGCGCCTACCAGTTTGTCGGGCTGAAGAGGTAGCCCACGTTGCGGATCGTCTTGATGCGCTCGGCGCTGTCGGCGAGGTCGCCCAGCTTGCGGCGCAGGCGATAGATGCGGCAGTCGACGGAGCGGTCGGAGCCGTCGTAGTCGAGGCTGCGCAGCTCCTGCAGGATGTCGTTGCGCGAGAGCACCTTGCCCGCGTGGCGCGCGAGCAGCCAGAGCACGTCGAACTCGGACGTCGTGAGATCCACCGGTTTGCCGCCGAGTCGCACTTCGCGCGACGCGGTGTCGATCTCGAGCCGGCCGAAGACCACCGTGTCGCCGCTCGCGCCGGGGCGATCGCGCATGCCCACCCGGCGCAGGATCGCGCGGATGTGCGCGAGCAGCACGCGCGGCTGCACCGGCTTGGCGATGAACTCGTCGGCGCCGAGCTCGAGCCCGAGCACGCGGTCGAAGTCCTCGTCGCGCGCGGTGAGAATCAGGATCGGGAGCGTGGCGCCGCGCGCGCGCAGCTCGCGGCAGATGTCGAAGCCGTCCTGCCCGGGGAGCATCACGTCGAGCACGATGAGGTCGGGGGCGAGCGCGTACGCCTGCTCGATGGCCGCGTCGCCGCGCCCGACCCAGAACATGTCCATCCCGTTGCGACCGAGGTACTCGCCGATGAGCTCGGCGAGCCGCTCGTCGTCCTCGACCAGCAGCACGCGCGCGGAGGGCTCGATCGCGTTCACATCGGAGGCGTCCATCGACGGCTAGCGAAACTTGTAGGTGACGTTCGCATACAGGAACATTCCGCGCAGGCTGTGCATCTGGAATGTGTAGAGCAGCTGCTCGGTGATCGCGATCGGCGGCGCCTTGTCGGCGACGTTCTTGATTCCTGCCACGAGCCGCGTGTTGCGCCATCCCGTGTAGGCGCCTTGCACGTCGATCGTCGTCCACGCCTTGATGCGCGGATCGGCGGTCGCGGTCGCGGAGGTCGACTGCTGGAAGCTGTGCGTGTAGTTGACGGCCACGAATCCCGACCACGGGCCGGTGTCGAGCCCGAGCGTGCCGACGCCCTTGAAGCGTGGCAGGTTGTAGCTGCCGGCGAGCTCGGTGGGCGGATCCTCGGGTGCCAGCGGCTGCTTGTACGTGATGATGTAGGTGCCGGTGAAACCGAGCGTGACCTTGCCGATGCCGGTGGCCCAGCGCACGCGCGCATCCACGTCGACGCCCTTGGTCTCGACCTGCGAGAGGTTCTCGTACGGCACCGCGACGATGACGATCGGGCCGGGAGCGCCGCGCGCGATGTCGTCCGAGGTCTGCGGCCCGCGCGTCACGTACTGCGCGTAGCGCGCTTCGTTGTCGAGGATCGTCTGGAAGTCGCGCGAGCTGACCAGGTCCTTCTGCTTGATCGCGTAGTAGTCGACGCCGATGCTCGCCGAGCGCGTCGGCTCCCATACGAAGCCCGCGGTCCAGCTTTCCGATTTCTCCGGCTTGAGGTCGGGATTGGACGAGAAGGAGCCGGGCACCGAGACCGGAGCGCAATAGACCGTGTTGATGGCGCAGCGGCGCGAATCGTTGAGCGTCTGGAAGAAGAAGGCGCTCGATTCGCCGCTTTCCGGGATCGACGGAGCGCGAAAGCCCTTGGCGTAGGTGGCGCGCGCGAGAAACGCCGGGTCGACATTCCAGCGAATGCCGATCTTCGGCGTGGAGGAGCTGCCGAAATCGCTATAGCGGTCGGTGCGGCCGGCAAGCTGCAGCTCCACGTTCTTCAGCGCGGGAACGCTGAACTCGACGAATGCCGATGTGATGTTGCGGCTTCCCACCGCCTGCGTGCTGCCGCGTCCCAGCACATCGCCCGTGGTGAGCACCGGGTCGGAGTGGTCGTCGAGCTCCTCGCGGCGATATTCCGCGCCCGCGGCGACCGCGAGCGGCCCGTGAGCCATCTGCGCAATCTCGCCGCTCACCTTGGCATCGACGAAAGTCAGCTTCGAGTCGCCGAAGCGCGAATAGTTGACGCGGACGCGATCGTAGACCGCGGCGGAGTTGGCCGCGTTGTTGACGAAGTTGTACGAGCCGTCGGCGATGGCGGCGAGCAGCCCCGAGATGCGGATGTTGTTCCGGTCCTTCTGCTCGGACTTGCTCTGCGTGTACCCGGCCGCGCCTTCCCAGGACCACGCTCCCCAGGCGCCCGCGAGGCCCGCGATCACGCGCAGCGCGTCGGTCGTGTTCTCGATCTGCCGCGGCCCGACGTCGTCGAACCGGTAGCGCACTTCGATCGGGACGCTGAACGGGTTGGAATTGTGGCCGACGGGCAGGACCGCCTGGATCGTGCGCGCGAGCCCCGGGCCGATCTGCGCGCTCGGCACGCTGAAGGGCGCGACCTGGGTGAAGGTGTCGTTCGAGTTGAAAGCGATCTCCGTGAAGGCGCTCAGGGCGGGCGAGATCTCGAAGGTGCCGCGGCCGAAGATTCCGGCGCGCCGGGTCTCGGGCACGCCGGAGAGGTAGACGTTGACGTTCTCGGTGCAATTGTTGTTGGCGGCGAAGAAAAGCACGCGATCCGCCGGGCAGCTGGCGAAGGGCTGGCGGGTGAATCCGGGGAATGGATTGGTGCCGGGGCGGCGCAGGTAGGTGCCGGGATTCGAAAGCGTGGAATTGGGGAGGTTCTCCCCGCCCGGATACTGGCGGTAGTCGCCGCTCGAGGTGAGCGAGCGGTCGCGGCCCCAGATGGCCTCGCGGTTGAAGTAGTCGTAGGCGAGCATCACGTTGTAGCGATCCTTGCCGGGCACGCCCGCGCCGGCGGCGCCGCTCACGTGCACCTCCTGGCCGTCGCGATGGATGGTGCCGCCGCCGCCGACGGTGAGCTCCGCGCCGGTGTAGTCCTTGCGCAGGATGATGTTGACCACGCCCGCGATCGCATCCGAGCCGTAGATCGCCGAGGCGCCGTCCTTCAGGATCTCGATGCGCTCGATCGCGGCGAGCGGGATGCTGTTGAGGTCCACGAAGCTGTCCTGCAGGTTCTGCGCGAATCCGTACACCGCCATGCGCCGCCCGTTGATGAGCACGAGGGTCGACTTCTGGCCCAAGCCGCGCAGCGACACGCCCGAGGATCCGCGCGCGAAGCTGCCGGTGAACGTCTCGTCGTAGGAGCCGCCCGAATTCGACGGCAGGTTGCGGATCACCTCGGAGACGGTGTTCACCCCGGATTTCTCGATCTGCTCGCGTGTGATCACCTGCACCGGCGCCGGGCCCTCCTGGTCGACGCGCTTGATGTTGGAGCCCGTCACCTCGATCTTCTCGACCTTCTGGGCCGTTTGCGCGCTTGCGTCCGTGGCGGCCTGCGCAAGCGCGGCGGTGGCCGCGGCGGCGAGCGCTTTTCGGGCGAACGTCATGGTCTTCCCTCTCCCGGATTGTTGGGTTTCGCGCCGGCTTTTTTTCGCCGATTCGCCCAGCCGATGCTACGGAAGGTGACAATTCGGTCTGTAGCGTTTTGTCGCGGAATGTTGTCGCCCATCACCACATGTGGACGAGGGCTCGCCAAGGGCGCGAAAAACACGCAATATGGCTCTCGGAAACAGGCCTTTCCGAGACACCGCTCGCGAGCCGTCCGGGCACCGCGCGCAGCCGCGCGCGACGCACCGGGGAATCGTGCCCGGACGCGAAACGTGCTAAAATTTCAGGGTTCTGAAGATGGGATGGGCCTCGAGCCCATTTTTTGTTTGTGAAACCGGTTTTGGACCGCGAAACGTGGATTCGATCGACGCTTGACGGGATGGGTTACGAGCTCGTCGATCTGGAAGCTTCGCGTTCCGGATTGCTGCGGGTCTTCATCGACTCGCCGCGCGGAATCACGGTCGAGGATTGCGCGAAGGTGAGCAACCATCTCACACGCGCTTTCGCCGTGGAGGAAATCGATTACGAGCGTCTCGAGGTCTCGTCGCCGGGCCTCGACCGGCCGTTGAAGCGCCTGGAAGATTACACGCGCTTCGCGGGTCGCGAGGCGAGCGTGAAGTTGAAGCTCCCGATCGGGGGGCGCAGGCGGTTCGAGGGGCGCGTGGTGGGTGTCGAAGGCGGCCGCGTGGTACTGGAAATCGAGGGCGAGCGGACGCATATTGCATTCGAGGACATTGACCGCGCCCGGCTCGTGCCGGACGTGTGATGAAGGGCTTGGAGGCTCGGGTTCATGAGTAAGGACATTCTGCTGCTGGTCGACGCGCTTTCGCGCGAGAAAAACGTGGCCAAGGACACCGTGTTCCTGGCGCTCGAGATGGCGCTCGCATCCGCCACCAAGAAGCGCTTCAAGGACGAGGTGGACGTGCGCGTGGAAATCGACCGCGAATCGGGCGATTACCACGCGTTTCGCCGCTGGACCGTCGTGCCCGACGAGGAGCACGAGGAGCCGGCGCACCAGATCGCCATCACCGACGCGATCGAGGAGAACGCCGACGCCGCGCTGGGCGACGTGATCGAGGAGCCGCTCGAGGCGGAGACCTTCGGGCGCATCGGCGCGCAGGCCGCCAAGCAGGTGATCCTGCAGAAGATCCGCGACGCCGAGCGCGAGCAGATCCTGAACGACTTCCTCGAGCGCGGCGAGTCTCTCGTGACCGGCACCGTGAAGCGCGCCGAGCGCGGAAACCTGATCGTCGAATCGGGCCGGGTCGAGGCGCTGCTGCCGCGCGACCAGCTGATCGCGAAGGAGAACCTGCGCGTGGGCGACCGCGTGCGCGCCTACATCGCCAAGATCGACCGCCAGGCGCGCGGCCCGCAGCTCATCCTGTCGCGCATAGCGCCCGAATTCCTGGTGAAGCTCTTCGAGCTCGAGGTCCCCGAGATCGAGGAAGGCCTGCTCGAGATCAAGGCGGCCGCCCGCGACCCGGGCCTGCGCGCCAAGATCGCGGTCAAATCCAACGACCAGCGCATCGACCCGGTCGGCACCTGCGTGGGCATGCGCGGCTCGCGCGTGCAGGCGGTCACCCAGGAGCTCGCTGGCGAGCGCGTCGACATCATCCTGTGGTCGCCGGAACCGGCCCAATTCGTCATCAATGCCCTCGCGCCCGCCGACGTGAGCTCCATCGTCGTCGACGAGGAGCGCCACTCGATGGACGTGGTCGTGACCGAGGACCAGCTGGCGCTCGCCATCGGCAAGGGCGGGCAGAACGTGCGCCTGGCTTCCGAGCTTTCCGGCTGGCAGCTGAACATCATGACCACCGAGGAGCGCGAGCAGAAAAGCGAGCAGGAGACCAGCGTCACGCGCGCGGTCTTCATGGAGAAGCTCGACGTCGACGAGGAAGTCGCGGAGATCCTGGTGAAGGAAGGCTTCACCTCGCTGGACGAAGTCGCCTACGTCCCGATCAACGAGATGCTCGAGATCGAGGACTTCGACGAGGAGACCGTGAACGAGCTGCGCCGCCGCGCGAGGAACGCCCTGCTCACCGAGGCGATCAAGAGCGAGGAGACGGTCGAGCACGCGGCCGAGGACCTGCAGAACATGGAAGGCATGGACAACCCGACCGCCCGGTTGCTCGCCTCCAAGGGCATCACCACCATGGATGCCCTCGCGGACCTCG
>JANPHA010000263.1:0-16462 GCA_031424255.1 Burkholderiales bacterium | reverse complement strand
GGACGTGGTCGCCCCCATGACGCGCCATGTGGATAGCGGCGAGCGAATTCCGCGCGCGCTCTTCGAGCGCATGGTGGCGGCGAAGAACTTCCAGAGCGGCATGCAGTTCGTGCGCCAGCTGGAGTTCGCGCTCTTCGACATGCAGCTGCATGCCGGCTTCGATCCGGCGGGTGACATCCTGGGGCTCCTCGCCGAGGTGCGCGCGCAGGTGGCCGTGGTACCGGCGCCCGGATACAACCGCTTCCCCAACCAGTTCTCGCACATCTTCGCCGGCGGCTACGCCGCGGGCTACTACAGCTACAAGTGGGCGGAGGTCCTCTCCGCCGACGCCTACGGCGCCTTCGAGGAGAGCGGCGTGCTCAACCCGGAGACCGGGGAGCGCTTCCGCCGCGAGGTGCTCGCCTCGGGAGGCAGCCGCCCGGCGATCGAATCGTTCGTCGCGTTCCGCGGGCGCAAGCCGCAGATCGACGCGCTTCTGCGTCATAATGGAATGACGGCCACGGCCTGAAGGGGAGAGTCGATGATTTACACGACAATCGTTCGTGGGTTGCTTGCAGCGACGCTCGCGTGCGCCTTCGGCGCCGCGGCGCAGACCACCGTCTACCGCTGGGTCGACAAGGACGGCAAGGTGCAATTCAGCGACACGCCGCCGCCCAAGGAAGCGACCAGCGTGACCCAGAAGAACGTCGGCGGCGGCGGGCCCGACGACACGCAGTTGCCCTACGCCACGCAGGTCGCGGTGAAAAGAAATCCGGTGACCATGTACACCGCGACCGATTGCGGCAACGCGTGCAGCCGGGGTCGCGACCTCCTGTCGAAGCGCGGCGTGCCGTTCACCGAGAAGAACGCGCAGGCGAGCCAGGCCGATGCCGACGCGCTGAAGAAGCTCGCCGGCACGCCCGAGGTGCCCTTCCTGATCATCGGGGAAAACAAGATCAAGGGCTACGAGGAAGACGTGTGGAATTCGGCGCTCGATACCGCCGGCTATCCCCGCACGCGCCTTCCCGGCCAGCGGGTCACGGCACCCGCGCCCCCTCCCGCGCCGCCCGCCGCCGCGCCCAAGGCCCCCGAAGGCACGGTCGAGCCCGCGCCGGCGAAGTAGCCGCGCGCACGGTGAAGATCGCGACCTGGAACGTCAACTCGCTCCGGGTGAGGATGCCGCACCTGCTCGACTGGCTCGCGCTGCATTCCCCCGACGCGATCTGCCTGCAGGAAACGAAGTGCGAGGACGCGAGCTTTCCGGCCGGGGAGCTGGCGGCCGCGGGGTATTGCAGCGTGCACAACGGCCAGCGCACCTACAATGGTGTCGCGATCCTGTCGAAGCGCGAAAGCGCTGTCGTCTGCCGCGGCATCCCCGCATTCGCCGACGAGCAGAGCCGCGTGATCGCGGCCGATGTCGGCGACGTGCGCGTGGTGAGCGTCTATGTGCCCAACGGCCAGAGCGTGGGCTCCGACAAGTACGCCTACAAGCTGCGCTGGTTCGAAGCGCTCGAGCGCTGGCTCGAGCCGGAGATGGCGGCCCATCCGCGCATCGCGGTCTGCGGCGACTACAACGTGGCGCCCGAGAACCGCGACGTGCACGACCCCGCCGCGTGGGAGGGGCAGGTGCTGTTCAGCGAGCCGGAGAGGGCGGCGCTGCGCCGCCTCTGCGCGCTCGGCTTCGCCGACGCGTTCCGCCTGTTCGAGCAGCCGGAACGATCGTTCACCTGGTGGGACTACCGGATGCTCGCGTTCCGCCGCAAGATGGGATTGCGCATCGATCACGTGCTGCTTTCGCCCGAGCTCGCGGCGAAGTGCACCTCGTGCACCATCGACATCGAACCGCGCAAGCTCGAGCGGCCTTCGGATCACGCGCCGGTGATCTGCGAGCTCGCCGTCTAGCATGAGCTCGATCCTGCCGCTGCCCAGCGCCACGGACGACGCGCGCCTCGCGCGCCTGCGCGCCTACGGCGTGCTCGACTCCGACGCGCCGTTCGCCGCCCTCGACGAGCTCACCCGCCGCGCCCAGGACGTGGCCGGATTTCCGATGGCGTGGCTGTCGTTCTTCGATGGCCAGCGCGAGCGGCTGCGCTCGCGCTTCGGGGTCGCGTTCGCCGAGCTTGCGCGGGAGAAATCGCTCGCGTTCGGCGCGGCGGCGCTCACCGATGCCTTGTTCGTCGAGGACGCCTCGCGCACCGAGTGGAGCGGGCACCCGCTCGTCGCCGCCGGGCCGCGCGCGCGTTTCATCGGCATCGTGCCGCTCGCCTGTCCCGACGGGCTCGTGGTGGGAACGCTCACCGTGCTCGATCGCGTGCCGCGCTCGCTCACACTCCAGGAGCGCACCGCGCTCGCCAACATCGCGATGCTCGCGATCGCTCGGCTCGAGGCGCGCAGCCAGGCGGAATCGGCAAGGGCCGCGGCGGGGTCGCCGCGCGATGCGCTCGCCACGCGCCTCGAGGGCGAGGTGCGCCGCCGCCAGGCCGCCGAGCAGGACCTCGAGCGCGAGAAGGAATTCCTCGAGGCGGTGCTGGACAGCCTCTCGAGCGCCTTTTTCCTGGTGTCTTCCGACGGCGTGATGCTGCGCTGGAACACGAGCCTCGGCGCCGCGGTCGGCTACACCGATGCGGAGATCGCCACGATGCACCCGGCGGACTTCGTCTCGCCCCGCGACCGGCCGCAGGTCGAGGCGGCGCTGCGGCAAGTCGTCGACCAGGCGCTCGAGATCGCGATCGAGGTCGAGATCGTCGATCGCGCCGGCAACGTGCGCCCCTACGCGGTGAACGGCAAGCCGCTCACGCTCGCCGGGCGCACCTACATGATCGGCGTCGCGCGCGACATCACGCTGCGCAAGCGCAACGAGCGCCAGATGGCGCGCGCCAAGGAAAGGCTCGACCTGGCACTCTCGGGATCGCGCCTGGCGCTGTGGGACTGGGACCTGAAGAACAACAAGGTCTACTTCAACGAGAGCTGGTCGGCGCTGCTCGGCGGCGAGCCGCGCGAATCCACGTTCGGCGGCGACGAGGTCAAGGCGTGGAACCACCCCGACGACCGCGGCGTTTTCTCGGTGGCGATGGGCAACGCGCTGAAGGGCGTGAGCGACGGGTTCGACTGCGAGTACCGCGTGCCCAACGAGGCGGGCGAGTGGATCTGGGTGCACTCGCGCGGCAAGGTCACGCAGCGCGACGACGCGGGCCTCGCGCTGCGCATGACCGGCACCTCGACCAACGTCTCCACGCGCAAGCTCGCCGAGGAGCGCGCCGAGTACCTGGCGACGCGCGACCCGCTCACCGGGCTTCCCAACCGCGTGCTGCTCCACGATCGCCTCGAGCAGGGCGTGAGCAACGCCGCGCGCCACCGCACCGGCTTCGCGTTCATGTTCATCGACCTCGACCGCTTCAAGACCATCAACGACTCGCTCGGCCACCAGGTGGGCGACGAGTTGCTGAAGGGGGTGGCCGCGCGGCTCATCGCGTGCGTGCGCGCGAGCGACACGGTGGCGCGGCTGGGGGGCGACGAGTTCGCGGTGATCCTCGAGAACCTGCGCGACACCGACGACGAGGGCGCGCAGCAGGTGGCCGAGAAGATGATCGCCGCGATGGGCGCGCCGATGATGGTCGACGGCCAGCCGCTCAACACCTCGTGCTCGATCGGCATCAGCCTGTATCCGGCCGACGGCCGCGACAGCGCCACGCTGATGAAGAACGCCGACGTGGCGATGTACTACGCCAAGGAAAAGGGGCGCAACAACTACCAGTTCTTCTCCGCCGAGATGAACGCGCGCGCGCAGGAGCGGCTGTCGGTCGAAAACTACCTGCGCCTCGCGCTGAAGCGCCACGAGCTCGTGCTGCACTACCAGCCGCGCATGAACTTCGCGAGCGGCGAGATGGTGGGCGTGGAAGCGCTGATCCGCTGGCAGCATCCGCGCCGCGGCCTGCTCTCGCCCGACAAGTTCATCGAGGTGGCCGAGGATTCCGGGCTCATCGTGCCGATCGGCGAATGGGTGCTCGACCACGCGTGCGAGCAGATCCGCGCATGGCAAGGCACGGTCAAGGCCGGCCTGCGGCTGTCGGTCAACATCTCCGTGGGCCAGGTCGTGGACGGCGAGCGCCTCTACGCCGCGGTGGCCCGCGCGGTGCGCCGCGCGCGCATCGAGCCCGCGTCGCTCGAGCTCGAGCTCACCGAGAGCCATCTGATGCAGAACATCGAGGAGAAGGCGGCGCTGCTCAACCGGCTGGGCAAGCTCGGCGTGGGCATCTCGATCGACGATTTCGGCACCGGCTACTCGTCGCTTTCTTACCTGAAGAAGCTGCCGGTCGACGCGATCAAGATCGACAGCTCGTTCGTGCGCGACATCCACGAGGACCCGAACGACGAGGCGATCATCCGCGCGATCCTCGCGATGGCGCACTCGTTGCGCCTGTCGGTGGTGGCGGAGGGCGTCGAGACGGCGGCGCAGCATCGGGCGCTGCGCGAGCTCGGCTGCGACGAGTTCCAGGGCTTCTACGAGAGCGCGGCGCTGCCGCCCGCGGAGTTCGAGAAAAAATACCTCCGGCGTTGACGCGGGCCGCGCCGCGAGCGGCGCACCTAATCCTTGGTCCCGATCTTGAGCTCCTGCACCTTGCGCGTGAGCGTGTTGCGGCCGATGCCGAGCAGGCCCGCGGCCTCGATCCGGCGCCCGCCGGTGTGCTGCAGGGCCTTCACGATCAGCACCGTCTCGAAGTCGCGCGTGAGCGGATCGGCGATATCCGATTCGCCGCGCGCGAGGCGGCTCGCCACTTCGCGCTCGAGCACGCGCCGCCAGTCGCCTTCGGCGGCGGCGCTCGACGCGGAATCGCCGCGCACCTCCGGCGGCAGGTCTTTCACGTCCACGATCTGCCCGGGCGCCATCACCGTGACCCAATGGCACACGTTCTCGAGCTGGCGCACGTTGCCGGGCCAGTCCTGGGCGGCGAAGAACTGCATCGCGGCGTCGGTGAGGCGCTTGCCCTCGACGCCCAGGTCGCGCGCGCTCTTGGTGAGGAAGTGGCGCGCGAGCGCGGGGATGTCCTCTCGCCGCTCGCGCAGCGCCGGCAGCCGCAGCCGGATCACGTTCAGGCGGTGGTAGAGATCCTCGCGGAACAGCTTCTGCTGCACGCGGCTCTCGAGCTCCTGGTGGGTGGCGGCGATCACGCGCACGTTCGCGGTGAGCGGCGTATGCCCGCCGACGCGGTAGAACTGCCCGTCCGAGAGCACGCGCAGCAGGCGCGTCTGCAGATCCGGGGGCATGTCGCCGATCTCGTCGAGGAAGAGCGTGCCGCCCTCGGCCTGCTCGAAGCGCCCGCGGCGCATCGTCTGCGCCCCGGTGAAGGCGCCGCGCTCATGGCCGAAGAGCTCGCTTTCCAGCAGGTCCTTGGGAATCGCGGCGGTGTTGATCGCGATGAACGCCTTGGCGGCGCGCGGGCTGTGGCGATGCAGGGCGAGCGCGACCAACTCCTTGCCGGTGCCCGACTCCCCCGTGATCAGCACCGTCGCGTGCGATTGCGCGAGCCGTCCGATCGCGCGGAACACTTCCTGCATCGCGGGCGCCTGCCCGAGGATCTCGGGGCTCTCGGCGTCGTCCGGAGGCGCTTCCACCTGGCGGCGGCTTTCCTCCATCGCACGGCGCACGAGCTCCACCGCGTGGTCCACGTCGAACGGCTTGGGCAGGTACTCGAAGGCCCCGCCCTGGAATGCCGCCACCGCGCTTTCGAGGTCGGAATACGCGGTCATGATGATCACCGGCGTCGAGGGAAGGCGCGCCTTCAACTGCTGCATGAACTCGAGGCCCGAGATGCCGGGCATGCGGATGTCGCTCACCACGACCTGGGGCGATTCGTCGGGCAGCCGGTCGAGCGCTTCCTGGGCGGCGCCGAAAGTGCGGTGTGCGATGCCTTCGCGCGCCAGGGCCTTCTCGAACACCCAGCGGATCGAGCGGTCGTCGTCGATGATCCAGACGGGATTCATTGAGTCCTTTCGCGAACGGGAAGCAGGATGGTGAAACGCGTGCGGCCGGGAATGCTTTCGAATTCGATCAGGCCCTGGTGCTGGGAGACGAAGTTCTGCGCGAGCGACAGCCCGAGCCCGGTGCCGCCCTCGCGCCCGCTCACCAGCGGATAGAAGACGCGTTCGGCGAGCTCGGCGGGAACGCCCGGGCCATCGTCCTCGATCGAGACCGCGATCGCGTGGCGATAGCGGTTGCGGGCGATCGTGACCTGGCGCGCGATGCGGGTCAGGAAGCGGATCTCGCCGCGGCCCGCGGTCGCCTGCGCGGCGTTGCGCGCGACGTTGAGGATCGCCTGGATCAGCTGCTCCTTGTCGCCGTCAAGGTCCGGCAGGCTCGTGTCGTAGTCGCGCCGGATCGCGAGCCCCTCGGGAAACTCCGCGAGCAGCAGCGTGCGCACGCGCTCCATCACCTCGTGCACGTTGATCGGCTCGACGCGCGGCAGGCGGCTCGGAGTGAGCAGGCGGTTCATGAGCGACTGCAGCCGGTCGGTCTCCTTCACGATCACCTGCGTGAACTCGCGCAGCTCCGGGTCCTTCAGCTCGCGCTCGAGGAGCTGCGCGCTGCCGCGGATGCCGCCGAGGGGATTCTTGATCTCGTGGGCGAGGTTGCGGATCAGCTCGCGGTTGGCCTCCTGCTGCTCGAGGATCTTGGCCTCGCGCGCGATCTTCAGCTGCTGCTCGAGCTGGCGCAGCTCGACCACCAGCCGCGCCTCGCCGGCCGCGTCCACCGGCGTGATCACGCAATGCACGTGCATCGGCTCGCCGAGGACGTCGAGCACGAGATCGTTCTCGTTGAAGCCCGCGTCGGCGTCGAGCGATTGCTCGAGCCGCTGGATGAATTCGTCGTTGCCCGGCAGGGCCCGATGGAGCTTCACGCCGATGAGATGCTTGCGCCCGTGGGCGAGGAGCGTCTCCGCGGAGGGGTTTGCATAGGTCACGTGGAGGCTTTCGTCGAGCATCAGCACGGCGGTCGAAAGCAGCTCGAGTCCGATGTATGACGAATTCACGATCTGCCGACCGTAAAGGGAGCAATAACCGCGCCAGCCAGGGCGGCGGGCGCGTCGGCGGGAAGGGAGTGCCGGAAGAGGGGACTGCTCGAGGCTAGGGCTTCAACGCGCCGAGCTCTTTCTTGAGCGCCTCGATGTTTTTTTCGTGCTCGGCGGCGGTGGATTGCAATCCCCGGATGCGGCCGGAGACCTTGTCGATGTTCCCGCGGAACTCGGTCAGCTGCGACGGCGTCGGGTCGACCGCCTGCTGCGCAACCCGCACCGCGGCGACCAGCGCCGGGTTCTGCTGCTCCTGCAGGATGGAGGCGCGCAGAGTCGTGAGCGAGTCCTCTTCCTGCCTGAGCTCGTCCTCGAGGATCCTGCGGCGATCGTTGTCGCGCTTCTTCTGCGTCGAGATATCGATCGACGCGAGCGTGGCGACCGGCGTGAGCGTCGCCACCGCGGGCCGCGCCTTCTCGACGACCGGGATCGACCGCTCGACGGCGGCGTTGGATTTCTCCAGCGCAGCCGTGGCACTCGTGCGCGCGGCGGCCACCACGGCGGGCGGCGTCGCCACGATCGTGATCGGCTCGAGCTCCATCACCGTCGCGCCCTTCATCGGCTTGTTCGAATAGGTGACGCGGCCGCTCTCGTCGACATGCTTGTAGATCGTCGTCTGCGCCAACGCCGTCGTCGACAAGGCGACTGCCAAGCTTGCGACCCACACGGTTTTCATGCCGCGCTTCCTTTCGCGAAACCGGACGGACAGGATAGGCAGCGATCACCGAAAAAGCAACCAGATCAAAGAGATATGTGGCATTCCTCACAATAGGTTGTGGTATTGTCCGGCGGCGAACACAAGCGGGCGAACGCCGGCGGCCCGAAAAAGAAAAAAGGGGCGGAGGCCCGCCCCTTTCGCTCATGGCAGGCCCGATCAGGACGAGTAGTACATGTCGAACTCGACCGGGTGCGTCGTCATGCGGAATCGCTGCACCTCCTCGTACTTGAGCGCGATGTACGCGTCGATCATGTCGTCGGTGAAGACACCGCCGCGCGTGAGGAACTCGCGGTCCTTGTCGAGGTTCTCGAGCGCCTCGTCGAGAGATGCGCACGGGTGCGGCACCTTCGCGGCTTCCTCCGGCTCCAGGTCGTAGAGATTCTTGTCGAGCGGATCTCCCGGATGGATCTTGTTCTGCACGCCGTCCAGTCCCGCCATCAGCAGGGCGGCGAAGCACAGGTACGGGTTCGAGGTCGGGTCGGGGAAGCGCACCTCGACGCGGCGGCCCTTCGGGCTCGACACGAACGGGATGCGGCACGAAGCGGAGCGGTTGCGCGCGGAGTACGCGAGGTTGATCGGCGCCTCGAAGCCCGGCACGAGGCGCTTGTACGAGTTCGTGCCCGGGTTGGTGATCGCGTTCAGCGCCTTCGCGTGCTTGATCACGCCACCGATGTAGAAGAGCGCGAAGTCCGAGAGCCCGGCGTAGCCGTCGCCCGCGAAGAGGTTGTTGCCGCCCTTCCACACCGACTGGTGCACGTGCATGCCCGAGCCGTTGTCGCCCACGATGGGCTTGGGCATGAAGGTCGCGGTCTTGCCGTACGAGCGCGCGACATTCCACACCGTGTACTTGAGGATCTGCAGCCAGTCGGCGCGCTTCACCAGCGTGTTGAACTTGGTGCCGATCTCGCACTGGCCGGGAGCCGCGACCTCGTGGTGATGCACTTCCACCTCGACACCCTGCTCTTCGAGCGCGAGGCACATCGCGGAGCGGATGTCCTGCAGCGAATCGACCGGGGGCACGGGAAAGTAGCCGCCCTTCACCGGCGGACGATGTCCGAGGTTGCCGCCCTCGAGCTTGGCATCGGTCGACCACGGCGCTTCTTCCGAGGTGATCTTCACGTAGCTGCCCGACATGTCGACCTTCCACTCGACCGCGTCGAACACGAAGAACTCGGGCTCGGGGCCGAAATACGCGGTGTCGCCCAGGCCGGAGCTCTTCAGGTACGCCTCGGCGTTCTTCGCGATCGAGCGCGGGTCGCGCTCGTACCCCTTGCCGGTGAGTGGCTCGAGCACGTCACAGGTGAGCACCAGCGTGGGCTCGTCATAGAACGGATCCATGCGCGCGGAATCCGGATCCGGCATCAACAGCATGTCCGATGCCTCGATGCCCTTCCATCCCGCGATCGAGGAGCCATCGAACGCGTGGCCATCCTTGAACTTGGAGTCGTCGAAGAATTTCACCGGGACCGTGACGTGCTGCTCCTTGCCTTTTGTATCGGTAAAGCGAAGGTCCACGAACTTGACCTCGTTTTCCTTGATTGTCTTGAACACGTCGCCGCCAGCTGCCATTGATCTCTCCTGATTGGTGGTTTACGCCCGAAAATGGGGAGCGTGGGCCTGAGAAGTCCGTCAGAGGCCATGAGATAGCAGAAAACATGCCATTCCAGAGCGCATTCAAGCGATTGAAAGCATGAGGACAAGTGCCCATGCGCCGGCTTCCTGGCACCATCATGGGGCCGCATTCCGATGTTTGCACCATCATAGAGCATGATGTGCGGATGCGGGAAGCGGCGCGCGCCATACCATTAAATTGGAAGCGCGCGCGGCGAGTGAATTATCATGGCGGCGCGCTTCCTCCCCCACTCTTCCCCGATCGCTTCCCATCTACCGATGGATCGTTACGTCGTCATCGGCAATCCGATATCGCACAGCCTTTCGCCCGCGATCCACGCGTTGTTCGCGGCGCAGGCCGGGGAATCGATCGACTACTCGACGCTGCTCGCGCCGCCGGGAGAATTCGACGCGAGCGCGCGCGATTTCTTCGACGCCGGCGGAATGGGCGCGAACGTGACGCTGCCCTTCAAGGTGGATGCGTTGCGCTTCGCGCAGCGCGCATCCGTTCGCGCGTCCGCCGCCGGCGCGGCGAACTTCCTCGCGAATCGCGCCGGCGTGATCGAGGCCGACAACACCGACGGAGCGGGTCTCATCGCCGACCTCGAGAAGAACCTCGGGTTGCAGGTGAATGGCGCGCGCATCCTGCTGCTCGGCGCGGGCGGCGCGGCGCGTGGCGTCGTGGCACCGCTGCTGGCACGCGAGCCCGCGCGGCTGGTGATCGCGAACCGCACGCCCGAGCGCGCGCGCGAGCTCGCCGCGCGCTTGGGCGACCGCGGCGCGGTGTCTGCCGTGGCGCTCGCGTCGATTCCCGCCACGCGCTTCGAGATCGTCATCAATGCGACTTCGAGCTCGACGCACGGCGAGGCGCTTGAGTTGCCGTCGCACCTTTTCGGGAGCGATGTCTTCGCTTACGACATGGCGTACGGAGCCGCGGCCCACGCATTCCTCGGGCGCGCCGCGCGCGCCGGCGCGCGCACTTCCGACGGGCTGGGGATGCTGGTGGAGCAGGCGGCCGAATCGTTCCGGCTGTGGCGCGGCCGCCTGCCGCAAACCGCCCCGGTGCTCGCGCAGTTGCGGCGGCGAACGGCATGAAGAAGTTCCTGCAAGCGATCGCCTGGCTCTGCCTCGCGGCGGCCGGCATCTTCCTCGCCGTCCAGCTTTCCTTCCTCGCGCGCGTCTTGTGGTGGAGGGACCACAACCCGGGAACGTCGGCCTTCATGCAGCAGCGGCTCGAGCGCCTGCGCGCCGCCAACCCCGAGGCGAAGCTCGCCCACACCTGGGTGCCGTACGATCGCATCTCGATGAACCTCAAGCGCGCCATCGTCGCGGCCGAAGACGCGAAGTTCGTCGACCACGAGGGCTTCGACTGGGAAGCGATCGAGAAGGCGCGCGAGAAGAATCGCCAGAAGGGACGCGTGGTCGCGGGGGGCTCGACGATCTCGCAGCAGCTCGCGAAGAACCTGTTCCTCACCGGGGAGCGCAGCCCGTGGCGCAAGGGGCAGGAGGCGCTGATCACCGTGATGATCGAACATGCGATGGAGAAACGCCGCATCCTGGAGATCTACTTGAACGTGATCGAGTGGGGCGACGGCGTGTACGGCGCCGAGGCGGCGGCGCGCCACTATTTCGGCACGAGCGCTGGCAACCTCGGCCCCGAAGCGGCCGCGCGGCTCGCTGCCATGGTCCCCAATCCGCGCTTCTACGATCGCAACCGCAGCACCTCGTGGCTCCACCGCAAGACCCAGATGATCCTCGCGCGCATGCCTTCCGCGGAGCTTCCATGAAAGGCGTGGCCACCCGCGCCGAAGACGATACGCCGTCGCCCGCCGATTGGCTCGCCTCGGTCGAGCACCTGCTCGCGCGCCGCGCGCTCGAGGAGGGGGCCGAGGCGGCGGTCGCGCGCGAAGTCCAGTCGTTCCTCGACGACCTGCATCCCGCCGATGTCGCCTACATCCTCGAGGGCCTGCCGCTCGAGGACCGGCTGTGGGTCTGGGGACTCGTGCGCAGCGGCGATCGCGAAGGCGAGATCCTGCTCGAGGTCTCCGACGCGGTGCGCGAGACGCTGCTCGCGGACATGGACAGCGCCGAGATCGTCGCGGCCACCCAGAACCTCGACGTCGACGAGATCGCCGACCTCGCGCCCGACCTGTCCGACGAGGTCGTGCAGGACATCATCGAGGCGCAGGATGCCGAGGACCGCGCCGACCTGCAGTCCGCGCTTTCGTACCCCGAAGGCACGGTCGGATCGCTGATGGATTTCGAGGTCGCGAGCATTCGCGACGACGTGACCTGCGAGGCGGCGTTGCGCTACCTGCGGCGCTACGACGAGCTGCCGAGCCAGACCGACGCGCTCTTCGTCGTCGACCGCGACGAGCGCCTGGTCGGCGCGCTCGCGCTCAACAAGCTGCTGGTCACCGATCCCGAGGTTCCGATCGCCGGCCTCCACGACCCCGACGTGGTCTCGTTCCGCCCCGAGGACGACGCCGACGAGGCGGCCGAGGCGTTCGATCGCTACAACCTGGTGTCGGCGCCGGTGGTCGATGCCGAGGGGCGCGTGATCGGGCGGCTGCCGGTCGAGACGGTGCTCGAGTACGTGCGCGAGCGCCAGGAGCAACAGGAGCTCGGCAAGGTCGGCCTGCGCGAGGACGAGGACATCTTCGCGAGCGTCTGGGCGAGCGCCAAGAACCGCGGGCCGTGGCTCGCATTGAACCTGTGTACCGCGTTCGTCGCCTCGCGCGTCGTCGGCGCGTTCGAGGGCTCGATCGCGCAGCTCGCCGCTCTCGCGGCGCTGATGCCGATCGTCGCGGGCATCGGCGGCAATTCCGGCAACCAGACCACGACGCTCATCGTGCGCGCGCTGGCGCTCGGCCAGGTGAGCAGCTCGAACGCGCGCCGCCTGCTCTACAAGGAGCTCGGCATCAGCGCGTTGAACGGCGTGGTGTGGGGTGGGGTGCTGGGGCTCGCGGCGTGGGCGCTTTACCGCAACGTGGCGCTCGGCGGGGTGATGGCGCTCGCGATGCTGCTCAACCTCGTGGTGGCCGCGCTCGCGGGAATTTTCGTGCCGCTCGCGATGGATCGCTTCGGCCGCGATCCCGCCGTCGGCTCGAGCGTCTTCCTCACCTTCATCACCGACAGCATGGGGTTCTTCATCTTCCTGGGGCTCGCGACACTCTTCCTGCTCTGAGCATGGCGCGCCTGTTCTTCGCCCTCTGGCCCGACGCCGATGCGCGCGACAGGCTCGCGCGGCTCGCCGTCGAGATCGCGGCGACGGGCGAAGGCAAGCCGGTCGCGGCCGGGAAGATCCATCTCACGCTCGCGTTCCTCGGAAGCGTGGACGAGGAGCGGATCGAGGCCGCCGCCGGCGCGGCATCGGGGCTTCGAGCGGATCCCTTCGCCCTTCAAGTCGACCGCACCGGGGCCTTTCGCGCGGCGCGAGTCGCGTGGGCGGGCATGTCGCGGCCGCCGCCCGGGCTGCTCGCGTTGCAGGTGGATCTCGCGCGGCGCCTGCGCGCGCGGGGCTTCGAGCTCGAGGCGAGAGAGTTTGCACCGCATCTCACGCTCGTGCGCAAGGTCGGCAAGGGCATGGCGCCGTCGTCGATCGAGGCGATTCGGTGGGAAGCACGCGATGTCGCGTTGGTTCGCTCCGGCGAGGGAACCGGGCGTTACACGACCCTTGCGAGCTGGCCGTTGCGGGGATCGTGAGCCGGGGGAGGCTCCTGGCTGCCCGCTTGCGAGGCGCTACCCGGCCGTCTTGCTGACCGCGTGCGCGGCGACCGGTCGGGTCGCGCCTCGTATTCGGGTCTCGCCGCTGGGCTATCGGAGGCCTGGGGCTCCCGGTTAGCTCATCGGCTTGATCAGCGGCGTGATGACTGGGGTGACCGCGGGAGCCATCGGCTTCATCGGGGCCATCGACGTCATCGCGGGCTTTCTCTTCGCCGCTTTCTTCTTCGCTGCGGGTTTCTTTTTAGCCGCCTTGCGGGCCGGCTTTTTCTTTTTCGCAGCTTTCTTCTTCGAAGACTTCTTCTTCGCAGCCTTCTTCTTCGACGTCTTCTTCTTCGCTACGCGCTTCTTAGCAGTCTTCTTTTTCGCGGTCTTTTTCTTTGCAGCGGGCTTCTTCTTCGCAGCTTTTTTCTTCGCAGCCATGTTCAACTCCTTTCAATGTGGGTCGAATTCGTGCGGGGCGCCCATTCGGGCCACCTTGCTGCTGCCGCACTACCAAGCTTTCGATTCTCATCGAACGACGTTGGTGAACGGATGATAGTCGCGAACCGTGAAATAAGCGCGTGTCAAGGGTGACTATTTGGTGCGACTCGATACGTTTTGGTATCGACCCGACACCAACTTGGTGCGCATCGCGCGTTTTTGCACGCGCGCCGCGGCTCACTCGCGCGCGAGACGTTTCTCGCGCGCGAAGAGCGCGGCGATCGGCTCGCGCGAGCGCACTTCGATCGCCGCTCCGGAGTCGATCAGCACCTCGGGCGGCAGCGGCCGCGAGTTGTAGTTCGACGCCATCGCCATCGCGTAAGCGCCGGCCGACAGGATCGCGAGCAGGTCGCCCTCGGCCAGCGCGAGCGTGCGATCGGTGCCGAGCACGTCCGACGATTCGCACACCGGGCCGACCACGTCGTAGCGCGCGCTCTCGCGGCCGGGCGCGTGCGCGACCGCGACGATTTCGTGCCACGCCCCGTAGAGCGCCGGGCGGATCAGCTCGCTCATCGAGGCGTCGACCACCGCGAAGCGCTTGTCCTTGTCGAGCTTCAGGTACTCGACGCGCGTCACCAGCACGCCCGCGGCGCCGACGATCGCGCGCCCCGGCTCGAGCAGCACCTGCATGCCGCGCCCGGCGAGGCGGGTGGCGAGGCGCTTGCAGTACGCCGGGATGTCGGGCGGCGTCTCGTCCTTGTAGCGAATGCCGAAGCCGCCGCCCAGGTCGACGTGCTCGAGCGCGATGCCCTCGGAGGCGAGAGCGTCGGCGAGCTCGAGCACGCGCTCGAGCGCCGCGTCGAGCGGCGCGGTCTCGAGGATCTGCGAGCCGATGTGGCAATCGATGCCGGTCACGCGCAGGTTGGCGAGGCGCGCGGCGTGGCGATAGGCATCGAGCGCGCGGCCGTGCGGAATTCCGAACTTGTTGCCGGCGAGGCCCGTGGAGATGTACGGGTGGGTGCGCGCGTCGACGTCGGGATTGATCCTGAGCGAGACCGCGGCGCGCTTGCCCATCGAGCCGGCGACGCGGTCGAGCCGGTCGAGCTCGGGCTCGCTCTCGACGTTGAAGCACTTGATGCCCGCGGCGAGGGCGGAGCGCATCTCCGCTTCCGACTTGCCCACGCCCGAGAAGATCACGCGCTCCGCACTTCCGCCCGCGGCGAGCACGCGCGCGAGCTCGCCGCCGGAGACGATGTCGAAGCCCGCGCCCATGCGCGCGAGCAGGTCGAGGATCGCGAGGTTCGAGTTCGCCTTCACCGCGTAGCACACGAGGTGGTCGACGCCCGCGAGGCCCGAATCGAACTCGCGGAACGCCGCTTCGATCGCGGCACGCGAGTAGACGTAGCACGGGGTTCCGAAGCGGCGCGCGACTTCGGCGAGCGCCACGCCGTCCAGGCGCAGCTCGCCCGCGATGCGCTCGAGGTGCTTCATGGCGGGGGCGTGGCGGGGGCGGCGGGCGTCGCCGGCTTGGGCGGCTCGGGAAGCCTGAGCGGCCCCTTCTGCCCGCAACCGCCCAGAGCGAGCGCGAAGGCGGCGATGGCGATGGCGAGCGCGCGTATCATGGCCGGCATTATGACGGAATCGGAATTCCATCGGGCGGTCGACGCGGTGCTCGCGCGCATCGAATCGTCGGTCGAGGCGCACGACGAGCTCGACTGCGACCTCGAGGGCGGCGTGCTCACCGTCACCTGCCCCGATGAGAGCCGCGTGATCGTCAACCGGCAGACGCCGAACCGCGAGATCTGGGTCGCGGCGCGCTCCGGCGGCTTCCATTTCAGCGCGCGCGAAGGCGCGTGGCGCGACACGCGCTCCGGCGACGAGCTGTTCGCCTCGCTCGCTCGCGTGATCGAGGCGCAGTCGGGCGTTCGCGTCGCCTGGAGCTAGCCGCGGCGGCGCGCGAAACGCCGCAAAGCGCCGCGAAACGGCACCCTCGGCGGCATTGTTTCGAGCCGACACCATTCTTTCGCGGCGCAAATCCTTGACATTATCGTATCGACCCGATACTAATGGCGGAATGCGGTGATTTCCGCCATGCATTCCGGAAGGAGGCTCGCCTGGACAAGAATCCGATCGTCCTGCTCGAGCTGGTCGAACGGCTCGGCAATCTGATGCGCAGCGAGCTGCGCAAGGCGGGATCCGACGAGACCCTGCAACCGGTTCACCTGCAGTCGCTGATCTACATGAGCAGGGCGAACCGCTACTCCAACACTCCCCAGGCCCTCGCCGAGTACCTCGGCCTCACCAAGGGCACCGTATCGCAGACATTGCTGCTCCTCGACCGCCGCGGCCTGATCGAGCGCTTCGAGGACGATGTCGACCGGCGCGTGGTGCGGCTGCGCCTTTCCTCGGCGGGCGAGCAGTTCCTCGCCGAGTCGCAACCGGCGCTCGCCTGGCAGAATGCGACGCGCAACATCAGCCCGAACCGCATCCGCAACGCCACTTCCGCGCTGCGCGAGGCGCTCGCCACGCTCCAGGAAGACAACGAGGGCACGGTGTTCGGCGTCTGCAACACCTGCTCCCACTGCCAGAAGCTCTCGCAGCGCATCTACCGCTGCGGGCAGATGGGCGATCGCCTTTCGGGCCCCGAGACTCGCAAGCTTTGCCGCATCTACGCCCCGAAGACCGAAGAGGCGAGCTAGAGGCGCTTGCGCGCGCGCTCGATCGCCGCGCGCACCGCTTCCGGCGCGGTTCCACCGATGTGGCGCCGGGAAGCGACCGATCCTTCCGGCGTGAGCACCGCGAAGACATCCTCGGCGATGAGCGGCGAGAAGCGCTGCAGCTGCGCGAGGCCGAGCTCCGGCAGGTCCTTGCCGGCCGCCTCGGCGGCGCGCACCGCCCGCGCGACGACCTCGTGGGCATCGCGGAAGGCCACCCCCTTGCG
>JANPHA010000262.1:0-9723 GCA_031424255.1 Burkholderiales bacterium | reverse complement strand
CCGCGCGATCGTCGTGAGCACGATGTCCGCGATCAAGCATGTCGACCGGCTCGACCCGGAAGGCCTGAACATCGCGTGCGTGCCGCTCATGGGCGGTGCGAGCGCGCTCGGATTGGGGCTAGCCGTGGCGCAACCCGATCGCCCGGTGCTGGTGCTCGATGGCGATGGAAGCCTCGTCATGCAGCTCGGCTCGCTCGTCAGTACCGCCGAGATTCGTCCGCCGAATTTCGTGCACTTCGTCTTCAACAATGGCGTGTGGTTCGAGAACCTCGCGAACATTCCGATCCCCGCGTCAGGTGCGCTGGACTTCACCGGCCTCGCGAAGGCCGCAGGCAACCCGGATGTGTCACGATTCTCCACCGCGGCGGAGCTCGACGCCGCGTAGCCGGGCCGGTAGCTCTCGCAAGGGCCGCGGTTCGTGGAGCTGATGATCGAGCCCGAAGCGTCCGCCTTGTGGTCGGTCGACAACTTGCAGGCCGAGCTCAAGGACTTTCATTTCACGCGGATGGGCGATGAGGCGCGCAAGCTGCGCCAACGTCTGGTGCAGAGGGCGTGATGGCCGCGACCGATCGGTCGATTCGGCGTTCCGTTCTCGCGCTCCTCGTCGCGAGCTTCGCCGCGGGTCCGCTGTTCGCCCAGTCCTTCCCGGACAAGCCGATGCGCCTCATCGTCCCGTTTCCGCCCGGAGGTCCGACCGACATCGTCGCGCGCCCGCTGGCGCAGATGCTGGGCGAGTCGTTGAAGCAACCGGTGATCGTCGAAAATCGCGGCGGAGCCGGCGGCTCGATCGGCGCCGATGTTGTCGCCAAATCGCCCGCTGACGGCTACACGCTGCTGATGGGCACCGTGGGCACGAACGCGATCAACGCCGCGTTGTATCGCAAGCTGCCCCATGACCCGGTGCGCGACTTCACGCCGATCGCGCTGGTGGCGAGCTCTCCGGTCGCGCTGGTCGTGAATCCGGCGGGCGGATTCGCTTCCGTCAACGACCTCATCACGCAGGCCAGGGCGAAGCCGGGCACGGTGATCTACGGCTCGGCGGGCAACGGCACGCCCGGCCACCTTACCGGCGAGATGTTCGCCACCGCATCGAAGGTGAAGCTCCAGCACATTCCGTACAAGGGCAGCGCCCCCGCGATCATCGACCTCCTCGGCAACCAGATCCCGATGATGTTCGACCCGCTGCAGTCGGTGATCTCCTATGTGCGCTCGGGCAAGCTGCGCGCCCTGGCGATCAGCGGCAGGAAACGCTCTCAGGCGCTGCCCGACGTGCCGACGCTGGATGAAGCGGGGATCAAGGATTTCGAGTCCACGGCGTGGTGGGCCGTGTTCGGGCCGGCCAACATGCCCGCCGAGGTCGTGGGCAAGCTGCGCGGCGAGATCGAGCGGATCGCGCGATCCGATGCGTTCCGCGACAAGCTCGGCAACCTCGGCGTGCAGCCGGTGATCGAGCCCGTGTCGCTGGCCGAATTCCAGAGGCAGGAGGTGGCGCGATGGGGAATAGTTGTTCGCGACTCGGGCGCGACGATCGATTGACGAAGGGGAGTCACCATGCGATTGGACGATGAGGAGAAGGCGATGCTCGCGGGCGATCTCGGCGAGGTGCCGAAGTTGGCGCTGGCGCACCAGCTCAAGGTTGGCGATTTCTTCGGGGCACAGGATTTCGTGCGGGTGACGCAGGCGCATGTGATGGCCGACACCGAGAGCCTGGGGGAGGCGGGGATCAAATGGCTGGAGGCGCTTGCCGCGACGAAGGCCGGTGTTCGCAAGGTGCGTATCCCGACGATCACCGATCCGCGCGGCACCGATTTCGCCAAGGCGAAGAAACTGAAGCAGGCCGACTGGATGGTCGATCTCGAGCGCCGCGCGGTTGCCGCTTTCGTGAAGCTCGGTGTCTCGATGACCGACACCTGCATCAACTACCAGACCGTGCTTGCCGCCACGCGCGGCGAGCACGTCGCCTTCGGTGATACCGGGGTGGTCATCTATTCGAATTCGGTGTGTGGCGCTCGCTCCAACTTCGAGGGAGGGCCGTCGGCGTTGTCTGCGGGAATCACCGGGCGTACGCCGCGCTACGGCTTCCATCTCGATCAACGACGGCAGGCGACGCTGCATGTGCATGTCGACTGGACTCCCGAGTCGCTCAACGACTGGGGGGCGCTGGGTGGCGTCATCGGCCGGCTCGCGGGCAACTACTGGGCGGTGCCGGTGGTCGAGGGGATCGAGCGCGCGCCGACGTCCGACGAGCTGAAGCATTTCGGCGCGGCGATGGCGAGCTTCGGTTCGGTCGCGCTGTTTCATCTCGTCGGGATCACGCCCGAGGCTTGCAGGCTCTCCGACGTCGCGGATGACGGGTTACCCCGACATCGGGTCGGCCGTGCCGAGGTGAAGGCGCTGCAGCAGTCCTACGCCGTCGACACCAAGGTTGACGTGGTGGTGTTCTCGGCGCCGCAACTGAGCCTGTACGAGCTGCGCGCGCTCGCCGATCTGTGCGAAGGCCGCAAGTTCAGGATCCCGCTGCTGGCGGTCACGAGCCCGCAGGTGAAGCCCGACTGCGATCGCTTCGGCTACACCGAGCGTATCGAGGCGGCGGGTGGCACCGTGTACTCCGGCATGTGCTTCTACCAGTCGTACGCGCGCGAAATCGCGGAAGCCAACGGCTGGAAAACCCTGGCGACCAACAGCGCGAAGATGGTCAACATCCTGGGCGGCTACGGCTACGTGCCGATGCTGGCCTCGATGGAAGATTGCGTGGAAGCGGCACAGACCGGGAGGCTCGGATGAGCGACGGCACGAAAGGGGCGGCGACGGCCCCGGTGACTTTCCAGCCGAAGGGCGGCAACCGCTCGCATGGGGCCAGCGGCAAGGTCTTTACCGCCCGTCATGCGATGGGAGCGAAAGTGCGCGGCGATGCGCTGGTGGCGAACGATGGCTTTTCGGCGCGCTACGACCTCGACCGGATCGCCGGAATCTTCTCGCGGCCCGCGCACAAGCTGGCGGGGCAATCCTACCTCGGTCGCATCCTGGTGCTCGATACCGCCAAGGGCGGCGTGGCGAGCGCCTGGATGCTCCACGAGATGCGTTCGCGCGACAAGGTGCCGCTCGCGATCGTCTTCAACACGGTGAACCCGATCCTGGCTCAGGGCGCCGCGCTCGGCGACATCACGATGCTCGCCGGATTCGACGAGGACGTGACTGCCGCGGTTCCGAATGGCGCCGAGGTCGAGATCGATCCGGTGGCGAAGACCCTGCGAATCCTGTGAAGGGTTCGAGCACCAGGTACTGAGCGAGGCGCGGCCCCGCTCGTTCAGCGCTTCTTCTTCCGCGCGCCCGTCTTCGCTTTCTTGGTAGTGCGCTTCTTGGCGGAAGTTTTCTTCACGGCCGCCTTCTTCTTCCTGCTGCGCGGCCCCTTCGCCACCTTCTTGCCTTCACGTACCGCGGCGGCCGTCGGCACCTCGTTCGACTCGTCGGACATCGGCTGTCTCACCAGATCGCCGATCGTGTCCATGATGCGTTGGATGGTGCCCTTGGGCTTCGTTGCCATCGTGTCCTCCGTGGGATAGTGGGGATTCGGGTAGCAGCATAACTTCCCGGATCGTTGCGCGCCAGCTAGTGCACCAGCCCCTCCTCCTTCATGGCCTCGTGCACCGCGGGGCGCGCGGCCACGCGCTCCTGGAACGCCTGCAGCTTCGGAAACGCCGAGAGGTCGAGCTTCACGATGCGCGCCCAGCGTGTCACGGTGAAGAGATACGCGTCGGCCACGCTGAAACGGTCGCCGAAGAGGTAGTCGCGGCCGTCGAGCTTCACCTCGATCAAGGTGTAGCGCTTGCGCAGCGTCGCGAGCTTCTCTTCGCGCAGTTCCGGCGGCAGTTTGGGATCGAAGAGCGGGCTGTAGCTCTTGTGGATTTCGGAGTTGATGTAGCCCAGCATCTCCTCCACCCGATAGCGGTCGAGCGTTCCCGCCGCGGGGGCGAGCCCGGTGGCCGGCTTCTGGTCCGCGAGGTATTGCACGATCGCCGGGCCCTCGGTCAGCACCTCGCCGTTGTCGAGCTCCAGCGCCGGCACGTAGCCCTTGGGATTCACCGCGTAGAAGTCGCCGCCGCCTTCCATCTCGTGGGTCTTGGTGCTCACCTTCTGCAGGTCCAGCGCGATCTTGGCCTCCTTCGCGACGATGTGCGGCGAAAGGGAGCAGGCACCGGGGGAGTAGTAGAGTTTCATCGCTGAATCTCCGGTTTTTGTGTGGATCAATCATAAGCCGGAAAAGAAAAAGGGCCGGCGTGAGCCGGCCCTCTTGTTTCCCCCTCCCCGACCCTCCCCCAGGGGGGAGGGAGAAGAGCTAGGAGTGCGCCCAGTGGGAAGGAGTTGATCGCTACTTCGGATTGACCTTGATGAGCTGCGCTTCTTCCGAGCCGCTCTTGTTGTCGAACGTCACGACCATCACGCCGAGCGCCGGGGTCTTCGCCCATTCGGCCGAGTTCACCGAGACCGTGTTGCTCGAGTCGGTGCCGTTAGGCGGCACGGTGGCGAAGCCGCCCGTGCTGATGGCGTTGGTCCAGGGGTTGAACTTCGCCGTGGCCTTCACCTCGTCCACTCCGCCGTTCAGCAGGTCGAAGCTGGTGATGTGATACGTGAAACGCGGGTTCGTGACCGACAGGCACGGCTCGCCGGTGCGGCAGAGCTGCGACGAAAGCACCGGCAGCAGCGCCGTCGATCCGTCGGTGGGTGCCGAGGCGAGGAACGCGGCCGAGGCGCCGCCCGAGCGGGTGCTGAACACGTAAGTGCCCATCACGCCGCTGAACGAGCCCGCTTGCACCAGCCCCTGGTCCACGCCAACGACCACGTAGTCGTCCACGCCGTCGCCGTCCACGTCCACCGAGATGTCGAACTCGTTCGAGGAAGCGTTCGACCAGCGGCTCCAGGTGTTGACGGCAAAGACCGTCAGCGTGCGCGTCGGATTGGAAGCGCTCGGGAACGGGAACGACTGCGCCCCGACCGCGCGGATGTCGTTGGAGACGTTGCGCGGGTCGTTTTCGTGCTCCCCGGTGCCATCGTCGTCGAGCTTCGCGTCCTTGATGCCCCACGCGTAGAAATCCGCGTCGGCCGCGATCGCGCCCTTCTTGTTGGTGACGGTGGCGACAGCCGAGGGATTGGTGCCCGTGAGCTTGCCGAGGTCGGTCGAGATGCTCGCCCGCGGCCGCGTGACCACGTAGTACGGCACGCGCAGCGCCACTCCGCCATTGTCCGTACCCGACGGCGTGAACTGCACCAGGCCCGAGGCGTCGAAGAACGACGATCCGGCGCCGTTGGCCGCACCTGCTGTGGCCACCGGAACACGCAGCGTCACGGTCACATCGGCGTCGTCATGCGCGCCGACGCGTACCGTCGAGCGGTTGAAGCTCACCGTGTGCGGCACGCCCGCGGCGTTCGCCTGCGCGATGCTGAAGGTCGCGGCGGAATTGCCGTTGTTGCGCAGCTTGATGGTGCTCGTCTGGCGCAGGTCGTCCTTCATCTCCTCGAGGCCGAAGTTGAGCGCGGAGGCGAACTTGTTGTCGCCGTCGATACGTGCGACCACTTGGGTCTTCGTGGAGCTTATCGGCTGCACCAGCCCTGTGCCGCCGAGGCGCGTCGCGTAGTTCGCCACGCCCGAGGGCGCGCCGGTGTTGACGATCGCGGCCTTGACGTCCGCCACGCTCCACGTCGGATGCGCCTGCACCGTGAGCGCCGCGACACCCGCCACGTGCGGCGAGGCCATCGAGGTGCCCGAGATGATCAGCGCCCCGTTGCCGGAGCCGTTCAGCGTCGATTCGATACTCACTCCAGGTGCGGTGATCTCGGGCTTGAGCGCGCTATCCCCGGTACGCGGGCCGGCGGAGCTGAAGTCCGCGAACTTCTTGAACCCGGGATTCGCGATCAAGGCCGGAGTGACGGTCGCGGGGGCGCCGTTGGCGGCGGAAAGCTTCGCCCCATCGGTGCCCGCGGTCGTAGCCGGTCCGGAAACGCCCAGGAACGGGATCGTCACCGTGTACGGAGTGCCGTCATCCGGGTTCGACGTGATGCGTCCTTCGAAGGGCGGCAATCCGGCGGCGTTGTTCACCATCACCACCGCGGCCGCGCCGGCCTGCTGCCCGAAGATCGCCTTGGCCACGCGCGCGCAGGTGCCACGCCGCACGACCACCAGCGTGTTGGGCGGAAGCGGCCCGCCGAAAGCGGCGACGCTGCAGCCGAGCACGTTGGCGCCCGTGAGCACTTTCACCGTGTACGCGCTCGTGGGCGGAAGGACGGCGCCGTTCGCATTGATCGCGGTCATCGGCCCGCTCGGGATCGTGATGATCGCGCCCGCGAAGGATTGCGTCGAATCGTTCGCCGCAACCGAGATCGCGCCATCCGCCGTGCTGGGCGAGCCCACCATGTACGGGTTCGATCCCGAGTTGCCCGCCGAGGTGACGACGACCACGCCCGCCTTCGCGGCGTTGGTCGCGGCTTCCGCGGAGGGATCGTCCCTCGTGCCGAAGGTCGAGCCGAGCGACATGTTGATCACGTCCATGTCGTGGTCCACGGCCCAGTCGATCGCATCGACGGTGACGTCGGTCGAGCCGTTGCAGCCGAAGACGCGGATCGCATAAATGTCCGCTTTCGGAGCGACGCCCGGCCCGATGATCCAGTCGTTGGGCGAGGTCACGGTCGCCGCGTTGTACGCGCCGGTATAGGTATTGCCGGCCGCGGTCACGCCGGAGCCGGCCGCGGTGCCCGCCACGTGGGAGCCGTGGTCGTTGCAGTCGAGGGGATTCGGATCCGGATGTGGAACGGGCTGGTACGTGGAGGAGCTCGGGTCCGCGTCATAGCTGTCGCCGACGAGGTCGATGCCGCCTTTGACGCGCGGCGCGAGCGGGCCGAAGTACAGCGGATTCGCCGGCGCCGTCTCGGCGGCATGGGCCGCCGCGTATGCCGCGGGCGTTCCGGGGCCGCCGAAGTTCGCGTGCGTGTAGTCGATGCCCGTGTCGATGATGGCGATCTTCACGCCCTCGCCGTGCACGCCGAGGCTCTGCCACACCGTGGGGACTCCGATGAAGGGGATGCTGCGCACGTTGCTGGGTTTCATCAGTTGCAGCGGACGCACCGCGACTACTCCGGGAAGTGCCGCGAGCTGCGCGGCCTTCTCGCGCGAGACGCGCACCTTGATGCCGTTATACGAAGACTGGTACTGGGCGACCACCTTGCCGCCGAGCCCCTCGATGCTGCCGCGGAGCGCATCCTGCTGCCCCTTGAGCTTGCCCTTGATCTGGTCCTTCTCGCTGCTGGAAAGCCTGCGCCCGGCATTTGCCTGCGTCTCCGCGACGGAATCGCCGGTGAGCTTCAACACCAGGGTCGTCTGCGCGTTGGCGATGCCGACCGGCGTCACGACCGGGCTGAGGAGTGAGTCGTCGTCGGAAAAGGGCACCGGCCGCGCCGCGCCTGCCGGGATGGAAATGGAAATGGCGGCAAACGCCGCAGCCACGCACGCCGCAAGCGTGCGGATGGAATTGAAACGCATGTAGTCCCCCTGCTGAATCAGTTGGTGGATCCGGGCTGCCTCATGGGCCGACCGGACTACGCGAGCGTTGTTTGACTTGTTGATGCGCGGGCCGTTAGGCCGACGCTGCGCGCAAGTCTGCTCCCGGAATTGCGCGGCTGCAATACCCCGCCAGGCCGATAGCGGATGGGGTAATACCCTACCTTCAGCTGGCGATGAAGAGGCGCCTGGGCGTGGGCGGGATCATCAGATCCTGGAAATAGACGACCTCGCCCTTGCGGTCGCGCGCGACGATCTCGAGGATCGCTCCCGACGTTTTCGGCTTCACGCCGATCGCGGCGCACACCTCCGGGGGAAGGATGCCCACGCCGAGCGTCTCGGTGAAGCGCACGAGCGAGATATGGTGCTCGCGCGCGATCAGGTCCTTCACGTTCACTCCGCTCAGCTTGCCCGGCGCGGCTTTCGCGAGCGCCGGCAGCCGGCGTTCGTCGAAATAAAGATGCGTATAGATCGAGAACTCGCCGTTGATCGAGAAGGTGCGCTCGATGCAGGCGATGCCGGTGTCGCCGAGGTGCTTCGACCACGGTCCCATGGCCGGCGCGCCGTGGCGGCGCACGAATTTGGAGAAGATCGGAAGCAGCTCGCCGTCGTCGTCGAGGAAGCGGCAGTGGTAGAAGGGCGCGTTCATCGGCACCTCTTCGCTCGACACGAAACTGCCCATGCCGTGGCGGCGCACGATGAGGCCGTCGTCCGCGAGCGTGCGCAGCGCCCGCTGCACGGTGCCGAGGCTCAATCCCGTGGCCTGCGTAAGGCGCTCTTCCGTCGGGAACTTCGCGCCCGCCTTCCAGCGCCCGTCGGAAATCGCGGTGGCAAGCGAGTTGCGCAGCCGCAGGTATTTCGGCACGCCGCCGTCCGGCCCGCTCATCAGGCCGTGCAGGATCGCGGTCTCCTTATCCGTGCTCATCGGCGATCATCAGACGTACGCGGGACCTTCGATCAGCGGGTATTTCTCCAGGAACTTCACGTCGACCTCGAGCCCGAGGCCGGGCGCTTCGTTGGGCCGCACGTTGCCGTTCGCGTCGACCGCGAGGGCCGGGGTGCAGAGCTCGTCGCGGAACGGGTTCTCCGCGGCGACGTCGGCCTCGAAGGAGCCGCCGTTGTCGATCGACGCCAGCAGGTGAATGCTCGCGGCCATGTTGATGCCGGTGAGCAGCGTGTGCGGATTGATCTGCAGCTTCCATCCCGAGGCCATCGCGGCGATGCGCAGCGCCTCGGTGATTCCGCCGGTCTTCGAGAGGTCGGGCTGCAGGACCGTGATCGAGCCATCCTCGATCACGCGTGTGAAGTCGTATCGCGTGTAATGGTTCTCGCCCGCGGCCAGGGGAACACGGCCGAGCGCCTTGGCTTCGGCGTAGCTGCGATGGTCCTGGGGCGCGAACGGTTCCTCGAGCCAGCGGATGCGATTCGCCTCGAAGGCGGGCATCACGTAGCGCACGTCATCCACGGTGTACGCGGTATTCGCGTCGGCCAGCAGCGTGAGATCCGGGAACGCCTTGCGCACCGCCTCGACCCGGAGGATATCGTTGGCCACCGTGTCGCCGACGCGCAGCTTCACGGCCTTGTAGCCGCGTGCGAGCAATCCGCGAATCTCGTCGTTCAATTGCGCGGGCTCCTGGTAGCCGAGCGAGATTCCGCCCGCGTAGGCGGGGATGTCGCGCGCCTTGCCGCCGAGCAGCTTGTACACCGGCCAGCCGATCGCCTTGCCGCGAATGTCCCAGAGGGCGAGATCGATTCCGCTCATCGCGAGCGCCGCCGCGGTGCCCATGCCATGGCTCGCGAGCTGCATCTTGTAGATCCGCGACCAGATGCCGACGACATCGGTCGCGTCCATGCCGACCACGAGCTGGCGCATCGTCGTGTCGAGCAGCTTCGCGATCGCGCCCGGGCAGCGGCCGTGGTGCGCCTCGCCCCACCCGACGATGCCGGCCCTGGTCGTTACGCGCACGATCACCGCATCGCGCTTGACCGCGCGGCCGATTCCGAGCGTCACCGGCTTCTTCACCGGGAAGGACGCGGGAAATGCGGTGACGTCGGTGATCTGCAGGTCGGCGTCGCTCATCGCTGGCTCCTCTTCAAGTGCGCGTCCCACACTTCGGGGTTGCACAGGCTCATCGGTTTCTCGAACGCCAGGAGGCGCACCGCTTCCTGCGCCG
>JANPHA010000261.1:0-21950 GCA_031424255.1 Burkholderiales bacterium | reverse complement strand
ACGCGGTGCAGATGTTCGGTCGTCCGCGCGGGAAATCCTGCTAGCAATACCGGGGTCAGACTCCGCAATTGCAATTGCGGAGTCTGACCCCGGTATTGCTAGCAGGATTTCCCGCGCGGACGACCGAACATCTGCACCGCGTAGAACCGGCCGCTCTTGCCACCGCGCGCGATCGCCACGCCGGTATGCGTCGCGCCCTGTTCGAGCATGTTCTTGCGATGCGGCGCCGAAGTCCGCCAGCCTTCGAAGAACTTGCGCGCGAGCTCGGCGGTTTCGAAGCCCGCGGAGCTGTATTGGTAGGCGATGTTCTCGGCGAGCAGGCAATACTCGAAGCCGTGCTTCCTGGCGCGCGCGAACGGCGTCGTCCCGTCGGCATCGTGGCCGTACTTGTCGGTGCGCGCCATGAAGGCCGCGAACTCGCGCGCCGCTTCGGTCAATCGGGGGTCGACCGCCAGGGCGGGGCGGTGCTGCTGGTTGCGAAGGTCGTTGGTGGCCGCGACGATAATGGTGCCGACGAGCCCGGGATCGGGCGTCGCATGGTCCCTCGCCAGGGCGGGACCGATCGGGATCAGCAGCGCAATGACGGCCGCGAAGCGGGCGAGCTGGCGTTTCATCGAAGTGACCTGTGTCATGGTTAATAGTACCCGGTGCCGCGCGCGGGGTAGAATTCCCTCGACCCATCCCGGAAGGTCCGCTTGAACCGCCGCCGCGCCATTGCAACCCTCGCCGCACTCGGCGCCTCGGCCGCGTTGCGGGGCGCCCACGCGCAGCAGCGGGCGGGAATGCCCCGGGTCGCCGTCTTCATGTATGGCTCGACCGCCAATTTCCGCAGCCGCGGCGATGCGTTCACCGATGCGATGCGAAACCTCGGCTACCACGAGGGCAGGAACGTGCGCTACGACTGGCGCTCGGCGAACGGGCAGGAGGAGCTGCTGCGCACGGTCGCCGAGGATTTTGCCCGTGAGCGCTTCGACGTCGTGGTCTCGGCCAACACCAACACCTCGCGCGCGCTTCACAAGGCCACCAAGACGGTGCCGATCGTGATGGGCGCGGTCGAGGATCCGGTCGCCGAAGGGTTCGTCAACAGCCTCGCGCGCCCGGGCTCCAACATGACCGGCGTGAGCGCGAGCGTGCTCGAGCAGCTGCCGCGCCAGATCGAGCTGCTTTCCGAGGTCGCCCCGCACCTCACCCAATTGACCGCGCTGGTCAACCCGGAGAATCCCGCCTATCGCGAATATCGCGTGCACCTTGAAGGTGCGGCGAGGCAGCGCGGCATCCGGCTCGCCATCACCGGGGCGAGATCGTCGCAGGAGCTCGAAGGCGCCTTCGCGGCCGACAGCCGCAATGCCGGCATGGTCGTGATGAACGATCCGATGTTCTACACCGAGCGCGCCTATATCGCGGAGCTCGCCGCGAACGCCCGCCGTCCCGCGGTCTATGCGGTGCGCGGCCACGTCGAGGCGGGGGGCCTGATGAGCTACGGCCCCAACCTGGACGCCAACTTCGCGCGTGCCGCGGCCTATGTCGACCGGATATTGCGGGGCGCGAAGCCCGCGGAACTCCCGATCGAGCCCGCGCCGCGCCTCGAGCTCGTGTTCCATCGGGGCGCGACACAGGCCCTGGAGCTCACCATTCCGACCGAGCTCCTGAACCAGGCCACCGTCATCATCAGCTGACGCGGCGCCCCGGGGGAACGTTTCCCCCATTTCACGGTGCCATTCACTACTTTCGTCGGAAGGCCAGGGCCCGGCCGAAGGGCTGTTGCTATCCTTGGCTTCCATGAGGACATTCTTCTTCGTCGCGCGCATCGCCCTTGCCTGGTGGGTGCTGCTGATCGCGACATTCACGGTGATCCGTCTCACCATCGGGCGGGAGCCCGGCTGGATCTTCGGCCTCGTCGCGCTGGTCACGCTGCTCACCGTCTCGGTCAGGGCGTTTTCCCACGTGCGCCGCGTGCGCCTGATCTCGGAGGGCGCCGAAAAGGGCACGCTTTCCAGCCGGCATCGGCGGCAAATCGAGATTCCCTTGCCTCCCGACGAGGCCTTCGCGATCGTGGACGCGGCGATCCGCGAGCTGCCCTACGTCGAGACCGTCGAGAGCACGCGCGAGAGCCTGCAGGTGCGCGCGCGCGTGAAGCGGATGGATCCCTACATGAGCGGGAAGAAGGGCCGGCGGCTCGCGCGTGGTGTCGCGGGCGCGCGGCGCAACCAGGTGCTCGCCACCGTGACCCCGGGCGCCAGCACCGGAAGCGTCACGCTGATCTGCGAGCCGGAGGGCGGCGCGTGGCTCGACTGGTTCACGGTCGACGACGGCACCAACCTCGAGAACATCGAGGCGATCACGCGCGCCATCACGCTGCGGATCGCGGAGCGCCGCAAGGATGAGGAGGCGCGCGCGCAGCGCAGCGCGACCGAAAAGGAGCTCGCGGTCGCGAAGCTATCGCTCTTGCACGCGCAGGTCGAGCCGCACTTCCTCTACAACACGCTGGCGAGCGCCCAGGTGCTGACGCGCAGCGATCCGGCGAAGGCGGACCTGATGCTCGGCAACCTGATCGCGTACCTGCGCCGCTCGCTGCCGCGCACCGAGGAAGGCCCGTCGACGCTGGGCGAAGAGCTCGAGCGCGCTCGCGCCTACCTCGAGATCCTGAGAATCCGGATGGGAGACCGCCTCGCGCTGCAGATCCAGGTCCCCGACGCGTTGAAGAGCGTGGCGTTGCCGCCGATGATGCTGCAGACGCTCGTCGAGAATGCGATCAAGCACGGGCTCGAGCCGCTGCCGGGCGGCGGCAGCGTCTGGATTATCGCTCGCGCGGTGGGCGACAAGGTCTCGATCACCGTGGCCGATGATGGCCGTGGTTTCAGCGAGGAAGGCGGCGGCACCGGCATCGGGCTCCGGAATGTGCGCGAGCGGCTGCGCCTCGGCTATGGCGACGCCGCGTCGTTCTCGATCGTGTCCAATTTCCCGCGCGGCGTGGCGGCGACGATCACGGTGCCGGCCCAATGAAATGCATCGTCGCCGAAGACGAAGAGCTGCTGCGTAACGAGCTGCTCGCGCTGCTGCGCGCAACCGCGCCGGAGCTCGAGGTCGTCGCCGCGTGCGAGGACGGCGGAGAAGCGTTGGAGGCGATCGCGCACCACAGGCCCGACGTGGCGTTCCTCGACATACGCATGCCCGGGCTCACCGGGCTCGAGGTCGCGGCCGCGGCGGCGGCGGCGAGTCCTTCGACGCAGATCGTGTTCGTCACCGCTTTCAACCAGTACGCGATCGACGCCTTCGAGCGCGGCGCGGTCGACTACCTGCTGAAGCCCATCACGCGCGAACGCCTTGCGGCCACGATGCGGCGCGTGCAGGGCCGCATGGCCTCGGGCCGCCCCGACCCCGCCACGCTCGCGGCGATCATCGAGCAGCTTCGCCAGCAGCTGCCGGGTGAGGCCCGGCGCGAGCCGCTTGCATGGGTCACCGCGAGCGTGGGCAAGGAAACGCGCCTGGTGCTGGTGGACGACATCGCCTACTTCAAGGCCGACGACAAGTACACCGTGGTCGTCACTGCCGATGGGGAGGCGTTGATCCGCAAGCCGATCCGCGACCTGCTCGACATGCTCGACCCCGCGATCTTCAAGCAGATCCACCGCTCGACGATCGTCAACATGAAGGCCATCGCGTCGGTCGCGCGCGACGAGTCGGGGCGCGGGACGATACGGCTGAAGAATCGGCCGGAGACGCTCGCGGTGAGCCTCACCTTCATGACGTTGTTCAGGAACATGTGAGGAGGCTTCAGCGGGCCCTGGCCTGCGCGGCCGCATTCTTCCGGCGTGGGCCCAGGACGATCACCACCGCCACACCTCCGAGCACCGCGATCGACGCGAGGACCAATCGCAGCGTGAGGCTCTCGCCCAGGAGGAGGATGCCGCCGATCGCGGCGATCACCGGGACACTCAACTGCAGCGTCGCGGCGCTGATCGCCGGGAGTTGCGGCAGCGCGGCATACCAGATCGCGTATCCGACGCCCGAAGCGAGCGCGCCCGATGCGACCGCGTAGGCGACCCCCGCGGCATCCACCGACGCCCACGGCAGCGTGAGCAGGCTCACCGCCAGCGCGAAAGGCAGCGCGCGAATGAAATTCCCCGCGGTGACGCGCACCGCGTCGCCCGCGCCGCGCCCGCGCAGCGAATACACGCCCCACGCGACGCCCGCGCCGATCATCATCGCGGCGCTCCACGGCGCAGGAGCCGATAGGCCGGGAATCAGCAGTCCCACGAGACCCGCGAGCGCGACCACCAGGCCCGCCATCTGCAGCGCGGTGAGCCGCTCCCCCGACCGCAGCCCCCCACCGATCATCGTCGCCTGCACCGCGCCGAACAGCAGCAGCGCTCCCATGCCCGCCGAAAGCGCGACGTAGGCGAACGAGAACGCGATCGCATAGACGAAGAGCGCGAGCGCGGACGTCCAATTTCCTTCGGTGGCGGCCACACCGCCGCGCATCCGCACGATCAGCGCGAGCATCGCGGCGCCGGCCGCCAGGCGGATCGATGTGAAGGTCGCGGGGTCGATGCCGGTTTCCTTGAGGGCCCGGCGGCAGAGCAGCGAATTGCCGGCGAACGCGAGCAGCACGATCGCCATCAGCGCGACGAGCCGCAGCCGCTTCCAATTCATCGTGACTTGCCGTCCTTCGCGTTCGCGACGCATTCGTTGAACGCTCGCGCGGTGCAACCCTTGCAGCCCAGGGGATCCATGCGCGCGTAGATCGCCGCGATCGCGGCGTGCTTGGTGGAGAAGATGTGATCGGCGCCCAGCCGGTCGAGGAAGCCGGTCTGCTTCCACAGCTCCATCACCTGGGACCGCGGACGATGGAAATAGAGGTCGCCGCCCATCGCACGGCGCTCGCGCAACTCCGCCTCCCAGACGTCCGCGCCGGCGACGTCGATGAAGTTCATGCTCTTGGCGGGAACCAGCAGGTGCTTCTGGCCGGGATGCTCGCGGCGAAATTCGAGCAGCCGGTCGCCCACGTGCTGCACGGCGGCGAAGTAGACCGAGCCTTCCATGCGCACGAGCTTCAACTGCGGGCACTCCTGCACGGGTTGATCGAGCTCCTCGATCGGCGTGAAGCGCCGCTCCGGCGTGCGCGGATCCGGCAGCAGCACGCGCATCGCGGGCCGCGAAGTGCGGTAGAGATACACCACGAGCGAGAGCAGCGTGCCGAACAGGATCGCGAGCTCGAGGCGCGCCGTGATCGTGGCGATGAACGTGGTGCCGGCGATGGCGAGCTCGCTGCGCGAGACACGCGCGAGATCGCGGAAGCGCGCGAAGTCGAACAGGCCCCATGCGACGAGCAGCAGCAGCGCCGCGACCGCCGCGAGGGGAATCATCGCGAGCACCGGTGCCGTGAAGGCGACCAGCACCACCAGCAGGATCGCGGAGAAGACCGCGGCGAGCGGCGTGCGCGCGCCCGCCTCGTAGTTGGGCAGCGAGCGGTTCAACGAGCCGCACGAGATGTACGACGAGAAGAAGCTGCCCGCGATGTTGGACAATCCCTGGCCCACGAACTCGCGATTGGCGTCGATGCGCTGCCCCGAACGTTGCGCGATCGCCTTGACGATCGAGATGTCCTGGCCGAGCGCCACGATGGTAAGCGCACCGGCGATGCCGAGCAGGTCCGGCAGGCGGTTCCAGTCGAGGCTCGGAATCGAGAATGGCGGAATCGCGCTCGGAATCAGGCCCACGGTCGCGATCGAATGCCGCAGCGCTGCAGGAACGATCTCCTGGAACGAGGGCGCCAGCGCGGCCCACGCGACGAAGGTCCCGATCGCAAGCCCCAGCAGCATGAAGGGCAGGCGTGGACCGATGCGGCGCAGGACCACCGCGGATAGGATCGTCGCCATCCCCACCGTGAGCGCGAGCAGGTCGATCTCGTGCGCGGACCACAGCGCGCTTCCCACGTAGCGCAGCACGTTGAAGGCACTCATCCCGCTGGGCAGGTCGAGGCCGAAAAGGTCCTTGAGGGCGTGGACCGCGATCAGCGTGGCGGCGCCGGCGGTGAATCCGAGCAGCACTGTGGGCGAGATGAAGTTCGCGACCGCGCCGAGGCGTAACGCCCCGAGCGAGAATTGCATGACGCCCACGAGGAACGTCACGGCGAGCGCGAGGCCGATGTACTCGGGCGACGCGACGACGGCGAGCGGCGAGAGCATCGCGAAGAGGGCGAGGGAATTGGCGTTCGTCGGCCCCGAGGCCACGTGCCGGCTCGAGCCGAAGAGTGCGGCGACGATGCAAGGAACGATGGCGGTATAGATGCCGTACTGCGGCGGCAGCCCCGCGAGTTGCGCGAACGCGATGCCCTGCGGAAGCACGAGGATCGCGCCCAGCAATCCCGCCACGAGGTCGGCGCGGACGGTTGCCGCGTTGACTTCGCGCCACCAGGCCTCTCTCATGCCGAGCTATCGATACCGTTCCGGCTCATGGACGCAGGTTAACCGACTTTCGCGAGCCGCTCATGCGGCGAAGCAGGCGGGGCCGGGGTAATTGACGCGCGCCACGGTGGGTGTTACCTTGGTGTCACCTCGGAGGACATCATGGCGGCGACTACCACTCTGAAGCTCACGGAAGAATTGAAGGCTCGTATCTCGGCCCTTGCGCAAGCGGAGGGAAAGACGCCTCACGCCTACATGGTCGAGGCCCTCGAACGGCAAGCCGAGCGCGCGGAGCGGCGGCGCGACTATCTCGCCGCGGGCGATGCCGCCCTGAATGAGTACCGGAAGGCGGGCATCGCCTATGCCATGGAAGATGTCGAGAATTACATCATGGCCAAGGCGGAGGGAGGGAAGGCATCGCGGCCCAAGCCCGTGAAGCGCGCCAAGACGCGTTGAGCGTCGGATGCCTTCACTACGGCTGTCGCCGCCCGCGCTCGAGGATCTCGAGAGGCTGGTCGCATTCCTGCGGGAAACAGACCCGCCTGCAGCGAGGGAGACGGCAGCGCTGATCTTCAGGGGCCTTCGCGTCCTGGAAGAACATCCTCTCATCGGCCGGCCCATTCACGTGGACCGGCGCGAGCTCGTCATCTTTCGCTGGCGCACCGGATACCTCGCCCAGTACCACTACGACCTCGCCTCCGACGAAGTGCTTGTGCTCGCAATAAGGCACCAGCGGGAAGTGGACGGGTAGGCCCGCTCACGCGAAGCGAGGGAGGCGCGCGCGTTACTTCAGCGAAACCGCGAGCGGCATGCCACCCTTCGGCGCCAGCGTGACGCGGGAGACCGGGGAAGGCTCCTTCCCCGCGGCGGGCGCGAAGCGCGCGTGCTGCAGCAGGGTGGCGAGGATCGTCGTCGCCTCGAGCAGCGCGAACGACATGCCGATGCACACGCGCGGGCCGGCACCGAACGGCATGTACTGGTAGCGCGAGATAGCCCCTTCCCTCGCGCGCGAGAAACGCTCCGGATCGAACTCGTCCGGATGCTCCCAGCGCCGCACATGCCGGTGGATCGCGTAGATCGGCATCAGGATCGATGTGCCGGCGCGAATCATGCGGCCCTCGATCCCGACATCGGCCACAGCCTGGCGGCTCATCAGCGGCACGGGGGGATAGAGGCGCATCGATTCCCGCAGCACTTGCTGCACCAGGATGAGCTTCTCGAAGTGGCCGCTCCCGACCGCCGCGCCGCCGGTGACGCGCCCGATCTCGTCCTCGAGCGCCGCGGCCCACTGCGGCGAACCCGCCAGCAGATAGAGCGTCCACGTGAGCGCCTTCGCGGTCGTGTCGTGGCCCGCGAGGTAGAACGTGAGGAGGTTGTCGACGAGCTGCTCCTCGGCCATCGTGCGGCCGCTCTCCGGATCGCGGGCGATGATCAGGCGATGCATCAGGTCATCGGGACCTTCACCGTCGCGCTCGCGCGCCGCGCGATGCTCGCGAACCTGCGCCGCGACGGTCCCCCGCAGCGCCTGCACCGCGCGCCTCTCCGCGAACATGCCGGGGCGCGGCAGCCACTTGGGCATTCTCGTCGAGGCATAGAGGATGTCCCACCCGCCCGAACGCTCGAGCGCGCGCACCGAGCGATGGATCGAACGCGCGAACACCTCGTCGACAGAGGGCAGCAGCGTCGCGGCGATCACCTCGAACGTGACGCGCGTCATGTCGGCGTCGATGGCCTGCTCCGATCCCGGCGGCGCGTCGCGCCATCGCGACACGAGGGCCTCGGCCGCGCGCACGAACGCCGGCACGAAGCCCGCAAGCTCCTGCGGCCGGAACATCGGCGCCGCGGCCTGGCGCTGCCACTTCCAGTCCGCGCCTTCGCTCGTGAGGATTCCCTTCCCGAGCAGCGGGCTCAACAGCCGGATCTGCGTGGTCTTGCGAAACTTGTCGCGTTCGTCGAGCAGCACCGCCTTGATGATCGCAGGCGAAGTGACCCACGCGCGCAGCGACCTCGCACCGCCAAGGGGAACGAAATCTTCCTCGTACGCGGCCTGCGGCACCACTTCCAGCGGATTGCGCACGAACGCGGCGACGAACGCGAGCGCACCCAGCGGCTTCGCGGGAGGAACGACACGCGCCGGCGTGAAACGTGAAGCGGGAGGTGTCATTCGCAAATGATACTGCCGGCAGAGGCAGCGTCGGATGCGCATTCGTTACACTATCGCCGGTGGTCTCCCTCGATGTCAGCGAAAGGCGCCGATTGCCCCGACAAGATCGCCCGATCCCCACCGAAGCCCTTCTCGACGAGATGCAATGGGTCGCCGATCCGCACGCCGACGACGCCATCGCCGCGATCCTCGGGCCGTCGGCGGATTCCGGGCGCCTGCACCTCATCGATGACCTGAATGCCGTGATCCGCGGCTGGCCGGACAACGCCGGCGTCGCTGCCTGGCGTTGCGACGCGCGCCAGGCGGCACTCGGCCTGGGCGAGCCGCTGCAGCGCTACGTGGCGGTATCGCAGGCGCTGCCCGCGTGGGCCGATCCCGACCGGCTTGCGCGCGCCGAGACCCTGTTCACGGACTACGGCGCGCTCTCGGTCACGATCCTCTTCTGCGCGAGCCTGCCCGAGTGCTACGTGGTGCCGGATCTCGCCGCCGTACTGCACGCCACCGGGCAGCTCGAGGAGCGTGCCGAGCACCGCATCCGCACGACCGGCGGCATGATCTTCCCGGTGATGATGGTGGGAGGGCTCACGCAACCCGACGGCAGCGGCATCGCGCAGATCCTCAAGGTGCGCCTGATCCACGCGATGGTGCGCAACCTGATCCTGCGCGCTTCGCCCGCGGATGCGGTCGCCGCGCTGCGCTCCGCGAGCACCGCCGATGGCGCCGCCCTGATCCCTGCGCTCGCGAGCGTGCAACCGGGCGATTCGATGAGCCGCGCGCTGCACGTGCACGGGTGGGACCTGCAGGCCTGCGCCCTGCCCAACAACCAGGAGGAGCTCGCCTATACGCTGCTCACCTTCAGCTATGTCTTCCTGCGCAGCATGCGGCGCCTCGGGATCGGCTTCACGCCCACGGAGGAGGAGGATTACCTGCACGCGTGGAACGTGGCGGGCTACTTCCTCGGCATCCGCCGCGAGCTGATGGTCGACACCATGGAGCAGGCGGAAGCGCTCCTCGCACGCATGCAGGCGCGGGGCCGCGCCGATCTCACGAAGCGCGCGCGCGCACCCGATCCCCGTCCCGGTCTCGGCCGCGCCCTGATGGGCGCGATGGAGTCGGTCATTCCCGACGGGGCATTCAAGTCGTTTCCGGTGTTGCTCACGCGCCGCTTGATCGGAACGGCCAGCTCGCGCGACCTGGCGCTCAACGGCCAGGTCTCCTGGATATCGCGGGTGTCGTTTGCGGCGCTGATGGGGTCGGCGCGCGGCGTCGACGCGGTGGCGCGCCTCGCGTTTCCCGATTTCTCGATCTCGCGCCTCATCACGCGCGCGATCGGCTACCGCCTCACCTGCGCGCTGCTGATGAGCCAGACGCGCGAGCTCTCGGTGCCCGGCAAGCTGCGCCCCGGAATCCGCTCGTTGATCGCGAGCTGGGGCAAGGACGCGAAGGCGCCGCGGTGGATGAACGCGCTCGAGGATCGAATGACCACTCGAGGCGACTGGCACGCGTTGGCGCGCACGCCGCCGGACGCGGGAAGCGGCCAGGAAGCCCGGCATTGAGCCCGCAAATTCTCGCCATTCCCGGCGGTGCACAGCTCGACAGGATGCAATGGGTCGCCGACCCCCCTGCCGATGACACGATCGACGCGATCCTGGGGCCGTGGACGGAGCCGCAGACCGCCGCGCGCCTGGATCTCCTCCGCAGGCTGCATGAAATAGTCTCGGCCTGGACCGACAACGCCAGCGTGCTCGCGTGGCAACCCACCCCGGAACAGATCCGGCTCGGCATCGGCGCGCCGATGCTCGAATACGTGAAGGCGGCCGAGCCCCTGCCCCCGTGGGCTGAGCGGGATCGCATCGCGCGCGGCGCAAAGGTATTCGAGAAGTACGGCGCGCTCTCGGTGACGCTGCTCTTCTGCGCGAGCCTGCCGGAATGCTACGTGGTGCCGGATCTCGCGAGCGTGTTGCAAGCCACCGCGCAGTTGCTGACCAATGTCGATCACCGCATCCGCGCCACGGGCGCGGTGATCTTTCCGGTGATGATGCCGGGCGGGCTCACGACGCCGCGGGGCGGCGGCATCGCGCAGATCCTCAAGGTGCGCCTGATCCACGCGATGATCCGCAACCTCCTGCTGCGCGGCTCGCCCGCGAACGCGATGGCCCACGGTGTCGCGATCCCCGCCCTGCCGCCGATCCCCAACCCCTCGGTGCCCCAGTTGTTGCACGTGCACGGCTGGAACCTCCCGGTGCGCCGCCTTCCCACCAACCAGGAGGAGCTCGCCTATACGCTGCTCACCTTCAACTATGTTTTCCTTCGCGGCATGAGGGATCTCGGCATCGCCTACACGGCCGAACAGGAAGAGGACTACCTGCATACGTGGAATGTCGCCTGCCACTTCATCGGGGTCCGCCGCGAGATGATGGCCAACACCATGCGGGAAGCCGAGGCGCTGTTCGCGCTCATGCAGGCGCGGGGCCGCGACGATTGGGCGAAGCGCCCGGAGAAGCCCGACCTTCGCGCGCTGCTCGGAAAGGCCTTGATGGACGCGCTGAAGAAGGTCACTCCGGATGGGCCGTTCAAGGCGTTTCCGGTGTTGATGACACGCCTGCTGATCGGTCCCGAGAGCTCCCGCGACCTGGCGCTCGGCGAGCGTGCGTCGTTGCTGGCGCGGTTCCTGTTCGCCGTGCTGCTGGGCGCGATCCGCCTCATCGACTGCGTGGTACGCCGTGTGTTTCCCGATTTCTCGATGGCGCGGCTGGTCACCCGCGCCATCGGCTATCGCCTGATCTGCGGCCTGATCCTGCCCCAATTGTTGCTGCCCGCGGAGCTGCACGCCCACGTCGTTGCGCTGGTAGCAAGCTGGGGCGACGACCCGGATGCGTCGAGCCGCATGAATTTCGTGGAGGATCTCGTGACCACGAAAGGCGCGTGGAAGGCCCTGTGAAATATCGCGGGCGATCGATCCGTTCATCGCACTTCTGGCTGGCCGTGCTGCTCTGTGCCTCGTGCATCGCGCAGGGAGCGCGCGGGCAGGCGGTGCTCACGCCGCAGGCCGACCGGATCGACCTGTGGCCGCACGTGCGCGTGCTCGCCGACCCGACGCACGAGATGACTTTCGAGCAAGCGCTGGCGGCGCGCGACAGGTTCACCACGCCCGGCGGCGCCTACGCCACGCTCGGCATGGGCAAGGAAGTGGTGTGGCTGCGGGTGCCGATCGCGATAGCCGATGGCGGCCAGGGCCCGTGGATCTTCGATCTCGACTACGCGCTGCTCAAGCGCGTCGACGTGTATTCGTTGCTCGACGGCAAGGTCGTTCAGCAGGTGACGCTCGGCGACGCGCAGCCGTTCGCGGCGCGGCCGCTGCGGGGCCGCACGCACGCCGTGCCGCTCGAATTCACTCCCGGCAGCTCCCGCGAGCTCCTGATCCGGGTCGATACCCCGGGCGCCAAGATCCTCCCCATGAGCCTGAGCCGGCCCTCGCCGTTCCTCGGGAGCGCGCTCCGGGAGCAGCTGTTGCAGGGCGCGCTCGGCGGCCTCGCGCTGGTCCTGCTGCTGTACAGCCTCGCGCAATGGGCGAGCCTGCGGGAAAGCCTCTACCTCAAGTACGCCCTGCTGGTGATTTGCAGCGCGCTCTTCTCGGTGCATTTCTTCGGCATCGGAGAGATGTACCTCTGGACCGATCGCGAGTGGCCCCAGCGCCACATGGCAGGCGTCACCGCGCTGCTGGCGACGACCGCCACCGCGCTCTTCGTCGAGGGCGCGTTGGCTGGCGACCTGAATCGATGGCTGCGCCGCGGCCTGCGGGCCGTGGCCGCGCTGCACGGGATCGCCACCGTCGCCTACGGCGCGGACCTGATCGACATCCAGGCAGTGGCGGTGCTCATGAGCACCACCGGATTGACGCCGGGGCTGATGGGCCTGCCCGGCGCGCTCGCCAAGGCACGGCGCGGCGACAGCGTCGGCACCTGGTTCATCGTCGCCTGGTTGGGCTACTTCATCGCGAGCGCCGTCATGGTCGGCGTGGTCCGCGGCAGGATCGACGCGAATCTCTGGACGCTGCACTCGTTCCAGATCGGCGCCACGCTCGACATGCTGATCTTCATGCGCATCGCCGTGCTGTACACGGCCGCGCGCCTGCTCGAGCGGCGGCGGCTGCGCGAGTCGTTCTCCGGCTACGTGAGCCCGGCCCTGATGCACGAGATCCTCAGCGGCCGCCTCTCGCCCCAGACGAGCGGCGAGCAGCGCCACGTCTGCGTGATGTTCTCCGACATTCGCGGATATACCGCGCGCAGCGAAAGCATGAAGCCCACCGAGCTGCTCGCGTTCCTCAACCGCTACTTCGACGGGGTCGTGGGAATCGTTCACCGGCACGGCGGCACCGTCGTGTGCTTCATGGGCGACGGGATCATGGTCGTGTTCGGTGCGCCGCAGGACCTCGCCAATCCCTGCGACGCCGCCTTCAGCGCGGCGCGGGCGATGCTCGATCACCTCGGGGAAGTGAACCTGCGACTGCGCGCGGAAGGGCTCGCGCCGATCGAAATCGGCATCGGGCTGCACGCGGGCGAAGCCGTCGTGGGACATATCGGCGGGCGGCAGCGCCATGAGTACGCGGCGATCGGCGACGTCACCAACGTGGCCGCGAGGCTCGAGAGCACGACGAAGGATGCCGGGTACCGCATCGTCGTCTCCGGCGTCGTCGCCGCCAGCCTGCCTTCCCGCGCCGGACTCGTGCCGCTGGGATTGATGAGCCTCAAGGGACACACGCCGATCGAGGCGCACGGGTTCGACGTCATCGCCGCTCCGGAGGCCGCGTGAAGCCCTGGTTGATCGCACTTCTTCTCTGCGCGTCGTGGATCGGACACGAGGCGCGCGCGCAGGCCGTGCTTACCGCGGAGTCGGACAGGATCGACCTGTGGCCGCACGTGCGCGTGCTCTCCGATCCGGCGCGCGCCCTGAGCCTCGACCAGGCGCTTGCGGCGCGCGATCAGTTCGCCGTTCCCGGCGAGGCGTATGCGACGCTCGGCATGGCGAAGGAAGTCGTCTGGCTGCGCGTTCCGGTCGCAGTCGCGCGCGGCGGCGAGGGCACGTGGATCCTCGACCTCGACTACGCGCTGCTCAATCGCATCGACGTCCATTCGATCGTCGACGGCAAGGTCGTCCGCCACGTGACTCTCGGCGACGGCGAGCCGTTCGCATCGCGGCCGCTGCAGGGCCGCACGCACGCGGTGCCCCTGGAATTCACCGCCGGAAGCTCCGGCGAGCTGCTGCTGCGCGTCGATACGCGCGGCGCGAAGATCCTGCCCGTGAGCCTGAGCCGCATCCCGGCGTTCCACTCGCACGCGCTCGCCGAGCAGCTGCTGCAGGGCGCGATCGCCGCCCTCGGCCTCGTGCTGTTGCTCTACAGCCTCGCGCAGTGGGCGAGCCTGCGCGAGAACCTTTACCTCAAGTACGCGCTGCTGGTTCTCTGCAGCGTGACGTTCTCGGTGCATTTCTTCGGCATCGGCGAGATGTACATCTGGACCGACCGCGAGTGGCCCCAGCACCACATGGCGGGCGTCACCGCGCTGATGGCGGCGGCCGCGACCGCGTTGTTCGTCGAGGACGCGCTCGCCCGGGATCTGAACCGGTGGCTGCGCCGCGGGCTGCGAGCGGTGGCCGTGGTGCACCTCATCGCGACGATCGCGTACAGCCTGGACCTGATCGACATCCAGGCGGTCGCGGTGCTGATGACCACGACCGGATTGGCGCCGGCGCTGATGGGACTGCCCGGCGCGATGGCCAAGGCGCGGCGCGGCGACAGCGTCGGCGGCTGGTTCATGGTCGCGTGGCTCGGCTATTTCGTCGCGAGCGCCGTCATGGTCGGCGTGGTGAGGGGACAGATCGGCGTGAATTTCTGGTCGCTGCATTCGTTCCAGGTCGGCACCACGGTCGACATGCTGATCTTCATGCGCATCGCCGTGCTGCGCACCGCCTCGCGTCATCGCGACGCGCAGCGCGCGGCCCGCGAGCGCGATACGCTGCACTCGCTCGCGCACACCGATTCGCTGACGGGACTCCTCAACCGCCGCGGTTTTGAAGATGCCGTGGCGCGCGGATTGGCGCGTGCCGCACCGGAACGCATTCTCGCGCTCTACATGCTCGACCTCGACGGCTTCAAGCCGGTCAACGATCAATTCGGCCACGATGTCGGCGACGAGCTGCTGCGGGTGGCGGCGCTGCGCCTGCGCGCCTCGATGCGCGCCGGTGACGCGGTCGCGCGGCTCGGTGGCGACGAGTTCGTCGTGATGGCGACCGGCCTCACCAACGTGACCCAGGCCCGCGAGCTGGGCCTGAAGCTGCTCGACGCGTTCCGCGCGCCGTTCGCGCTCCAGGAACAATCCTGCAGGGTGAGCGCCACGATCGGGTATGCGTTGGCCCCGGCCGACGGCACCGATGCCAACGCACTCCTGAAATCCGCGGATGCTGCGATGTACACCGGCAAGCAGGAAGGCAAGGATCGGCTGGTTCGCGGTGGGGGGTAGCGGCCTTTCTATTGGTATGCTGAGACCGTGGCTCACCTGATTCGCACCGCGATCGTCATTCTTTCGTTCTTGCTTGCGGCTCCGCCTGCCCGTTCGGAATATCCGGCGGCGCCTCTCGGAAAGCAGCGTGCCGCGGCCTCGCCGCTCCAGTGGGAGATCCGCGAAGCGGGTCACCCGATCCTCGGAAACATCCGCTTCGCCTTCCTGAAGAACCCGATCGAGACACCGGTCGGAAACGCGAAGGTCTATTCGCGCGCCTACCTCTCGTGCCATCCGGCCAGCAGGAAATTCGCGATCGAGCTGACCAACACGCCCAAGCCGGACGACCCCGGCGGCTTGAAGCCCGTCACGATGCCGCGCCTCACGTGCACGCGGCTGGACGAGGCGGGAAGCGACAAGCTCGTGCAGGAAGAGCTGCCGGCGAAATGGGAAGTAAGCGACATTGGCGATGCGTTGGCGCGCGGCTTCCGCGGGTTTCCGTTGCGCGAGTGCGTCTCCATCAGCGTGGTGCAGGAAGTCGCGCTGCCCGCGGGATGGGGAAAGAAGAGCGCGCGGGTCGAGTTCGACATCACTCCGTACAACCGGGAGCTGGACTCGATCTTCGTCACCTGCGGTGAGCTCTCGGCGTACGCGCCCGTCGCACCTCCCGCACCTCCCGCGCCGGTCGCAACGGCCCCACCCGCCTCGACGGCCGCAGCGCCTCCATCCGCAACGGCTTCGGCCCCGCCTGCACGTTCATCGCCCGAGCGCGAGCCCGCCCCCCAATGGCAGACGGCGCGCACCACCTCGAACGGCAAGACCAATGTCCGCGCGGGCCCGACACTCCAGTCCGCCGTCGTCGGCCAACTTTTTCCGGGCGCGGTCGTCCTCGTGCAACGAACAGAGAGCGATTGGTGGCGAGCCCGGGTGGCGGGAGGCGCGAAATTGGAGGGCTATATCCGCGAGGACCGGCTGGTCTTCAAGTGATCGCGCGCGTGCCGACGCCGCGCGAGGTCCGTGAGGCCGCGAAGGACGCGCGCAGCGTCGAAGGCGTAAAGACCCTGGAGAACGACGTGAGGGCGAACATCGGCGGCGATTACTGACCTGCCACGCTCGGCGGCGGGGATCGGCCCCTCCGCCAGTGTTGACCCGCCATTTTCGTGGGCGCAGACTTTTCACGGCGCGCGTCCTGCGCGCCAGCCGACGGAGGAATGCACTATGGCGACCTACATAGTCCTCAGCAATTTTACCGAGCAGGGAATTCGCACCGTCCGCGAAACCACCAACCGCGCCGACGCCGTGCGCGAGATGGCTCGCAAATTCGGAGTCAACGTCAAGGAGATCTACTGGACCCTGGGCGAATACGACGTCGTCACCGTCTTCGAGGCGGCGGATGAGGCGTCCGTCACCGCGTTGAGCCTCGCCATCGGCCAGGCGGGAAATGTGCGGACGCAGATGTTGCGCGCTTTCAACAAGGAGGAGATGAAAGGCGTGCTCGCGAAGCTTGCGCAGGCGCGGGAGGCCATCCCGGCCTGAGTAGGATTCACCCACGAGGGGCGCCGAGTGCGCCCCTTCATTGGGCTATCTGCCCAGGAAATCCTGCTTGCCGATCTCGACCCCGTTGTGGCGAAGGATGTCGTACGCCGTCGTCACGTGGAAGTAGAAATTCGGCGTGACCTGGTGCAGCAGGTACGGCAGGCCTTCCATCGAGCGCTCGCCTGAGCGCGTCTTCCACGTGATGGTGCGGCCCTCGGCACCGTCGAACTGCTCGGGCTCGAGAGTCTGCAGGTACGCGATGGTCTTGCGACATCGCTCGATCAACTGCGGGATCGTGGTCTCGTCGTCCGCGTACGAGGGAGGCTGCTGCTGCGCGAGGCGCGCCGCGCCACCCTTGGCCGCATCCGAGGCGATCTGCACCTGGTTCGAGAGCGGCAGCATGTCGGGATAGAGCCGGCTGCCGAGCAGTACCGCGGGCTCGATCTTGCGCGCCTCGGCGTGGGCCTGCGCTTTCTCGAGCACAGCGGCGAGGTTGGTGAGGGCACGGACGAACACCGGAACCGCGGCCCCATGCATCGAGATGGTCTTCATGGCGCTCACATCCCGCCGGAGGCCGTGATGCGCTCGCCCGTGATCCAGCCCGCGTCGTTGGAGGCGAGGAAGACCGCGACGCGCGCGATGTCCTCCGGCTGGCCGAGGCGGCCCAGGGGAGTCTGCGACACCATCTGCTTCTCGAAGTCGCTGCCCACGATGCCGGCGGTGTGCAGGCCCTCCGTCTCGGTGCCGCCCGGGGCGATCGTGTTGACGCGGATGCCGCGCGCCGCGAGCTCCTTCGACAGGCCGCGCGTGACCGAATCGAGCGCGCTCTTGGTGGCCGCGTAGACCACCGAGTTCGGCATGCCGTTTTCGCTCACGACCGAGCCGATGTTGATGACGCTGCCGCCGCTTTTTCCGAAGTGATTGAGCGCTTCCTGGGTGGCGAGGATCGGGCCCAGGACGTTGGTGTTGAACTGGCGATGGAATTCGCCCTCGGTAACGGCTTCGAGCGGCTCGAACTGGAAGACGCCCGCGTTGTTGACCAGCACGTCGAGCGCGCCGAAAGCCTGCTTCGCCTCGGTGAAGAGACGCTTCACGTCGGCGGGCCTGGAGACGTCACCCTGCACCGCGATCGCCTTGCCGCCCTTTTCCCGGATCTGCGCCACGACCTTGTCCGCGCCTTCGCGGCTGGAGGAGTAGTTGACGACCACCGCCGCGCCTTCCGCGGCGAGTCCGCGCGCGATGCCCGCGCCGATTCCCTTGGATGCACCCGTGACGACAGCCACCTTGCCCTTGAGCTTGCCCATTTTAGATCTCCTGGTGAGGTTATTCCCTTTGTTCGGGTTTGCCGAACTATGGGACATGAGGACAATATGGTAATATCGCCGGCATGTCAACCACCCTGCCGCGCGCCCCGTCATGAGGCCCCTCCTGCATCCCTCGGCCGAGGACATCACCGTCGAGGGCATCCTGCACGCGCTCTCCGACCCGGTGCGGGTGGATATCTTCTCGCGCATCGCGGGGGCCAAATGCGCCCAGACCTGCTCCGCCTTCCTGGAAGTGAGCGAGCGGACCGTTCCGAAATCCACGCTATCCCAGCACTTCAAGGCCTTGCGGGATGCGGGTTTGATCCGCAGCGAGAGGAAAGGCGTGGAGATGCACAACACATCGCGCTGCGACGAGATCGACAAGCGCTTTCCCGGGCTCCTCCCGGCCATCATGGCGGCGCACCGCTCGCAGGTGCTGCGCGCGCAGGGTTCGCGCCGCAAGAAGTCCGAAAAAAATCCAGACAGGAAAGTGAATTGAGAAAAGCGCTCGTTGTCGTCTTCGTCATCCTCCTCATCGCAGCCATCACCGCCGGAATTCTCTTCAAGCCCCGCTACGAATCGGATCCGCCGCAGATCAGCCTCTCCACCACCGCGGACACGGTGGGCACCGCCCCGTTCGAAGTCACGGTGGTCGACCGGGGCGCGGGGTTGAAATCGGTCACCGCCACCCTCTCGCAAGGCGGCACGGCGCAAACGGTGGCGTCGGAGCAGTACGCCACCCCCGTCGGCGAGAAGAAGATAGCCGTCGCCCTGTCGAAAGTGCCCGGCCTCAAGGAAGGCCCGGCGATCCTTCGAGTCACGGCGCGCGACGCCTCGCTCTGGAACTGGTTCGGCGGCAACGAGGCGACACTCGAGAAGAACTTCACCGTCGACATCACACCGCCCACGCTCGAGCTCATCGCCGACGACCGCTACATCAACTTCGGTGGCGTCGGCGCGATCGTCTACAAGGCCTCCGCCGATACGGCGACGAGCGGCGTGAATCTCGGCGAGCGTTTCTTTCCCGGATTTCCCGGGCTCATCCAGGGTCACCCCGATCATTTTTTCGCGCTGTTCTCGCATCCCTACGATGCTCCAGCCGACGCGAGAGCCACGCTGGTCGCGACCGACAGGGCGGGCAATGCGCGCGAGATGCGGCTCGCCTACGAGCTGAAGAACGTGAAGTACAAGAAGAGCACGATCGCCCTCACCGATAATTTCCTGCAGAACAAGGTGGCGCCGCTGCTCACCGACGTGGCGGCCCGACAGGGATCGCCGAAGGAAGTATTCGTCGCGGTCAACAAGCGCCTGCGCAAGGAGAACGAGGACAAGATCAGCGCGGTCACGGGCAAGGCGACGCCCTCGATCCTCTGGAAAGGAGCGTTCGGCCAGCTCAGCAACTCGAAGGTCGAGGCGAACTTCGCGGACCAGCGCACGTACACCTACAACGGCGAGCCGGTCGATACCGCGTACCACCTCGGCTATGACCTGTCCGTGACGCGCAACTACCCGGTCGAGGCCGCCAACAGCGGCACCGTGGCGTTCGTCGGCCCTCTCGGCATCTACGGCAACGCCGTGATCCTCGACCACGGGCTCGGGCTCTTCACGCTCTACGGCCACTTGAGCTCCATCGACGTCAAGGCCCGCGATTCGATCGAGAAGCGGCAGATCCTCGGCAAGACGGGCGAGACGGGCCTCGCCGCCGGCGATCACCTGCATTACGGCGTCTACCTCGACAGCGTGGCGGTGTTGCCGGTCGAATGGTGGGACGCAAAGTGGATCGACGACAACATCCAGCCGAAGCTCGAAGGGCGCAGCGGCACGGAGATCGCCGTGGCGCAGCAGGGGAAGACGGCGCGCAAGTCGGCGCGCAAGCGCGGCCGATAGGCGAACTCGAAGTGCGGGAAGTCGTCCCGTTGCCGCGGCAAAGCAGCCTTGATAAAATAGCGGCTGTCTTCAACCGCACGAAAGGAGGTGATCGTGAAAAAGGCCCTTGATTTCGCTGTTGCAGTGGTGATGGATCACGCAGCGTTGGCTACGATCGCCTGAGCGGCGTATCCCGCCCTACCGCAACCGCGGAGGGACTCAGAAGGCCGGCCTGATCCGCCGGCCTTTTGTTTTTTCCACTCCAGGAACGAATTCACCCGGTTCCACCCTCGAAGGAGAAAGCCATGCCCAGCACCATTCGACTGCACCGCGTCTTCAAGACCAAGCCGGAGCGCGTCTACAAGGCCTTCAGCGAACCCGATGCGTACGCGAAATGGCTGCCCCCGCACGGATTCATCGGCAAGGTCCACAGCATGGATTTCCGCAAGGGCGGCAGCTACAAGATGTCGTTCACGAATCTCACCACGGGATCGAGCCACTCGTTCGGCGGCGCGTATCTCGAGGTGGTGCCAAACCAGCGCATCGTCCATACCGACAAGTTCGACGACCCGAACCTGCCCGGCGAGATGAAGGTGACCATCGAGATCAAGAAGGTGATGGTCGGCACGGAGATCCATATCACGCAGGAAGGCGTGCCCGATGTCATCCCGGCGGAGGCGTGCTACCTGGGATGGAGCGAATCGCTCGACCTGCTCAAGCTGCTGGTGGAGCCGGAGATTCCGGACCAGTGACGAGAACGCGGTCGGCATAGTCTGGATGTTTTGTGCCATTTGGCCTACTATTGTAGGTCACTTGGCACTTCCGCAAGGGCGACCATGTACCCGCTGGCTCGTGTATTGGGAGGCAAGGCAGTTATCGCATCGGAACCGGCAACCCCAGGCGAATGGGTTGCCAGGATCCACTCGGGCCTGCCCGCCGCTTCGGCGTTCGCTTTCAAGGAGGCGCTGGGCCTCACGAATGGGGAGCTTGCGTCGGTTCTCGGCGTGAGCCTGAGAACTCTCGCCAGGTTGAACCCGGCCAAGTCGCACCTCGATCTCGTCAGCGGTGACCGGTTGGTGAGATCCGCCCGCCTCTTCGCCATCGCTACCGACGTTCTCGAGGACATGCAGGCCGCCGCGCGATGGCTCAAAGCGCCCCAACGCGCGCTCGGTGGCGCCATCCCGCTGGAGCTCGCGCAGACCGATGTCGGCACGCGAACCGTAGAAGCGCTCCTCGGGCGAATGGAGCACGGCATCTACACCTGATGCAGGCCTTCCGGATCGTCAAGAAGAGGCACGCGCTGACGGCTTTTTCCGGGGAGGGTGCGCGCGCGTACGGCGGACGGTGGAATTATCCGGGAATCCCCATGGTGTATGCCGCCCATACACGGGCACTTGCCGCGCTCGAATCGCTCGCGCACTTCGCGGGCGCCGAGCGCCGGCTGGAATTCGTGACTTTCGAGATCGAGATTCCCGGCAAGCTCGCGATCCATGTCGCCACCGCCGACCTGCCGCGCGATTGGCGTAGCGAGGAGCCTGGCGCTTCGACCCAGGAACTCGGCTCCGAATGGCAGCTGGGTGGGCGATCGGCCGCGCTCGTCGTGCCATCCGTACTCGTTCCCCAGGAATTCTGCGTGCTTCTGAACCCCGAGCACGCGGACATCGACAAGATCATGGTGAGCTACCCGGAGCCGTTCGAGTTCGATGACCGATTCAATCATCGTCCAGCAGAAGCAACTCGAGTGCCGGGATTATCCGATTCGCGTTGCCCCCTGGACGAACGTATTTGTGGTCAAGCAACCCGTACACGACCAGCTGATTTGAAAATGTCGCCATGTACACCCTTCCGTTTGCAACGGTCGGCGGCGTGAACTTGGCGAAATTTCCCAGCTTCGTCCATAACTCGCTGAGCTCTTTTGCCGCTGCCGAATAATCGCGAATGAAGTCACTTCCACCGCCGGATTGCAGGAGTCCCGAGAGTTGGCCATCGGGATAGTCGCGCAACAAATTGTAAAAGCCCTCCAATCGCTTGTTCACTGGAGCGGCGCTGCTTATCCAAAGTTGCCTGAGAGCGGCGTAATCGGCAAAGAACCGAACAATGTCAGGCGGCGACAAATAAAGAACTGGAAGACCTTCGGGCCGATGATTTTCAATGAATCTGGCAGCGCTCTCCACGC
>JANPHA010000260.1:0-27861 GCA_031424255.1 Burkholderiales bacterium | reverse complement strand
CCGCAATTCGAAAACCGTGGTCTGTCCCCGGTTTTTCATGCTGCCGCGAAGACGCGCAGCCGATCCGGGGGCACGGCCACGCGCAGCGTGTCGCCGGGCTTCGGGTGGAATTCCGCCATGTCGTTCATCGACAGGTCCGCGGTGAGCAGCTGCTCGATGCCGTTCAGGCGAAACGAGATGCGCGAGTAGGCGCCGAGGAATTCCACCTTCTCGACCACCGCCGCGGCGGAGTTGGGCGTGGCGCCGTGGACACCGCGCACCGTCACGTCCTCGGGACGGAAGAAGATCCGCAGCGCGCAGCCGTTGGCGAGCGACGCGTCGCCCGCCGGGCACTGGAAGCGCTGCGCTCCCACCTGCACGCGGTCGGCGCCGTCGCGGATCGCGGGCAACAGGTTGGTCTTGCCGACGAAATCCGCCACGAACGGCGTGGCCGGCCGGCCATAGATCTCCGCGGGCGTGCCGATCTGCTCGATCTCGCCCTCCTTCATCACCACGATCCGGTCCGCCATCGACAGCGCCTCTTCCTGGTCGTGGGTCACGAGGATCGTCGTGATGCCCAGGCGCTGCTGGAGGCTGCGGATCTCCCCGCGCAGGCGCACGCGCACGCGCGCATCGAGCGCGGAAAGCGGCTCATCGAGCAGCAGCAGCCCGGGAGACGTGGCCAGGGCCCGCGCGATCGCGATGCGCTGCTGCTGGCCGCCGGAAAGATGGCTCGGATACTTGGCCCCGCTGTCGGGCAGCCCCACGAGCAGCAGCAGCTCGGCGACGCGCTTGTCGCGCTGCGCGCGGGGCATGCGCCGGTTCACCAGCCCGTAGGCCACGTTCTGCGCGACGCTGAGATTCGGGAACAGCGCGTACGACTGGAACACGATGCCGTAGTCGCGGCGCATCGGCGGCAGCCGCGAGATGTCGCGCCCCGCCTGCACGATGCTGCCCGAGGTCTGCACCTCGAGCCCGGCGACGATGCGCAAGAGCGTCGTCTTGCCGCAACCCGACGGCCCGAGGAAGCAGAGCAGCTCCCCCGGGTGCACCTGCAGGCTCACGTCCTTCAGCGCGACGAAATCCCCGAAGCGCTTGTGGATGTTCGCGAGCTGCAGGAATTCCATCGCGTCATTTTTCCGATTTGGCGGCGTAGCGTTTCTGCCATTCGACGAGGATCCTGTCGCGGTTCTTCGCGGCGTAGCCGAAGTCGTTCTTGATGAGGCGGCTCTCGAGATCCGGCGGGATGTGCGGGAGCTGCGGCTTCACGTCGGGGTGCGCCACGATCGCGAAGTTCTTCGAGTAGGCCTCGTTCGCTTCCCTGGTCGCGACCCAATCCATCAGCTTCTTCGCCGCGTCCATCTTCTTCGTGGCCTTCATGATGCCCGAGGCCTCGATGTCCCAGCCCAGGCCCTCCTTCGGAAACACCAGCTCGACCGGCGCGCCCTTCGCCTTCACGTCGTTGCCGCGGAAATCGAACGAGATGCCGACCACGAACTCGCCCGCGCCCGCCTGGCGGCACGGCTTGGAGCCCGAGTGGGTGTACTGCGCGATGTTCTCGTGCCGCTGGTCCATGTATTTCCAGCCGCCCGCCTCTCCCATCGTCTGCAGCCACGCGCTCACGTCGAAGTACCCGGTGCCGCTCGAGGCCGGGTTGGGCATCGTGATCTGTCCCTTGTAGACCGGCTTCAGCAGGTCGGCCCAGGTCTCGGGCCTGGGAATGCCTTTCTTCTGGCCTTCCACCGTGTTGTAGCAGACCACCGCGGCGAACACGTCCTGCCCGACCCACTGCGGCGGCCGTTGGGTGTCGCTGTACTTCGCGTTGAGGGTGGCGAACCCGACCGGCGAATAGGGCGCGAGCATGCCTTCCTGCTCGAAGATCGCCATCGACGAGGCGGCCACGCCGAGCACCACGTCGGCCTGCGGGTTCGCCTTCTCGGCCAGCAGCTTCGCCGTGATGACGCCAGTCGAATCGCGCACGAACTTGAGGTCGATGTTCGGATTGGTCTTCTGGAACGACTCGGTATACGCCTTGAGCTGGTCGGTCTCGAGCGCGGTGTAGACCAGCAGCTCGGTCTTCTGCGCCCAAGCCGAGGTGGCTGCCGCGAAAGTCGCGGCCAGGAACAACGATTTCAGAGTGCGCGGCGAAACGTTCATCGGACATCTCCCTGTGGAATGGACCGGCGGCCGGAAGCGGGTTGTGGCGATTATGCTCAGGAAGTCCTGCGCCCGGGTGACCCGGGAGCTTCCAGATTGTTGACAATCTACAAACTCAGGCCTTTTAATGTCAAGGTGCTTCGCGAATCTTCCCGAAAAATACCTCGCCCAAAGGACACCATGGTTCCAGGCGCCGCCCCCGCGGTCGCTTCCGCCAGCGCCTCGTCGGACGCGATCGAGCTCCTCCAGAGCCACTCTCTCACCACGCTCGTGCAGCGCGAGCTCGAGCGCCGCATCCTGGCGGGCGAATACCTGCCCGGGGAGAAGCTCAACGAGGAGGCGATCGCCGACAAGCTCAATGTCTCCCGCGGCCCGGTGCGCGAGGCGTTCCGCGCGCTCGAATCCGACGGCCTGGTGCGCACCGAGAAGAACCGCGGCGTGTTCGTGCGCGAGGTCTCGATCGGGGAGGCCGACGAGATCTACGAGGTGCGCGCCGGCCTGGACGAGCTGATCGGCCGTCTCCTGTCCGCGCGCATCCGGCCCGCCCACATCGCGCGCCTGCGCGAGCTGCTGAAGAAGATGCAGCAGGCCGCCAGGTCGCGCAGCGTGACCGACTACTACCCGCTCAACGTGCGCTTCCACGACCTGCTCGCGGAATTCACCGGCAACCGGACGTTGCTCGCGCATTACCGCCGCCTGGTGAACGAGCTGCACCTCTACCGCCGCGAGACGCTCGCGCGCGGTCCCGACAGCTTCCCGATCTCGACGCGCGAGCATTCCGCGATCGTCGATGCGCTCGCCGCCGGCGATGGCGACCGCGCCGGCAAGCTCATGTACGAGCACGCCATGGAAAGCCGCGACCGGCTGCACGCGGCACTGGAGAAGAAGCGATGAAGATGATCGAGAGCAATGGACGGCGCTACCGCTGGATGGCCGAGCCGCTCGTCGTCGTGTGCGTGGACGGCTGCGAGTTCGACTACCTCACCGAGGCGGCCGCCGCGGGGGCCGCGCCGTTCCTCGCGAAGCTGCTCGCCGCCGGGCAGGCCTACAAGGGCGAGTGCGTGGTGCCGTCGTTCACCAATCCCAACAATCTTTCCATCGTCACCGGCCGGCCCCCGTCGGTGCATGGCATCTGCGGCAACTACTTCTACGACCGCGACGCGAACGCGGAAGTGATGATGAACGATCCGAAATACCTGCGCGCCGGCACCATCCTCGCCGCGTTCTCTGCGGACGGCGCGAAGGTCGCCGTCGTGACCGCCAAGGACAAGCTGCGCAAATTGCTTGGACATGGCATGAAATTGGGTCCCGGCCTGCGCCGGGATGACGGTGGCTGCGTCTGCTTCTCCTCCGAGAAGGCGGCCGAGGCCACGCTCGCCGAGAACGGCATCGAGAACGTGGTCGAGCTGGTCGGCATGCCGGTGCCCTCGGTCTACAGCGCGGAGCTGTCCGAGTTCGTGTTCGCCGCGGGCGTGAAGCTCCTCGAGACGCGCCGCCCCGACCTCATGTACCTCTCGACCACCGACTACATCCAGCACAAGTTCGCGCCCGGCACGGCCGGCGCGAACGCGTTCTACGCGATGATGGACCGCTACCTCGCGCGCATGGATGCGATGGGTGCGGTGATCGCGCTCACCGCCGACCACGGCATGAACGCGAAGACCAAAGCCGACGGCTCGCCCAACGTGATCTACCTGCAGGACGCGGTCGACGGCTGGATCGGCCCCGGCAAGGCGCGCGTGATCCTGCCGATCACCGACCCGTATGTCGTGCACCACGGAGCGCTCGGCTCCTTCGCGACGATCTACGTCGAGGGCGCCGATCGCGATGCCGTCGCCGCGCGCCTCGCGCGCATCGACGGAATCGAGCTCGTCCTCGGCAACTCGGAGGCGTGCGCGCGTTTCGAATTGCCGCCGGACCGGGTCGGCGACCTGGTCGTGGTCTCGACCCGGCACGTGGTGCTCGGCACCAGCGCCGCGCGCCACGATCTGTCCGGGCTCGACGCGCCGCTGCGCTCGCACGGCGGGGTCTCCGAGCAGACCGTGCCGCTCCTCTTCAATCGCCGCGTGGCCGCGATGCCCGCCGGGCGGCTGCGCAACTTCGACATCCTCGACATCGCCTTGAACCACCTCGAGGCGCGGACGCACGCCGCCGCCGCCGCGGACTGAACGCCATGAACGACCGCGCGGAGCGCCAGGGCGAGATCGAGGTCCTCAATCCATTCACGCGCGAGCTGGTGGGCACGGTGCCGCGCTCGAGCGTGGCCGACGTGCGCGGCGCGCTCGCCAACGCGCACGCCTACCGCCCGACCCTCACGCGCTACGAGCGCGCGAGCATCCTCGAGCGCGCGGCGGCGCTGCTGCGGGAGCGCGCCGAACAGGCCTCCGACCTGATCACGCGCGAATCGGGGCTGTGCAAGAAGGATTCGCTCTACGAGGTCGGGCGCGTCTGCGACGTCTTCACGTTCAGCGCGATGGAGGCGCTGCGCGACGACGGCCAGGCGTTCTCGTGCGACCTCACGCCGCACGGCAGGAAGCGCCGGGTCTTCACGCGGCGCGAGCCGCTGATGGGCGTCATCAGCGCGATCACGCCGTTCAACCACCCGATGAACCAGGTTGCCCACAAGGTGGCTCCCGCGATCGCCACCAACAACCGGATGGTGCTCAAGCCCTCGGAGAAGACGCCGCTCTCGGCGATCTACCTCGCCGACCTGCTGCACGAGGCGGGCCTGCCGCGCCCGATGCTGTGCGTGATGACCGGTGAGCCGCGCGAGATCGCCGACGAGCTGATCACGAACGCGCACGTCGACCTCGTCACCTTCACGGGCGGCGTGGCGGTCGGGAAGTACATCGCGTCGAAGGCGGGTTACCGGCGCGTGGTGCTCGAGCTCGGCGGCAACGATCCGCTGATCGTGATGGAGGATGCCGACCTCGACGAGGCGTCCACGCTCGCGGCACAGGGCTCGTACAAGAACAGCGGCCAGCGCTGCACCGCGGTCAAGCGCATCCTCGTGCACGAAGACGTCGCGCAGCGCTTCATCGACCTGCTCGTCGACAAGACGCGCGCCTGGAAGTACGGCGACCCTGCCGACCGCTCGATGGACATGGGCACCGTGATCGACGAGACCGCGGCGAAACTCTTCGAAGCGCGCGTGGACGAGGCGATCGCGCAGGGCGCGCGGCTGCTCGCGGGCAACCGGCGCGCGGGAGCGCTCTACTCGCCCACGGTGATCGACCGGGTGCGGCCCGACATGACGGTGGTCCGGCAGGAGACCTTCGGGCCGGTCTCGCCGGTGCTCACCTTCGGCTCGATCGAGGAGGCGATCGCGATCGCCAACGGCACCGCGTACGGGCTCTCCTCCGCCGTGTGCACCAACCGCCTCGACTACATCACGCGCTTCGTCTCCGAGCTGCAGGTGGGCACGGTGAACGTGCGCGAGGTGCCCGGCTACCGGCTCGAGCTCACCCCGTTCGGCGGCATCAAGGATTCGGGCCTCGGCTACAAGGAAGGCGTGCAGGAAGCGATGAAGAGCTTCACGAACCTCAAGACATTCAGCCTGCCGTGGGGGTAAAGTTGGGGGTTTGAGGCCAACGAACTGAAGTGCAGACGCTCCTAAATCTCCTCGCCAGCGTGGCGCTCCTCGTCTGGGGCACCCACATCGTGCGTACCGGCATGCTCCGCGTCTTCGGCGCGGACCTGCGCCGGATCCTCTCCCGGAGCACGTCGAACCGCTTCTCGTCGTTCCTCGCCGGGCTCGGGGTCACCGGCGTGGTGCAGTCCTCCAGCGCCACCGCCCTGATCGCGAGCTCGTTCGTCTCCCAGAACCTGATCGCCCTCTCGGCCGCGCTCGCCATCATGCTCGGCGCCGACGTCGGCACCGCGCTCCTCGCGCAGCTCTTCTCGCTCGACCTGTCGTGGCTCTCCCCGCTGCTCATCTTCTTCGGCGTGGTGTTCTTCCTGTCGCGGCGCGATTCGCGCATGGGCCAGATCGGGCGCGTGGCCACCGGCCTGGGCCTCATGCTGCTCGCGCTGCAGCTGGTGATGGCGGCGACCCGGCCGATCACCGATGCGCACGGCATGCGCGTGATCTTCTCGACGCTCTCGGGCGACCCGATGCTCGACATGCTGATCGGCGCCTTCTTCGCGGTCATCTCGTGGTCGAGCCTCGCGGTGGTGCTGCTCACCGCGACCCTTGCCGCCTCCAGCGTGGTCTCGGTGCCGGTGGCACTTTGCCTGGTGCTCGGCGCCAACCTCGGCAGCGGGCTGCTGGCGCTGCTCGTCAACGCGAGCATGCCCGGCGGCGGGCGGCGCGTGGCATTCGGCAACCTGCTCTTCAAGGTCGCCGGGTGCGTCGTGTTCTCGGCGGCGCTGCCCTGGGTGCTCGAGCTGCTCGCGCGCTTCGAGCCCGACATGCGCCGCCAGGTGCTGCACTTCCACGTGCTCTTCAACGTGTCGCTCGCGATCGTGTTCCTCGGCCTCACGGACGTGGTGGCGCGCTTCGTGGAGAAGTGGCTGCCGGTCGCCAAGGACAAGGTGCTGCAGTGCGAGCCGCGCTTCCTCGACGTGGCCGCGATCCCGACTCCGGCGCTGGCGCTCGCCAATGCCGCGCGCGAGACCCTTCGCATCGGCGACACCATCGAGCAGATGTTGAACGGCGTCTACGAGGTGATCCGCAGCAACGATTCGGTGCGCGCCAACGAGATCATCAAGCTCGACGACGACGTCGATCGGCTGTATACGGCGGTAAAGCTCTACCTCACGCAGATCAGCCGCGAGGCGCTCGACGACCGCGACAGCCGCCGCTGGGCCGAGATCATCACGCTCACGATCAACCTCGAGCACGTCGGCGACATCCTCGAGCGCGTCGCGACCGACCTGCGCGACAAGAAGATCGCCCCGCGGCTGTCGTTCTCCGAGGAGGGCATGCGCGAGATCACCGAGCTGCACGAGCTGCTGGTGTCGAACCTGCGCCTCGGGCTGTCGGTGTTCCTCAACGGCGACGTCCCGAGCGCGCAGCGCCTGCTCGCCGAGAAGGAGCGCTTCCGCGATCTCGAACGGGCGTATCACGAGACCCACTTGAACCGGCTCTCGGGGCTCACGGTGCAGTCGATCGAGACGAGCTCGCTGCATCTCGACGTCATCAGCGACATGCGGCGCATCAATTCCTTCTTCTGCTCGACCGCCTACCCGGTGCTCGAGAAAGCCGGCAAGCTGCGCAGGAGCCGCCTGATGGACACGACCGGCGCCCACCTGGCACGGCCCGAGATTTCCTCCAGGGACCTTGCGAGCCCGCTCAAGTAGGCCATGGCCCTCACCATTCCCGCGATCGAGCGCCTGTACCGCGACCATGGCCACATCGCCTACAGCGGCGAGGGCGTGACGCAGCTCGAGCATGCGCTGCAGACCGCGCATCGCGCCGAGCAATCGGGCGCCGGCGACGAGCTGATCACGGCCGCGCTGCTGCACGACCTCGGGCACCTGCTGAACCTCCAGGGCGAATCCCCCACCGAGCGCGGCATCGACGACCAGCACCAGTACTTCGCGATCCCGTTCCTGCGAGCGCTGCTGCCGGCGGCGGCGATCGAGGCGATTCGCCTGCACGTCGACGCCAAGAGAGCCCTCTGCGCGGTCGAGCCCGGCTACCACGCGGCGCTGTCGGAGGATTCGAAGCGCAGCCTCGCGCTGCAGGGGGGAATCTTCACGCGCGAGCAGGCGCAGGCGTTCCTTGCCCGGCCGCACGCGCGCGACGCGATGCAGGTGCGCCGCTGGGATGACGCGGCGAAGATCCCGGGCGCGGTCACGCCGGCGCTCGATCACTTCCTCGCAATCGCCTCTCGCTGCGCGCTCGCCCATTGAAGCCGGGGACCAAAATGAAGAAGTCGAACGCCGGGACCAGGGACCGCGCCAACATCGTCGAGATGATCCGCAAGTCGACGATCGGCAAGGTGAAGGTGGCCGTGTCCGATATCGACGGGGTGCTGCGCGGCAAGTACATCCACCGCGACAAGTTCTTCTCCGCGGTCGAGAGCGGCTTCGGCTTCTGCGACGTGGTGTTCGGCTGGGACATGATGGACCAGTGCTACGACAACGCCAAGCTCACCGGCTGGCAGCACGGCTTTCCCGACGCGATCGCCCGCATCGACCTCGACACCTACCGCACCGTGCCCTGGGATGGCGGCGTGCCGTTCTTCCTCGGCAACTTCGTGACTCCCGACGGCAAGCCCCATCCGATCTGCCCGCGCCAGGTGTTGAAGCGCGTGCTGAAGCGCGCCGAGAAGATGGGCTTCACCGCGATGGTCGGCGCCGAGTTCGAGTTCTTCAATTTCGCCGAGACGCCGCAGAGCTGGGCCGCGAAGAAGGGCGTCGGGCCGACGCCGATCACGCCGGGGATGTTCGGCTACTCGGTGCTGCGCGCCGGGGCCAACCGCGAGTACTTCAACGCGCTGATGGATGAGCTGGCGCTCTTCAACGTGCCCATCGAGGGGCTGCACACCGAGACCGGGCCCGGCGTCTACGAGGCGGCGCTGCTCTACTCCGAGGCGCTCGAGCAGGCCGACCGCGCGATCCTCTTCAAGACCTCCGCCAAGGAGATCGGCGCGCGCTTCGGCATCATGCCGAGCTTCATGGCGAAGTGGAGCGCGCAGTACCCGGGCTGCTCCGGCCACCTGCACCAGAGCCTCTCCGACGGTTCGCGCAATGTGTTCCACGACGCACGCGGGCGCAACGGCGGAATGTCGAAGGTCTTCGAGAGCTACCTCGCCGGTCAGCTCGCGGCGCTGATCGGCATGGGACCGATGCTCTGGCCCACGGTGAATTCGTACAAGCGGCTGGTCGACGGCTTCTGGGCGCCGGTGAAGCCGACGTGGGCGGTCGACAATCGCACCGCCTCGTTCCGCGTGATCGTGGGCGGGGCCAAGTCCACGCGCCTGGAGACGCGCTGCCCGGGCGCCGACATGAACCCTTATCTGGCGACCGCCGCGGTGCTGGCAGCCGGGCTCGACGGCATCGAGCGCGGGCTCAAGCTCACCACGAAGCCGATCACCGGCACCAACCAGGGCGCGGAAAACATCGCGCGCGCGCCGCGCACGCTGATCGAGACCACGCGCATCTTCCGCGAATCGAAGGTCGCGCGCGACTGGTTCGGCGACGATTTCGTCGATCACTACGCCGCCACGCGCGAGTGGGAATGGCGCCAGTGGCTGGACGCCGTGACCGACTGGGAATTGAAGCGCTACTTCGAGATCATATGATCAGCAAATTCGGCTTTCCGACCCCCATCCATTTCGGCGCGGGCGCGCGCCATCTCGTGGCGGATCACCTGAAGGGGCTCGGCATCCGCCGCCCCCTGATCGTCACCGACAAGGGCCTCGCCGCGCTGCCGATCCTTGCCGACTTCGGCGCGAGCCTCGGCGGGCTCAACGTGAAGATCTACGCCGGCGTGCACGGCAATCCGACCAGGAGGCAGGTCGAGGACGGCGTCGCGGCGTTCAACGCGCATCGCGCCGATGCGGTCGTGGGCTTCGGCGGCGGCGCGGCGCTCGATGTCGCGAAGGCCGTGGCGCTGATGGCGGTGCACGACGGCGACGTGATGGAGTACGCGTGGGACCATCCGAAGGTGCGGCCGATCAAGCACGAGCTGCCGCACTTCATCGCGCTGCCGACCACCAGCGGGACCGGCAGCGAGGTCGGGCGCTCCTCGGTGATCTCCGACGATGCGACGCACGTGAAGAAGGTGATCTTCAACCCGGCGCTGCTCGCGAAGGCCGTGTTCGCCGATCCCGAGCTGACGCTCGACCTTCCCGCGGGAGTGACCGCGGCCACCGGCATGGATGCGCTCACGCACAACGTCGAGAGCTACCTCTCGCCCGCCTACCATCCGCTGTGCGACGGCATTGCGCTCGAGGGGGCGCGCATCGCCGCGCATGCGATCGAGACGGCGGTGGCGAAGCCGCGCGACATCCAGGCGCGCAGCGACATGATGATGTCCTCGCTGATGGGCGCGATCGCATTCCAGAAGGACCTGGGAGCGGTGCATTCGTGCGCCCACGCGCTCGGCACCGTGGTCGACATGCACCACGGCCTCGCCAACGGCATCATGATCGACCACGTGATGCGCTTCAACATCGACGCGGCCGACGCGAAGATGGCCGAGCTCGCGCGCGTGTGCGGCGCGGGTGGCAGCGCCCAAAGCTTCGTCGAATGGCTGGTCGCGCTCAAGTCGCGCATCGGCATCCCCGCGCGCCTCGGCGGCAAGGGGGTCACCACGGGCCACATTCCGCGCCTCGTCGAGATCGCGGTGAACGACACCTGCCACCAGACCAATCCGAAGCCCTGCTCCGCCGCCGACTTCGAGCGGATCTTTACGCGAGCTCTCTAGGAAACCGGGGACGGACCCCGTTTTCGGCAGTGCGCGCCGATGCGCTCGGCGAGGAAGGCAAGCAGCGGCGTGGGCAGGTCGTGCCCCATGCCCCGAACCATCTCGAGCTCGGCATCGCCGCCCGCAGCGCGGATCGCGCGCGCGGTCTCCACGCCGCAGGGGGGGCGAATCAGCGGATCCTCGTCGCCATGCAACACCAGCGTCGGGACCTTGATGCGCTGGACCACGCGAGTGCGGTCGCCGCTCGCGGCGATCGCCATCAATTGGCGTGCCGCGCCCGCCGGGTTGTACGAGCGCCGCACGTGACGCTCGCACAGCGCGCGCAGCTCCGCCTCGCCGGCGGGGTACGTGCGGCTGCCGATCGCGCGCAGCAATTTCATCAATCCCCGCGTCGCGCCCTCGATATCGCCACGCTTCGCCGGCCTGGAGAGCAGCGCGCGGCGCGCATCGCTGGTCGGCCCCGGCAGGCTGCGCTTGCCGGTCGTCGACATGATCGAGGTGAGGCTCGCGACCCGCGCCGGCGCGTTCGCCGCGAGGTTCTGCGCGATCATGCCGCCCATCGAGGCGCCGACCAGGTGGGCGCGCGCGATCCCCAGTCCGTCGAGCAGCGCCACCGCATCGCGCGCCATGTCGTCGATCCGGTAGGGCGCCTTGAGCGGCAGGTGCAGCAGGTATTTCAACGATGCCAGGCCGATGTTGGGCACGCCGAGCGAATCGAGCGAGGTGGACAGCCCCGCGTCGCGGTTGTCGAAGCGCACCACGCGAAAGCCTTGCGCCACCAGCATCTCGCACAACGCGTCGGGCCACAGGATCAGTTGTGCCCCGAGGCCCATGATCAGCAGGATCGCGGGATCCGCCGGATTCCCGAGCGATTCGTACTCGAGCGCGACGCGCTCAGCCTGGACGGTCGGCACGATGGGGGTCGCGATAGACCCAGCGGCGCCAGCCGTCGCGATGGAACGGGCGCCACGCGCCCTCGGGCTGCGCCAGGCGGTCGGCGACCGCATACCACGCCGCCGGGTTCACTCCCATGCCGATGTGGCTCGCGCGAACCTCGATGCTCTCGCTTTTCGCACCGGCCTCCTGCAGGCAGCAGCGCCACGCGACGATGCCGTCGCTGCGGCTGAAGATCGAGGTCGTCGGCACCGGCGGCGCTTCGCGCACGCGCGCGCTCTGCTCCGCGTCGTCGAGCGAATGGCCGCTCGCGAATTCGTAGATGCGCCACGCGTTGTTCGCCTTGGGGTGCCCGGTGAAGGGCGAGCCCAGCGTGATCACGCAACGCACGTCCTCGCTCGAAAGCTTCGCGATCTCGCGCGCATAGACTCCGCCCAGGCTCCAGCCGACGAGGCTCACCTTGCGCCCGCTCTCGATGCGCAAGCGGCGCACGCGCTCGAGGCTTCGCTCGAGCACGCCCGCGCGCGGCCCGAAGTTGAAGCGCAGCTCCCAGCCATGCGGACGATACCCGCGCTCGCGCAGCCACGCGCGCAGCGGCAGCGTGCTCAAATCCGACGCCGCCAATCCGGGGAAGACCACGACCGCATGCCCATCGCCGCGCGGCGCGCGGCGCAACAGCGGAAACGCGGCGACCGACGCCCCCAGCTCCCACGGCGCGCGTCCCTCGAGCGCGAGCAGCAACGGTCCGGGCGCTTTCATCGTTCGAGTGTCACTCACAATTGTGGGGTCAGACTCCGTTATTCGCGATCGCCAGCAGCTCCGCGTGGGCGGCCTGCAGATGCTTCGCGAACTGTCGCACATTCGGCATCGCCTCGCTGCACGCGACCAGCCCGAAATCGAGCGAGCCGGCGTAGCTCACGATGGTGATGTTGAGGGCCAGGCCGTGGGTCACGATGGAGACAGGGTAATACGCCTTCAGTTCAGCGCCGGCGAGATAAAGCGGCATCTGCGGCCCGGGCACGTTGGAGATCACGACGTTGGCGACGGTGGGAATGCGATTCGCGGCCGCCGCCTTGCGATACAGCGGCATGATCTTCGCCATCAGCCACGGCACGCCGAGGGAAGGCAGGTCGGTGGGAATCGCACCCTTCATGCTGCCCGTGAGCATCTTCGCGCGCGTGCTCGCCGCGACGATCGCGGCCATGCGCTTCGCCGGATCGGCGATGTGGGTGGCGAGGCCGACCAGCATCATCGAGACGTAGTTCGCCTGCGTGGTGTCGCCCGGGGCGCGCAGGCTCACCGGCACCGCGGCGATCATCGCCTTCGCGAGCGCCGGGCGATCGCGCGCGAAATGGCGCCGCAGCGCACCCGAGCAGATCGCGAGCACCACGTCGTTCAGCTTCGCCTCGAAATGGCGCGCGATCGCCTTCGCTTCGGCGAGCGGAATGCGCGCGGTGGCGAAGGAGCGCTTCGATCCGATCGCGGCATTGAGGCGCGTGCGCGGCCCGAGCGCAAAGCCGCGCTTCTTCAGCTCCGGGGAGGTGAGCGCGAAAGCCCCGGCACGCCCGGCGGCCTTCACCACCGCGGGAACCGCCTTCACGATGTCGCGGTACTGCGCGACCGTATTGCGAAGCGCCGCCCCGAGCATGCTCACGGCGGAGGGACGCGCGCGGGAAGCGGCGGCCGTTTCCGCCACCGGCGTCGCGCGCGGCGCGCGCGTGACATCGAGCAACGCCTGCGCCACCGCGATACCGCCCTGCCCGTCGAGCGCCGCGTGGTGGATCTTGGCGTAGAAGCCGACCTCGCCTCTCGCCAATCCCTCGATCACGGTGAACTGCCACAGCGGGCGATCGCGATCGAGCAGACCCGCGTGCAGGCGCGCGACCGCCGCGTCGAGTTGCGCCTCGCTGCCGGGAGCGGGCAGCTGCATGCGCCGCAGGTGATGATCGAGGTCGATCTCCCCGGCCGGCAGCCAGACCGGATTGGCGAGATCCATCGGCATGAAGCCGAGCTTGCGCGTGAACACCGGCGCCAGGTGCATGCGCCGCGCGATATGCGCACGGATCGCCTCGTAGGGCTTCTTCTTCCCGCGCGGCTTCTCGAGCAGCATGAGGCTGCCCACGTGCATCGGGGTCTCGGGCGTTTCCAGGTGCAGGAACATCGCGTCGAGCGCGCTCAGGTGCTTCATCGTGGGAACATTCTGCCGCAATACCCGCTCCCAGGGGCATGCGATATAGTATCGGCTGACATGGAACCCCTTCGCATCGGCGTTTCCGCCCGCCTGCTCTACCCCGACCCGTCGCGCGCCTTCCTGCCGACCAAATCGGTGCAATACCTCGAGCAGTCGGTGGCCAACTGGATCATGTCCGGCGAGGTGCTCGCCTTCATGATCCCGGAAGTGACGCTCGCCTCGCCGTACCTGCCCCGGTCGCTCAAGGCGAAGCACTACGTGGACGCGCTCGACGGCCTGCTGCTGCAGGGCGGCGCGGACATGTCGCCGAAGAGCTACGGGGAGACGCCAATCAACCCGATGTGGGCGGGCGACGAGATCCGCGACGCGTACGAGATCGAGCTCTTCCACGAGTTCGTGACGCAGGGCAAGCCCGTGTTCGGCATCTGCCGCGGCCACCAGGTGATCAACGTCGCGCTGGGCGGCAAGCTCTACCAGGACATCGCCACGCAGGCCCCCGACAAAGGCTCGCACCGCGACGATGCCAAGTACGAGAACCATTTCCACGACCTGCGCATCCTGCCCAACACGTGGCTTTCGCGCCTCTACCCCAACATCAAGACGACGCGCATCAACACGATCCACCACCAAGCGATCAAGCAGCTCGGCGAGGGCCTGGTGCCCGAGGGCATGAGCGAGCCGGACCACATCGTCGAGGCGATCCGCTGGGAGGGCCACAGCTTCGTGGTCGGCGTGCAATGGCATCCCGAGTTCATGGACCCGAAGGACAAGTCGCTGATCGACAGCCGCCCGCTGCTCGCCGCGTTCCTCGCCGCGTGCGAGCACCGCAAGAAGACCGGCAAGGCCACTCCGGTGATGTCCATCAGGGCCGCGTGAAACTCAAGATCGCCAATCCCGCGACGGGCGCGGTGGTGGCGACCCTGCCTGCCGACGACGCGAAGGCCGTGAAGGCCAAGTACGAGCGCGCGCGCGCCGCGCAACCCGGCTGGGCCAGGGTGCCGCTGCGGCGGCGCATCGCGGCGCTCGCGAAATTCCGCGAGCGGGTGATCGCCGAGACCGAGAATCTCGCGCGCGTGCTCACCACGGAAGTCGGCAAGCCGATCTCGCAGTCGCGCAACGAGTTGAAGGGCTTCGTCCCGCGCCTCGATTTCTTCCTCGAGCAGACCACGCGTGCGCTCCATTCCGAGAAGGTGTTCGCCGCCAGGGACGGCTCGATGGAGGAGCGCATCTCGCACGAGCCGCTCGGGGTCGTCGCCAACATCTCGGCGTGGAACTACCCGTGGTTCGTCGGCGGCAACGTGTTCGTGCCCGCGCTGCTCGCCGGCAACACCGTGCTCTACAAGCCGTCCGAATTCGCGTCGCTCACCGGGCTCGAGATCGCGCGCTTGCTGCTCGAAAGCGGCATCCCCCGCGACGTCTTCATTCCGGTGATCGGCGCGGGAGCCACCGGCGCGGCGCTGCTCGAGCAGCCGGTCGACGGGGTCTTCTTCACCGGCTCGGTGGCGACCGGCCGCAAGATCGCCGAAGCGGTGCGCGGGCGGCTGATCAAGCTGCAGCTCGAGCTCGGCGGCAAGGACCCGGTCTATGTCTGCGAGGACGTCGACATCGCCAAGGCCGCGGCCGGCATCGCCGACGGCGCCTTCTACAACACCGGCCAGAGCTGCTGCTCGGTCGAGCGCGTCTACGTCGCGGAGAAGATCTTCGTGCCGTTCGTCGACGCGTTCGTGGCCGAGGTGAGGCGCTTCGCGCGGGGCGACCCCACCGACGAGAAGACCTACATCGGCCCGCTCACCCGTGCCCCGCAGCTGAAAGTGCTCGAGTCGCAGGTGAAGGACGCGCGCAAGAAGGGCGCGCGGGTCCTCGCGGGCGGCGCGCGCGGCAAGGGCAAGGGCAACTGGTTCGAGCCCACGGTCCTCGTCGACGTGGACCACTCGATGGCGGTGATGCGCGACGAGAGCTTCGGCCCGGTGATCGGCCTGATGGCGGTGAAGGACGATGGGGAGGCCGTGGAGCTGATGAACGACACCCGCTACGGGCTCACCGCGGGCGTGTACACCAACGATCGCCGGCGCGCGGAGAAGATCCTCTCCCGGGTGAACAGCGGCTCGGTCTACTGGAATTGCTGCGACCGGGTGAGCCCGCGCCTGCCGTGGTCGGGCGTGGGAGACTCGGGCATCGGCCTGACCCTTTCGACGTACGGGATCGAGACTTTCACTCGACCGAAGGCCTGGCATCTGCGCGGGCCCTGACCTGACGGAGCGACACATGAACATCGAAAAGCACGCGGCGATTTGCCGGCTCGCCTTGATCGCGGCGCTTGCGGCCGCGACGCTGCCGGCCTGGGCGCAGCAACGCGATGATCGCGGTGGCGATCGCTATCGCAGCGAGGAGGCGCGCGAGGCCTACCGCCGCGGCTACGAGGAGGGTTTCTCGCGCGGCTACCGCAAGGGGCTCGACGAGGGCGAGCAGCGCGCGCCCGCGCCGCCGCCCCCGGTGCTCGCGCCGCCCCCGCCGCCGCCGGGTCCGCCGCCCAACGTGCCCACGGGACCGATCCGCGTAACCGGCGCCTGGTACGGCACGCAGGAGCACAATTGCGACGCGACCGAATACGTCGCCCGGCGCGCGAACGGCAAGCGCACCTACTCGTTCGAGGTTTCCAACCAGATCTGCGGCGATCCCTCGCCCACCGACCGCAAGGCCCTCAACGTCACCTATTACTGCGGCCGGCTGTCGCGCGTCGCGATCGCCAACGAGCACCGCACCATCTATCTCGACTGCAACTGACGGGGCGCGCATGAGCGGACCACGGATCGGCTTCATCGGCCTCGGGCTGATGGGCCACGGCATGGCGAAGAACCTGCTCGCCAAGGGCTTTTCCCTCACCGTCAAGGTGAATCGCGACCGCTCGCGCCTCACGGACATCCTCGCGGCCGGCGCGAGGGAAGCGGGGACGAACGCGCAGGCCGCGCGCGACTCCGACGTCGTGATCCTCTGCGTGGGCGGCTCTCCGCAGGTCGAGGACATCGTGTTCGGCGCGCAGGGCCTGCTCGCCGCCGCGCGCGAGGGGCTCCTCGTGATCGACACCTCCACCGCCGAGCCGGGCTCGACCGCGAAGATTCGCGCGGCCCTTGGCGCGAAGGGCACCACGTTCGTCGACGCTCCGCTCGCGCGCACGCCCAGGGAAGCCGAGGAAGGCCAGCTCAATGCGATGGTCGGCGCGGACGACGCCGTCTTCGAGCGCGTAAAGCCGGTGCTCGCCGCGTTTTGCGAGAACATCTTCCACGTCGGGCCGCCGGGCGCGGGCCACACGCTCAAGCTCGTCAACAACTTCATGGCGCTCACCATCGCGGCGAGCATCGCCGAGGCGTTCGCGGTGGCGTCGAAGGCGAACGTCCGCCTCGACAAGCTCTTCGAGGTGGTCTCGCAGGGCGCGCTCAATTCGCCGATCTTCCAGATGATCGGCGGCGGGGCGGTGCAGGGCGACCTCACGCGGATGAAGTTCTCGATCGTGAACGCCGCGAAGGACCTGCGCTACTACACGCACCTCGCGGAGTCGCTGCCGGTGGCGACGTTCCTCGGCGAAGCCGTGCATCAATCCTATGTCCAGGCGGTCGCGCTCGGCCTCGGCGACAAGCTCCTGCCCTCGATGATCGAGGCGCAGGAGAAGCTGAACGGCATCGAGATCGTGAAGCGCTGATGGTCCTCACCGGCAAGACGGCGGTGGTCACCGGCGCGGCCGGAACCCTGGGGCTTGCGGTGGTGCGCGTGCTGCTCGAGGATGGCGCGCAAGTGGCGCTGGTGGACATCGACGCGATGCGCCTCGACAGCCTGATCCGCTTCCTGCGCGGCACCACCGTCGCGGTTTCGTGCGACGTGAGCGAAGCGGGCGCGGTGCGCGAGGCGCACCTGCGCGTCGAGGCGGTGCTGGGGCCGGTCGACATCCTGGTGAACAGCGCGACCGCCGGCTCTCCCGAGCGCTCCGAGGGGACCACCGATTCCGAGTGGCGGCGCGTGATGAGCGTGAACCTCGACGGGGCGTTCCATTGGGCGCGCGCCGTGCTGCCCGGGATGAAGAAGCGCGGCTGGGGCCGCATCATCAACGTGGCCTCGATCGCCGCGAAGACCGGCGGGCCGAACGCCGGCATCGCCTACGCGACCTCGAAGGGCGCGCTCGCTTCTCTCACGTTCGCGCTCGCGCGCGAGGGCGCGGCTCAGGGCGTCACGGTCAACGGAGTCGCCCCCGCCTACGTGAAATCGCCGGCCCTCACCGAGGAGCTGAACGACGCGCAGCGCCGCCAGATCCTCGCGCAGATACCGGTCGGGCGTTTCTGCGAGCCGGAGGAATTCGCGCACGCGGTGCGCTTCCTCGCCTCGCCGCTCGCCGGATTCGTGACCGGCGAGATCGTGGATGTCAACGGCGGCCTCAGCATGGATTGAGGCTTCTTCCTACACGCGAATCGGATTTGCCTTGATGCGCGTGGTTCGGGCGTTCGTGAAGATGGCCTCATACGGGTTCGCCCGAGATGACGGAGATCGATCCATGAGCTTGCCGAATTCCAGGTCCCTGCCTTCCGCGCAGGAGGGAAAGGTCGGATACATCCTGCTGTGGGCGCTGGGCGTTCCGATCCCGTTGTTATTCCTGTTCTTCCTGCTGCGCGGCTGCACCTGAGGCGCGCATCTGGTAGGAATTTTCCGACGGCGCTATCAGCCCCGTCGGAAGTCCGGCTGTCATGATGGCTTACAGACCCTCGTTCGGACCTCCCACGATCATGTTCGTACTCGCGAAGCGCCGTTTCCTGGAAGACGCCGGCGCCGCTCAACGAACATTGTGGAGGCGTCATGAAGCGAGCAATCCTGATGGCCTTGGGTACTGCCGCGGTGATCACCAGCGCCGCGGCGCTCGGTATCGGCATGACGGTGCGGGGAGCTACGGCGGCGGCAGGCGCGACGGAATCGGAGAGGGCGCTCGCCAGCGCGAACGCGCGCGAGGCGCAGCGCGCGATGATCGATGCGCGTTACCTGGGGGCGCGCGAGAAGTGCTCGGCGCTGGGCGGCTATGCGCGCGACCAATGCCTGATCGGCGCGCACGCCGCCCGCGGCCGTGCGTTGCTCGACGCCCAGGCGCCCTACGAAATGCGCAACTGAGCGCGGCCGCATGACCGCGTTGCACCGCTACACGCTGCTGCTCGTCGTGGCGCTCCTCGCCGCGGCGCTGGGCGGTTGACGCCGCTTTCTCCGCGAGGCCTGCGCGCCTAGCGGGCGGTGATTTCGAGCGGGCGGGAGGCGAGGCGCGCGTGGCGCGCGCGCTCCTCGGAGAGGAAGCGGATCAGCTCGACCTCCTGCAGGGGAGGCCGGCAGAAGTAGCCCTGGAATTCGTCGCACCCCTCGGCGCGCAGCAAATCGAACTGGTGTTGGTGCTCGACGCCCTCGGCGACGACGCTCATCTTCAGGCTGTGGGCCATCGCGATCACCGCGCGCGTGATCGCGACGTCGTCGCCGTTGTGCGGCAGGTCGCGCACGAACGTGCGGTCGACCTTCAGGCGGTCGATCGGGAAGCGCTTGAGGTAGCCGAGCGACGAGTGCCCGGTGCCGAAATCGTCGATCGAGATCTGCACGCCCATGGCGGTGAGCTGCTGCATGACCGCCGCGGCGCGGTCCGGATCGCGCATCACCATGCTCTCGGTGATCTCCAGCTCGAGTGTCCGCGGCGGCAGCCCGCTCGCCTTGAGGATCGCGGCGAGCTCCTTTACCAGCCGCGGCTCGTGGAACTGGCTCGCGGACAGGTTCACGGCGACCGGCAGCGGCGCTGCGCCTTCCTGCCATTTGCGCGCGCGCTCGCACACGCGCCGCAGCGTCCAGTAGCCGATCGGAATGATGAGCCCGGTCTCCTCGGCGAGCGGCACGAACTTGTCGGGCAGCAGCAGGCCGAGCGTCGGATGGTGCCAGCGGATCAGCGCCTCGACGCCGGTCACGCGGCCGTGGCCGAAATCGATCTTCGGCTGGTAATAGATCTCGATCTGGCCGCGCTCGAGCGCGTGCTTCAACGCGGCCTCGAGCGAGAGCCGGTCCTGCGAGAGCTGGTTCAGCTCCGCGGCGTAGAAGCAATGGCGGTTGCCGCCCTGGTCCTTGGCGCGGTACATCGCGATGTCGGCGTTCGAGAGCAGCGCCTGCGCGTCGATGCCGTCGGCGGGGTAGCTGCACACGCCGACGCTCGCCGAGAGCGCGAGCTCCTGGTCGTCGATCATCAGCGTGGGCCCGAATCCGGCGAGAATCTTCGCGGCGACGTCCTCGAGATCGGCGGCGCCGCGGAAATCCTCGATCAGGATCACGAACTCGTCGCCGCCGAGGCGGGCCACGAGATCGCTGGTGCGCACCGCCGCGACCAGGCGCCGGGCGACTTCCTGCAGCACCCGGTCGCCCACGCCGTGGCCGAGCGTGTCGTTGATGTTCTTGAAGCGGTCCATGTCGAGGAAGAAGAGCGCGAGCGAGCGCTTGTGGCGCGCGGCCTGCCCGATGGCGTGCACCAGCGTCTCGTTGAAGAGCGCCCGGTTGGGCAGCGCGGTGAGCGAATCGTGGGTGGCGAGCTTCTGGATCATGCCGAGGGCCGAGGACAGCTCGTCGTTGGTGCGCCGCAGCCGCCGGCGCAGCTCGCTCAGGCGCCCGCCGACCACCGCGAAGCACGGCAGCACGAAGGCGAGCGCCAGCCACTGGAACGCCTCGAGCGCAATGTTCACCACGCCGGGCTTGAGCCACAGGAGGAGGTTGATGACCGCGGCATAGGCGGCGAGCACCAGGCCGGCGGCGGTGACGAACTCGCGCGTGGTGAAGCGGAATGTGCCGAACGACAGCACCACCAGGCACATCATCAGCGCGAGCCCGCGCTCCTTGTCGAAGTGGTACACCGCGAACATCAGCACGACGATCGCCACGATCGTCTGCAGCCACGTGAGACTGGGGTCGTCGAAACGCTCGTTGAGGCCGCTGCGGAACAGCATGAAGAGCGCGACGTTGGCCGCGATCATCGCCGCGGCAATCGCGACCGCGGCCCCGGGCGCCACCAGGCCGAGCCCCTGGGCGATGAAGAGCAGCGGCAGGCACACCCCGTAGGCCGCTGCCGCGAGCAGGAACCGGCGAACCCGCACGGCTTGCTTTGTCTTGGTTCCCTGGGAGCGCAGCGCGGCGATCATCGGCTTCGGTTTCTGCTGTTGTGCGCGGATTATCCGGCAGGCGCCGAAGCTCAAATGTGAACTGCGTCACACAAATCGGCGCGGATTACCCCTGTAACAAATGTTAAGTCCGTCCTCGCCCCGTCGCCGGCCGCAGGGAGTTCGCCAACACGATCACGCACGTGAAAACGATCACCGCTCCTGCCTGATGGAGCGCGGCCAGCGGAAGCGGCACGCGCAACAGCAGCGTGGCGATCCCGGCGCAGATCTGCAGCACGACGGCGGCGAGCAGCAGGTCCCCCCACGCGCGCGCCCGGTCCGGCGCTCCGCCGCGCGGCAGCCGCAGCCACAGCGCGAAGGCGAGCACGGCGATCAGCACCGCGAGGCCGCGATGCACGAATTGCACCGTGGCCATGTTGTTCACGAAGTTGAGGTACCACGGGTCGATCAGCAGGATCTCGGGCGGGATCCAGTGGCCCTCCATCAGCGGGAAGGTGTTGTACGCGAAGCCGGCGCGGATGCCGGCCACGAGCGCGCCCGAGATCACCATCACGAAGACGAGCGTGGCCAACGCGCCCGCGTGGATGCGCACGCTGCGCGCGGCGCTCCCCTCGGGGCGATACAGCAGCCCGAGCGCGACCCAGAGCATCGCGGCGTATATCAGGAACGCGAAACCCAGGTGCGCCGCGAGCCGCACCGAGCTCACGCGCGGATCGTCGACAAGGCCGCTCTTCACCATGTACCAGCCGAGCGCGCCCTGCAGGCCGCCGAGCAGGAAAATCCCCGCGAGCTGCCAGCGAAGCCGCCCGCGCACCGCGCCGCGCGCGAGGAAATAGAGAAACGGGACCAGGAATGCGAACCCGATCACGCGCCCCAGCAGGCGATGGGCGTACTCCCACCAGAAGATGCCCTTGAAGCCCGCGAGCGTCATGTCGTGGTTGCGCAGGCGGAATTCGGGCGTGAGGCGGTACCTGGCGAAGGTCTCTTCCCACTGCGCGTTGTCGAGCGGCGGGATCGTGCCCAGGATCGGCTGCCACTCGACGATCGAAAGCCCCGAGTGCGTAAGGCGCGTGATGCCGCCGACCACGACCATCGCGAAGACCAGCGCGCAACAGGCGAGGAGCCACGCGGCGACGGCGCGGTGGCGGGACTCGGGATCGTGGACGTGAGGCGGCATCGGAGGTCAGGGCATTTTGCCTGACCTCCGGGCAACCGGGCACAGACCCCGGTTTCTCCAGGCTCTAGGCGGCCTTACGGATCGACTTGCCCTTCTCGAGCTGCTCGGCGGCGAAATCCCAGTTGACGAGATTGTCGAGCACGGCGTTCACGAAATCGGGGCGGCGGTTCTGGTAGTCGAGGTAGTACGCGTGCTCCCAGACGTCGACCGTGAAGAGCGGCGTTGCGCCGGTGGTGAGCGGGGAATCGGCATTGGAGGTGGAGACGACGTCGAGCTTGCCCGCGCGTTCCACGAGCCAGGTCCAGCCGCTGCCGAACGTGTCGACGGCGACCTGCGAGAACTTCTCGCGAAACGCCTGCATGCCGCTGAATTCCGCGTCGATGCGCTTGGCAAGATCGCCGGTCGGCTTGCCGCCCGAGCGTGGCTTGAGGCTGTTCCAGAAGAAGGTGTGGTTCCAGGCCTGCGCGGCGTTGTTGAAGATCTTGCGGCTCTCCTCGTGCCCCGCGCTCGCCTGCATCACCTGCTCGAGCGACATCTCCGCGAACCGCGTCCCCGCGACCAGCTCGTTCAGCTTCTTCACGTACGCGGCGTGGTGCTTGCCGTAGTGAAAGCCGATGGTGCGAGCCGAGATGACGGGCTCGAGGGCGGACTCGTCCCAGGGAAGGGGCGGAAGCGTGAACGGTGCGGTTTGCGTGGTCATGGGGAATGCTCCTTGTCGATGATCCTCCACGCTACGCCGATGGAGCGCGCGTTTCTGTAGGCAGGTTCCTACTTTCCTATCAGCCTATTTCTCGCGCCGACTTCCCCTCCGCCGACAGATCGGCCCCGCCCCTCGGAACGATCATACTTCTTGGCATCGGACGCAATCCGATGTCGCATATCAACCAAATTTCCAACTCAAGGTGACGCCATGAATTGGGACCGCATCGAAGGCAACTGGAGGCAGCTGAAGGGCAAGGTGCGCGAGACCTGGGGACGCTTGACGGACGACGAGTTCGACAAGATCGCCGGTCGGCGCGACAAGCTCGCCGGCAGCCTCCAGAACTCCTACGGGATCGCGAAAGACGAGGCCGAGAAGCAGATCATGGAATTCGAAGCCCGATGCGAACGCGACAAGTGGGTCCAGTGACTGGAATCGCATAAGGAGCCCCAAACCATGAAAATGAATACTCTTTACGCCGCCCTTTCCGGGGCCTTCCTGCTCGGTGCGGCGGCACTTGTCCCGGCCCAGACCACGGCGACGCCCCCGGGCGCCCCGGCTGGCAGCACCACCGCGCACCCCATCAAGAACGCCGAGGTCGCGATGAGCTCCGAGTATCGCGCCGAGAAAGAAAAGATCGAGGCGGCGTACAAGGCGGCCAAGGAAAACTGCAAGTCGATGAAGGACAATGCCAAGGACGTTTGCATGAAGGAAGCCAAGGGCAACGAGAAGGTCGCCAAGGCCGAGCTCGAAGCCAAGCGCAAGGGCACCCCGCACGCGATGTACGACGTCCAGAAGGAAAAGGCGGAAGCCGCCTACGAAGTCGCGAAGGAAAAGTGCGACGACGTGAAGGGCGCCGAGAAGAGCGCGTGCAAGAAGCACGCGAAGGCCGACAAGGACAAGGCGATGGCCGAAGCCAAGGCGAGCCAGAAGACTGCCGCCAAGTAACGCATCCCGCATCGCGACAGCAGGGCCGATCCGCGGATCGGCCCTTGTCGTTGGCGGCGCCGGAATTCGCCTACGCGCGATTAGGAATCCACGACAGGCAAAGTACTCAATGGCCGACAGATCGTGGCGCTGGCAGGGGCGATGATCGGGGCTGTATCGCACAGGCCACGACGGGAAGAAGAACATGAAACGCACGACGATGTATGTAAGCCTGGCCGGCGCCCTGCTCTTCAGTGCCGCCGCCTTCGGTATCAGCTCGGCGGTCGACATTCCCCGCACCCTGATGTCGCGCAACGATTACTCGGTGGCCAAGTCGGCGATCGAGTCCGAGTCGCGCGTGGCGTTCGGCGCTTGCCGCGATCTGGAAGGCATCGTCAAGGACATCTGCAAGACTCAGGTCCGGTCCGACCTGCGCATCCAGCTGGCCGAGCTCAACGCGCGCTATTACGGCACCGTGGCCGCCGCCAACGACGCTCGCGTCGCGCGGGCCCGCTCTCGCTACGAATTGGCCAAGGCGCAATGCGGCACGCACTCCGGCAGCGAGCGCAGCGAATGCGTGAAGCTCGCGCGCGCCGACAAGGACAAGGCCCTCGCCGACGCAAAGGCGCAGCTCGCCTCGATCTGAACGCCGCCCCGCGGAGTGCTAGCGGAAGGTGTACTTGAACACGACCTTGTCGTGGCGCAACGACACGCTATCCGGCGACAATCCCTCGAACCGCGGCATGTACTGGCGCACGGGCCGATAGACGATGCGCCGGTCGGCGAGGTCGTAGCACAGGTCGGTCGCGGTGTAGTCGCACGCGCCCTTGGGGCCGCGGCGCTCCTGCTCTTCGCGCAGGATCAACTCGGGAATCGGATCGCGCGCCGAAGGCGACGTGAAGGGAGCCTGCGTCTGCTTGCTGGGCACCGGAGCCGCCGCCATCAACTTCGATTTCTGCGACAGGTCCATCCCCTCGTTCGCGTGGGCCGCGAAGCCCAGCGAGGCGGTGATGGCGATGATCCAGTTCGACCGACGCATGTGGTGCTCCGTTACGGCCCCGGGTGGCGGACGCTCGGCGCCGTGTGCAAATACTGCGGCAAACAGGCCGCGCGCGCCAGTCCCGGCGACGACCGGTGCCGCGCTGCCGACAACCGGCGGGCGTGCCGCACAGCCGTCGCGCGCGCTGTGACATTCGTCACACTTTGCCGGACGATTCCGATACCTGATTCAGCGAGCCGACGACAGATCGTGCGCGTCGGGCACTCCATCATGTCACCGACAACAGACAAAGCCAGTGACAACAAAGGAGATGCGCACATGAAGATCCAGAGCTTCCAGCAGGCGCGCGCGCTGTCGCGCGAATTCTTCCCGTCCTGGTCGCGCCGCGCCCGCGCGCGCTGGGTCGTCGCCAAGATGCGCGCCCAGCAGCCGAAGGTCCCGATCTCTTCGGGCTGGAGCCACGACCTGCGCGCCTACTGGTTCCAGCGCACTTTGCGTGCGTGATCAATAGCCCGCAAACAGCTCGAGCCGGTAGTTGCGAAGGTGCGCCCCGATCTCGCCGCCGAGGTAGATCTCGTTGTTGAAATGGAAGTTGGCGAGGATGTAGTCGACGGGATTCGCTGACAGGCGCGGGTTGGCGGTGCGAGCGAGATCGAGCACGGCCTGGAAGTCGGCGCGGCCGAGCCGGAAGATGAACGTGTCGCTCGCCGTCTGGCCGCAGCCGCCGCTCGCGGCGTCGCCGTCGCAGTGCAGGAAATTTCCGGCGATGCGCCTGCCGAACTTCGGATCGTCGCGGAAGGCGGTCGACACGATCACGCGGCCCGTGCCGGTATCGAGGGCGACGAAATCTCCGGGCTTGCCGGGCACACCGGTGCCGTAGGCCTGCAGGGTCACGTAGAAGACGTTCCCGCCGCGCGTATCGAGGAACTGCAGCGTCGGATGCCCGTAGGCCTGGCTATCGGCCGTGTGGCGCCGGATCATCTTCACCTCGAGATCGAATGCAACGAGAAGATCGTTCTCCTGGTTCGCGTTCCACGGGAAGACGCGTCGATCGGGCGCTCCGGCCGCGGGCCCGGTCGTGGTGAACTGGTAGAGGGGGTTGATGCTCGCCAGCTGGCCCGAGGTGCGATCGAGATAGCTCACATGCACGCCGAATTCCGACGGCGCGATCAATAGCGACTGCGCGAACGAATGGGTCGCGACCGCTGCCGGGTCGAACGCGGACTGCGCCGTGTACACGTTGCCGTCGAAACCGGTGACCTGGACGAACAGCGGCGAGAACAACGGATCCTTCGTCACGTACGAGGGCGGCTGCCACGATACGATCTTGTTGGTGAGCCGCGGCACCTGGTTCAACGCGATGCACGCGCCCAGGTTGATCGACTCGTCCTCGCATTCCGCGCTCGGGCGGACCTGCTCCGTGGCGATCGTGTAGGTTTTCGCGGGGGAGCGGCCCGCCCCCGACGAGCAGAATCCCACGCCTTCGTCGACCCAGCCGCGAGCGATCATCTCGCCGCGCACCAGCGGATCCGGCGTGAAGCGATGATTCGAATCGTTGAACTGCGCTCGATTGTTGTACAAGCGGTAGATCGGCACGTCATCCGCGGCACAGGCGCCTGCCGCCGGAGCGGTGATCGCGAAGTCGAGCTTCTCGTAGAGCCAACCGGTGTCGTGCGTCTTGAGGAATGCGCATTCGGCGGGATCGAGAGTGAAGAAATGCGAGTTCGGGCCGGGCGCGTAGAAGCGGCAGACGTTCGGCGTGCTGGTCGTGGGAAGCGGGTAGAAATAATAGCCGGTGCTCTTCCATCCGGCCCCCGCCGCTCCGTTCTCCACCCCGGAAATCTCGGCGGGGTCGGACAGCAGCAGGTAGTGCCCGTTGGTCGCGTTGTAGTACTCCACGACCGGGGTCGGGTACGTGATGATCGGAAAGCCGGGTGCGGCCCCGGCTGCGCACAGGAATGCGCCTGCGGCGAGGGCGCGAATTGCGCGCGTCATGAGAGCCCTTGAAGGTGCCGTTTCCATCACCCGATTATAGTCGCGTGGCAACCCTGAAACGGCGAGGGCCCACCGTGGCGGGCCCTCCGGTCGGCGCAGGGTCTTTCAGCCCTTCAGGCACGAGCTCATGAACGCGCGGCGCTCGTCGCCGTGCAGGTCCTTCTTGCCTGCCTCCGCGTTGCAGGTCTTCATCTTCTCCTGCTGGCTTTGGTGACGCGCCGGCGGCGCCTTCTCGACGGGCGCCTTGCGCGGCGTGTCGGCTTCGGCGGTGCGGGTTTTCTCCTCCTGTTGCGCTTCGGACTTCCGGGCGTCGTCGGCCCGCACCGGCGCCGCCGCCAGGCTGGAGAAGGCGGCGCAGGCGATCACGCATAGCAGTTTCGTTTTCACGTATCCCTCGTTTCGGTTGTTGGGAAAAGCGACTCCATGAGACGCGCGGGGGGCGAAAACGGCGAGCAGAAATCCCACAAAAGAAAATGTGACGTAGTCCACACGGACGGATGTCCTACAGCTGTTCCGGTCGCTTCCTACCCGAAAACGCGGCCAAATTCGCATTTGGATTGAGACTTTTGCCAATGGTTTATGCAGCCAGGTCGTTACAAACTGCAGTCATCGATTACCAACCAGTCCCGACGGCAACAACAGACGGAGGTCGTAAAAATGAAAAGCCTCATGAACAAGGAGCAGCTCCGCCACGAGAACGCCGCGCACGTCGGGACCGGCGGCCGCAGCGAGGAAAACACGGGCTTGGGATTCCGTCCCGCTTTCCTCGACTTCGCCACGCAAACGATCCATCTGTCGCGCTTCGCCGACGGCCGCCTCGCCCCCTGCCACCTGCTCGACGGGCTGCCCGACGAAGTGGTTATCGATCGCTCCGATTGGGGCCGCGTCGTCTCGGCGAAAGCGACTCTGATCTCCGGCTTCGAGCGCAACGGCTACTTCTACACGCGCGCCGCCGCCTCGCGCGCGGTCGCCGAGTGGACCCCGCGCGAAGTCGACCTCCCCGACCTCCTCGAGGATTGATTCCGGGGTCAGACTCCCCATTCCACCAATTCGGGGTTCAGACTCCTAAATTCGAAAACTATTTGGGGATTCTGACCCCACAATTCAATTGGGGAGTCTGACCCCACATTTCACACCAGGCGGTAGCCGACGGCGGTCTCGGTGAGCAGGTGGCGCGGCTGCGCCGGATCTTCCTCGAGCTTCTGCCGCAGGTGGCCCATGCAGATGCGCACGTAGTGGTTGTGCTCGACGTGCGACGGGCCCCAGACCTCGCGCAGGATGTGGCGGTGCGTGAGCAC
>JANPHA010000259.1:0-15058 GCA_031424255.1 Burkholderiales bacterium | reverse complement strand
TCGAGGATGTCGAGCGAATGCTTGCGGATCAGGTACAGCAGCAGGTCGAGCGGGCCCTCGAACGCCTCGAGGAACACCGACAGCGCCTCGGGCGGGATGTAGAGATCGGCCGGCATCTCGGTCATCGGCTCGCCGCGGATGCGCGCGATCGGCAGAGCGAGGTCGAGCGTCGGCTGGTCGAGGCCGAGGGAATCGTTGGCGGCGTGCGTGGTCATTTCTTTGCGTAGATCGTATCGGCGGCGATCCGGCTCATCGCCGCGCCGTCGTGGGCGGTGTCGGGAACTTCCACCAGCTCCCAGGCGAACTTGCTGTCGAGCGTTCGCGCGGCGGCGGTGGCGGCCTTGAAGAAATTCTCGCCGCGCTCCACGCGCGTCGGGCCCTGCTTTTCCGCGCCCGAGCTCTTGTTCAGGTTCTCGTCGTCGGGATCGTCGTCGTTCTCGCCCAGCAGCAGGATGAACTTGCGCTCGAGCGCGCGCTTGAGCTCCCGCTCGCCCGCCTTCGAGCCCACGAGCGAGTAGGGGAACGAATCCGCCGCCTTGTCCTTGCGCCATTCCGGCATCGTGTACCAGCCCGGGTTGGCCGCGACCATCACCGCCGCGCGGTTATCGGGACGGAAGAGCGCCATGCGCTGCACGAACTGGCCGCCGGCCGAATGGCCGAAGATCCGGTATTCGGTCTGGCCGTCGCGCACCTCGTCGAAAAGGTGCTCGATCGCCGAGAACGACCACTTCTCCGGGTTGTCCTGGGTGGCGACATCGCCCAGGTTGTACGCCGCCGCCTTGGGCCAGGATTCCTGCTGGAATTCGGGTGCCACGATCAGGATCGAGTACCTGTCCGCCATCAGCTCCCAGTAGTCGCGGTACTGCGAGGCGTTGCGCTTGACGCCCGCCATCACGAACTGGATCGGGCAGCGCGTGTCGCAGCGCCGCGGGCGGTAGGTGTAGACGCGGATCGGGCGATCGGCGCGGCCCTTCTGGTCGACGAAATCGAAGCGCCATTTGCCCGGCGGAATGGGCGTGGCGGCGTGCGCGGGGAGCGCCACTGCGAGCAGCAGTGCCGCAATCAGAGTCTTCATGAGTAATTGAGTCCCATGGCATCACGCACATCGCGCATCGTTTCGTCGGCGAGATCCGAGGCCTTCTCGCATCCGTCCTGGATGATGTTGCGCACCAGCGTCGGATCCTCCTCGTACTGCGCGGCGCGCGCGCGAATCGGCGCGAGCTCGGCATTGATCGCCTCGATCACCGGCTGCTTGCACTCGAGGCAGCCGATGCCCGCCGTGGTGCAGCCGTTCCACACCCACTGGCGCGTCTTCTCGTCCGAATAGACCTGGTGCAGGTTCCACACCGGGCAGCGCTCCGGGTTGCCGGGATCGGTGCGGCGCACGCGTGCGGGATCGGTCTGCATCTTGCGGATCTTCGTCGTCACCGATTCGGGCGGCTCGCGCAACAGGATCGCGTTGTCGTAGCTCTTCGACATCTTCTGCCCATCGAGGCCGAGCAGCTTGGGCGTTTGCGTGAGCAGTGCTTCAGGCTCCGCGAGGATCATCCGCCCGCCGCCCTCGATGAAGCCGTAGAGCCGCTCCTTGTCGCCGAGCGAGAGGTTCTGCACGTCGTTCACCAGCGCCTGCGCCTCCTGCAGCGCCTTGTGGTCGCCCTGCTCCTGGAAGCGCGCGCGCAGCGTGCGATAGAGCTTGGCCTTGCGCGGCCCCATCTTCTTGACCGCCGCCTCGGCCTTCTCCTCGAAGCCCTTCTCGCGGCCGAACAAATGGTTGAAGCGCCGCGCGATCTCGCGCGTCAACTCGATATGCGAGACCTGGTCCTCGCCCACCGGCACGCGGTTGGCCCGATAGATCATGATGTCGGCCGCCTGCATCAACGGGTATCCGAGGAAGCCATACGTGAGCACGTCGCGTCCCTGCTCGGCGTGCTTCTCGACCAGGTCCTTGTACGTCGGCACGCGCTCGAGCCACGAGAGCGGCGTGAAGAACGACAGCAGCATGGTGAGCTCCGCGTGCTGCGGAACGCGCGACTGGATGAAGAGCGTGGCCTTGGTCGGATCGATGCCGCACGCGAGCCAGTCGACGAACATGTCCCACACCGTCGTCTCGATGACCGACGGGTCCTCGTAGTGCGTGGTGAGCGCGTGCCAGTCGGCGGCGAAGAAGAGGCACGGGAACTCGTTCTGCAGCTTCACCCAGTTCTTCAGCGCGCCGTGGTAATGGCCGAGGTGCATCGCGCCCGTGGGGCGCATTCCGGAAAGTACGCGGTCCTGGAACATGGGCTAGGAGAGTCCGAACAGTGCGTAGAACAGGTTGTTGCCGGCGCCCATGAGCACGCCGAACGCCTGCCCGAGCGGCTTGTAGACCACCATCAGCACGATCAGGCCGATGAGGATCGGCATGCCGTAGGGCTCGAGGCGCGAGTACGAGTAGGCGAGGCGGTCTGGCAGCAGGCTCGTGACGATGCGCCCGCCGTCGAGCGGCAGGATCGGGAACAGGTTGAAGATCGCGAGCACCACGTTCCAGCCGATGCCGGCGATCGCCACCGCGAACCAGAATTGCGCGATCCCGGACGTGCCGTCGGACATCGACAGCAGCTTGGCCACCGCGCCCCAGGCGAGGCCCTGCACGATGTTCGAGCCGGGACCGGCCGCGGCGACCCAGAGCATGTCGCGCTTCGGGTGGCGCAGGTTGGCGAAATTCACCGGCACCGGCTTGGCCCATCCGAACACGATCCCGCCGAGGATCATCGACATGAGCGGAAAGGCGATCGTCCCCACGGGATCGATGTGCTTCGCCGGGTTCAACGTCACGCGGCCCAGCATGTACGCGGTGTTGTCGCCGAACATCCGCGCCACGTAGCCATGCGCGGCTTCGTGCAGCGTGATCGCGAGGATCAGCGGGATGGCGTTCACACAAACGCGGATCAGGATGTTGTAGATATCCATCAGTGCAGGGCGGCCTTCACGAAACCGAAAGGCCGGATGTCGCCCTTGCCTTCGCGCACCAGGATCGGCGCATCGCCGGAGAGGTCGATCACCGTGGTGACCTCGCCATTGCAGGGGCCCGCGTCGATCACGAGATCGAGCTCGTGCTCGAGATGCCGGCGGATGTCCTCGGCGTCGTTCAGCGCGACGCCGTGGGCCGGAAGGATCAGGGTCGACGAGAGCATCGGCTCGTTCAGCCCGTCGAGCAGCGCCCTGGCCACCGGATGATCGGGAATGCGCACTCCGATGGTGTGGCGGGGATGCAGCAGCCGCCGCGGCACGTCGCGCGTGGCGCGCAGGATGAACGTGTAGCTGCCCGGGGTATTCGCGCGCATCAGCCGGAACTGCAGGTTGTCCACCTTGGCGAACTGCCCCACCTCGGCGAGATCGCGGCAGACGAGCGTGAAATGGTGGCGCTCGTCGACGTTGCGGATGCGCCGCAGCCGTTCCATCGCCGCCTTGTCGCCGATGTGGCAGCCGAGCGCGTAGCAGGAATCGGTCGGATAGGCGATGACGCCGCCTTCGCGCACGATATCGACCGCCTGGCGGATCAGCCGCGGCTGGGGATTCTCGGGGTGCATCGAAAAGTACTGGGCCATTCCTCGACTCTTCGCGCTCGCTTCTCACGCGCGCGGTTGTTTCTCTCTCTTGGTCTTCGGAGCGTCGGGCCTGCTCGCCAGGCCCGCGCCGGTTTTCAACGGGCGGTCGTCAATGCGCCCATCTGGTCCACACGGGGGTGAGCGATGCGTGCAGGGGCGGCAACCGCCCCGGCTCGTACGGGCTTTCGCCCGGCCCGTGGTAATCGGCCCCGCGCGATGCCAGGAACCCATGTTCCAGCGCCTCGCGTTGCCACAGTGAATATTCCTCCGGACGGTGGCTTCCCGTCACCACTTCGATCGCCTCCCCGCCAAGCCGGCCGAAATCCTTGAGCATCTCTTCGCGAAACATCGGCTTCAGGTTGTACCGCCCGGGATGCGCCAGCACCGCGGTGCCGCCCGAAGCCCGGATCCACCCCACCGCATCCTCGAGGCTCGCCCAGCGATGCGGCACATACGCGGGCTTGCCCTTGGCCAGGTACTTGTCGAACGCCGCCTGGGTGTCCTTCACCCGGCCCTGCGCCGCGAGGTAGCGCCCGAAATGCGCTCTTCCCAGCATCGACTTGTTCTGCGCCAGCGCGAGCGCGCCATCCAGCGTTTCCCCCAGGCCGAGCCGCGCAAGCTCCGCCGCGATGCGCTGCGCGCGCCCCAGGCGCCCGTCGCGAATCGACTTCAGCCCTTCGACCAGCACCGGCGCGGCGGGATCCAGGTTCAGGCCCACCACGTGCAGCGTCGTGTCACCCCAGCTCACCGAGATCTCGACGCCCGGGACCAGCACGAGCCCCGCCTGCCGGGCCGCAACGGCGGCCTCTTCGATGCCGTCGGTCGTATCGTGGTCCGTAAGCGCGATCGCATCGACCCCGGTGCGGGCCGCGAGCTCGATCAGCTGAGTGGGTGACAGCAGACCATCCGAGAATCTCGAATGGTTATGCAAGTCGAAGTTTTCCAATAGGGGTACCGAGAAACCACTGAAATTATATCAAAATGAGCCTTTTCCTGCTGGAAAAGGGGAAGCGGCAGCCCATGGCGGCACAGACCATCCATTTTGGGGACGAAGGACAGATCGCGACGCGCGCCCTGGTGAAGCGCTTCGACGCGCTCCATCCGGCGCGCACCGCGCGCGTGGAAGGGCTGCGCGCGCGCCTCGCTACGCTCGAATCGATCGATCGCGAGTACGGCGGGTCGGCGCGCCTGCCGCTCGAGGATGTCGAGGAGCTCGTCGCGGCGATGATCGTCGACGCGGCGCAGATGTCCTCCGAGCACGACGACGAGATCGTCCTGGGCGTCGCGCTCTGGGCGATGCGCCACGAGGTCGACATCGCGCCGGCGGAACCGGTGGTGAATGCGCTCGCCGCTCGCTCCAACGCGGCGCGGGGCAAATCCGAGCTCGCGGCGGTCTTCGGGTTGATGCAAGGGCTGATCGCGCACCTGCGAGCGCGGCTCGCACCCGACCTCGAGCGCTCCAATCCCGAGCGGCCGTGGCGCATGTTGCACGTGAATTTCGCGATCACCGCGATCCGCACCGAGGACCCCGCGATGATCGACTTCGCATTCGACGCGCTCGACGCCGCTCTGCCCGACGAGCGCGCCGGATTCTATTCCGAGGCCCTGGCGCTCGCGCTCGCCCCCCGCATCGACCCGGCGGTGCGCGAACGAATCGAGGCGCGCCATCTCAAATGGACACAGCGCCCCGTTTAATGCGATAATTATCAGTTAGTTATTTGCCACGCCAGGCCGCCCCGGGCCCGCCCGACCTCCCGATCCAGTGAAATTCCTCTACGACTTTTTCCCGGTCATCCTTTTTTTCGTCGCGTTCAAGTTCGCCGACATCTTCGTCGCGACCGCGGTGGCCATCGCGGCCACGGTGGCGCAGATCGGATGGACGCTCGCCCGCCGGCGCAGGCCGAGCAACATGCAATGGGTGAGCCTCGTCATCATCGTGGTTTTCGGCGGCGCGACACTGCTGCTGCGCGACGAGACCTTCATCAAGTGGAAGCCCACGGTGCTCTACTGGCTCGCCGGCGTGGTGTTCCTCGGCGGGCTCGCATTCAAGACCAACCTGGTGAAATCGGTGATGTCCGAGGGCGGGCTCGAGCTGCCCGAGCGGGTGTGGACCAAGCTGTGCATCGCATGGGGCATCTTCTTCCTGTTCAAGGGGACGCTGAACCTGTGGGTCGCGTACAACTTCCCGACCGACGTGTGGGTGAACTTCAAATTGTTCGGCGGCATGGGCTTGATGCTCGCGTTCGTGATCGCGCAGGCGGTGTGGATCTCGCGCTACCTGCCCGACGACGCGGCCAAGCCCGACAATCCGAAACCCTGACATGCTCTACGCGATCATCGCCGAAGACATTCCCGGAACGCTCTCCAAGCGCATCGAGGCGCGCCCTGCGCACGTGGAGCGGCTGAAGGCGTTGAACGCCGCGGGGCGTCTGATCCTCGCCGGCCCGCATCCCGCGATCGACGCGCAGGACCCGGGCGCCGCCGGCTTCAGCGGTTCGCTGATCGTGGCGGAGTTCGCCTCGCGCGACGCGGCGATCGCGTGGGCCGCGGAAGATCCCTATGCCGCGGCCGGGGTCTACGGCAGGGTGACCATCAAGCCCTTCAGGAAGACTTTTCCGTAATGGCCGTGTCCGAACAGGTCATCCGCGAGCGCCTCGCCGCGTTGAATCCGCTCTCGCTGGATTTGCACGACGAAAGCGCGCAGCATGCGGGCCACGCGGGCGCGGCCTCGGGCGGCGGGCATTGGCAGCTCACCATCGTTTCTGAGGCCTTCCGCGGCAAGAGCGCCGTGGCGAGGCATCGAATGGTTTATGAGGCATTGGGCGATCTCATGAGCCGCGACATCCATGCCCTCCAGATCGAGGCGTTCGCGCCCGAGCAGTTTTGATCATCACTCAATAGAGCAAAGGAATGTTCATGCAACGTACCCTCAGGAACCTCGCCGTCGCCCTCGTGGCCGGCACCTTCGCCGTGGCGGCCGGGGCGCAGGAAAAGGCCGAGAAGGCTTCCAAGAAAACCGCCGCCGCCACGACCTCCGCCTCCGGCAAGATCGTGGTGAACGGCGTGACGATCCCGCAGTCGCGCATCGACGCCATGAGCAAGGAGCTCGACGCGCAGGGCCAACCCAGCGGCCCCGAGCGCAGCAACGCGATCAAGGAAGAGCTCGTGAACCGCGAGATCCTTGCCCAGGCCGCCGCCAAGCGCGGGCTCGACAAGAGCTCCGACGTCGCCGCGCAGATGGACATGGCCCGCCAAGCCGTGTTGATCCGCGCGCTCTTCGAGGCCGAGGCGAAGGCCAACCCGATCACCGATGCCGACCTGCAGAAGCAGTACGAGCAGTTCAAGGGCTCGATGGGCACCACCGAATACAAGGTGAGCCACATCCTGGTCGACAAGGAAGACGATGCGAAGCAGATCATCGCCGACCTCAACAAGGGCGGCGACTTCGCCAAGATCGCCAAGGAGAAGTCGAAGGACCCGGGCTCCAAGGAAAACGGCGGCGACCTCGACTGGGGTCCGTCCGCGCGCTACGTGAAGCCGTTCGCCGACGCCGTGACCACGCAGCAGAAGGGCAAGATCTCCGCCGCGCCGGTGAAGACCGACTTCGGCTACCACGTGATCCGTGTCGACGATTCGCGCCCGCTCAAGGTGCCCGAGTTCACCGAGCTGAAGGAGCAGTTCCGCCAGCGCGCACAACAGCAGCAGATCCAGAAGATGGTGATGGACCTGCGCTCGAAGGCGAAGGTCGAGGAGCGCTGACGGTCATCCCGGCGACGGCCGGGACCCCATGAGAAGGGCAGCTTCGGCTGCCTTTTTTTTGCTCTTCTCCCTCCCCGTTGGGGGGGGGGCGGGGTTGGGGGAAGTTGCGATCATCACGAGTTACCCGAGCCAAATTCCTGGAAACGCAGATGAACGCAGATAGAAGCACGCCGATGAGCATCGATGATTTCAGGATACGGGCTCATTCGTAGATTCGGGGGTCAGACTCTTCAATTCATAAACTGCCCTGCTCATCTGCGTGCTTCTATCTGCGTTCATCTGCGTTCCCCCGATTTTCAGCCAGCATCACTCCGAGACATCCCCCTCCCCGACCCTCCCCCAAGGGGGGAGAGAATCTCTTTAACCCTTTCGTCCCGCGGTTTCGTTTACATCCCTGACCCGCTCTTTTGGCGGCCCCGGAGATGACATGAAACCGCTTCGCCTTCTCGCCGCCGCCACGCTCGCGGCGCTCAGCCTCTCGGCCCATGCCGTCGGGCGCCTCGCCGAGATCTCGCTCCTCGACCGTGCCAGCGGGCAGGAGCTGCCGGTCCACTGGCATCAGGGCCGCGCCTACGTGGTCGGCAAGCCCGGCAACGAATACCAGGTCGTGTTGCGCAACAAGCACGGCCAAGACCTGCTCGCGGTGGTCTCGGTCGATGGCGTGAACGTCTTGAGCGGCGAGACCGCGAGCGCGCGCCAGGGCGGCTACGTCCTCGGCCCGTGGACGCAGATGGACATCAGCGGATGGCGCAAGAGCCTCTCCGAGACCGCGGCGTTCTACTTCACCTCGCTCGGCGATTCGTATGCCGCGCGCACGGACCGGCCGGACAACGTCGGCGTGATCGGTGTCGCGCTCTTCCAGCGCAAGCCGCTGCCGCCGCCGCCGGAGCCGAAGGCGTATTGGCAGGATGCGCCGCAACGGGATTCCGAGGGCCGCATGGAGCGCCCCCGCGCGGCCCCGCCGCCCGCGGCCGCGGCCGAATCCAATGCCGCGAAGCAATCGGGCGCCTTGGCGGCTCCGCTCGGCACCGGCCACGGACGGCGCGAGGACTCGCCCGCGTACTACGTCCAGTTCGAGCGCGCGTCGAGCGAGCCGGTCGAGACCGTCGCGATCTACTACGACAGCTACCGCAACCTCGTCGCGCGCGGCATCCTGCGAGTGGCCAGCGCGCCGCGCGATCCGCAGCCGTTCCCCACGCGCTTCGCCCCCGATCCCTGGCGCTGAGGAAACCGGGGACAGACCACGGTTTTGTCTACACTAGGGAGGATGGCGGTAGCCGACGAACAACTCATGCTCGCGTATGCCGGCGGCGACGCCGGGGCCTTCGAGGCCCTCTATGGGCGTCACAGGGGCGCCCTCTTCCGCTTCGTGCTGCGATCGGTGAAAGCGCGCGGCGAAGCGGAAGAGTTGTTCCAGGAAATCTGGATCCGCGTGATCGAGGCGCGCGCGCGCTACAAGCCGGAGGCGAAGTTCACGACCTGGCTCTACACCGTCGCGCACAACCGCCTGGTGGATCACTGGCGCTCGAAGGGCCTCACCGTGGTCTCGCTCGATGACGAGGATGCGGCGGTGGCGGAACCCGCCGCGGGACCGGGATCGCAGCCCGATCGCACGCTCGAAGGGCGCCAGGCGCTCGAACGGCTCGCCGTGGCGATCGCGGCCTTGCCGCTCGCGCAACGCGAGGCGTTCCTGATGCACACGGAAGGCGGTCTGACGACGGCGCAGATCGCCGCCGCGACGGGAAGCTCGGAGGAAGCGGCGAAGAGCCGGCTGCGATATGCGATGAACAAGCTGCGCGAGGCGATCGGCAATGACTGACGACGAAGACAGGCTCACGCGGCGTTACCGCGAGCTCGCACGCGAGGAGCCGCCGGCCGCGGTCGACGCGTCGATCCTCGCGGCGTCGCGGCGCGCGGTGAAGAGCCGCCCGGCGTCGCAGCGCTGGGCCGCTCCGGTCTCCATCGCCGCGGTGCTCGTGCTCGCGGTCGGTGTCGCCCTCAACATGCAGCACGAGCAACCGGGCATCGAGACCTCGGAGCCGGCCGCGCGCATCGTGATTCCGGCACCGCCCGGGAAAGACAAGGCGGACGCGCCGCCGGCCGCGGATGCGCTCTCCAACACGACGCCGGCCGCGTCGCCCGCGCAGTCGCGCGAAGCGCCGGCACCCAGGCAGCCGCCCGAAAAGTTGCTGCGCAAGGAATCCGCGCCACGCGCAGCGCCGCAGGCGGAATTGCGCGAGCGCGCGACGCAGCAACACGCAGCGCCACCCGCGGCGCCTCCTCCCCCGCCGGAAGCCCCGCAGCGGCCCGCAGCAGTCCCGTCCGCGGCGCCGCTCGGAGCTCCGGCCACGCCCATGCGTTCCGATGCGGAGGCGAATCGCGCCGAGCCCAAGCCGTTCGCGGATTCGAACCTCCGGGCCGCGCCCGCTGCCGCCGCGCCGCCTGCCGCCGCGGCGATGCCGCGCGCGAAAACCGAGATGTCCGACACGTTCGCGCCGCAAGCGCAGAAGAGTGGCCGCATCGCACCGAGCGCCGACCCGACCGCGGAGCTCGAGCGCATCGCGCGCCTGCGCTCCGACGGCCTCCACAACGAGGCCGACAAGGCGCTCGAGGAATTCCGGCGCAGGTTTCCCGACTACCGCATTCCCGATCCGGTCTGGGAGCGGGTGAAGCCGCGCTGACCATGGCCTCGGAGATGGCGCGCGCCGCGAAGGCGCTGATGCAACATCGCAGCGAGACTTTCGAGAGCCGTCATCCGATCGAGGAGTCGAAGGCGCGCCTCGAGCCGGCGATCGCGGCCCTCGCGCTGAAGGGTGCCACGCGCTTCACGCCGACTTGGAGAGTGGAAGGCGACAAGGTATTGCTCGACGCGGAATTCGTGCCGGCGACGCGCGTACAAGGCATTCTCAAATCGAGCTCGATGGTGCTGACCCTGCTGCTCGTCGCCAGCGCCTGGGCGCTCCTCTCGCCCGACGAGGACCGCTCGATCAAGTTCCTGCTGCCGCTCTTCACCGCGCTCTCGGTGCTCGCCTTCCCGTTCGTGGCGCTCGCGCTCAACTCGCAGCGCGAGGCGGAAGAGTCGCGCATCCGCCGCGCGATCCGAAAGTCGCTGGTCGACGAGCCGGAAAGCCGGCGCTAGTTCTTCGGCCAGGGCGTGCCCTGGTTGCCCGGCGGCACGCGGCCGATTCCCTTGTAGACGAATTTCTGCAGCCGCTTGCCCTCGTAGGTCTCGGTCGTGTAGAGGTTGCCCTTCGAGTCCGTGGCGATGCTGTGCACGCCGTAGAACTGCCCCGGCTGCCGGCCGCCGTCGCCGAAGTTGGAGATCTCCTTGAGCGTATCGCGCGACACGATGCGCACGACTTCGTTGGTGCCGTCGGCGAGGAAGATGAATTTCTGCTGCGGGTCTTTCGAGAACGCGATGTCCCAGGCCGAGCCCGATCCGAGCGTGTCCTTGGCGAACCACGCCTCCTTCACGAACGTGCCGTCGGGATTGAAGACCTGGATGCGATCGGCCTGGCGGTCGCACACGTACACGAGCCCGTCGTTGCTGCGCTCGACGCAGTGCACCGGATTGCGGAACTGCTTCGGCGGCGGCGCGGCGGGATCGTACTTGCCGGGATCCGCGTCGTCGGGCTTGTTGCCGTAGGCGCCCCAGTAGCGCTTCATCTTGCCGGTATCGGCATCGAGCACCGCCACACGCTTGTTGCGATAGCCGTCGGCGACGTAGGCCTCGTTGGTCTTCGGGTCGACCCAGATCTTGGCTACGCGCCCGAAGTTCTCGGGATCGTTGCTGCCCTTGAGCGTTCCCATCTTGCCGACCTGCATCAGGAACTTGCCCTCCTTGGTGAACTTGAGCAGGTGCGAATCCTTGTCGCCGTTGCCGCCGATCCAGACGTTGCCCTTGTAGTCGACGTGCACGCCGTGATTCGACTCGGGCCATTCGTAGCCGGCGCCGGGCCCGCCCCACGAACGCACCAGGTTGCCGGCCTGGTCGAACACCAGCACCGGAGGTGCCGCGGTGCAGCACTCGCCGACTTTCAGATCCAGCGCGCGTTCGTTCGCGTGCAGCGTGGCCGCTCCGCGATGGATGATCCACACCTGGTCCTGGTCGTCGACCCACACGCCGATCGCCATGCCGAGGACCCAATGATTGGGCAGCGGCTTCGGCCAGAGCGGATCGACCTCGAAACGCGGTCCTTCGACCGAGCGGTCCTGCGCGTCGGCTTGGTTCTGCAGAAGCGCCTGCCCGATGCCGAGCACGGCGAGCAGCGTGAGCGAGGCCGTGCCGATGACGAGATTGCGTCGCGTGATCATGGGTTTCTCCTCTTTGTTTCGTGGCATTGTATGCCAGTTCAAAAAGCCGGGAGAGCCGCGTGGTTCGTTGGTGGACGATCGCGATCGCACTGCTCGCGGCCTTGCCGCTCGGGGGCGCGGCCCACGATATTCCCAACGACGTGAAGGTGCAGGCGTTCGTGAAGCCCGAGGGCCAGCGCCTGCATCTGCTGGCGCGCGTGCCGCTCGCGGCGATGCGCGAGGCCGACATTCCCGTGCGCGGCCCCGGATACCTCGATCTCGCGATCGCCGGCCCCGCGCTGCGCACCGCGGCCGATCTCTGGCTTGCCGACACCATCGAGATCTTCGAGGGGGACCAGCTCCTGCCGCGCGGGACCGTGGTCGACACCCGCATCGCGTTCGCTTCCGACCGCTCGTTCACCTCCTACGATGCGGCGCTCGCCAACCTGCGCTCGCCGCCGCTCGCGAACGACGAGACGCTCTACTGGAAGCAGCAGTATCTCGACGTTCTGCTCGACTATCCGATCGCCTCGGAGAAGGGCGAGTTCGCGATCCATCCCAAGTTCGACCGGATGGGGTTGCAGGTGCTGACGGCGCTGCGCTACCTGCCCCCGGGGGGGACCGAGCGCGCGTTCGAGCTGCACGGCGATCCGGGCCTCGTGCACCTCGAGCCGAGTTGGCTCCACGCGGCGCTGCGCTTCGTCGAGCTCGGCTTCTTCCACATCCTCGACGGCACCGATCACCTGCTTTTCATCGCGTGCCTCGTGATTCCGTTCCGGCGCCTCGGAGCGCTCGTGGCGATCGCGACCGCATTCACGATCGCGCACTCGATCACGCTCCTGTGCGCCGCGTTCGGGCTGGCACCCGATGGCCTCTGGTTCCCGCCACTGGTCGAAACGCTGATCGCCGCCTCGATCCTCTTCATGGCGCTCGAGAACATCGTCGGCAGCAATCCGTTTCGCCGCTGGATGGTGGCGTTCGCGTTCGGCCTGGTGCACGGCTTCGGCTTCGCGTTCGCGCTGCGCGAATCGCTGCAGTTCGCCGGCTCGCACCTGCTGACATCCCTCTTCGCCTTCAACGCCGGCGTGGAGCTGGGCCAGGTCGCGGTGCTCGTCGTGCTCGTTCCGGCGCTCAATCTCTTCTTCCGCTTCGTGCCCGAACGCCTCGGCGTCATTCTCCTCTCGGCGCTGGTGGCGCACACCGGCTGGCACTGGATGACGGAGCGCTTCGCGCAGCTGCGCAAATTCCCGCTGCCCCCGATGGATGCCGCCGCGCTCGCGAGCCTGATGCGATGGCTGATGGCGGCGCTCGCGATGGCCGTGGCAGTGTGGTTCGTGAATGCGTGGGTGAAGAAGAAACTTTCTCCCTAACCCACCCAGGCCCTCGCGTTGCGAAAGACCCGCATCCACGGAGAATCCTCGCCCCACCCCTCGGGATGCCACGACATCGCCACGGTGCGGAACACGCGCTCCGGGTGCGGCATCAGGATGTTGAAACGCCCATCGGGAGTCGTGAGCGCGGTGATGCCCTGCGGCGAGCCGTTCGGATTGTACGGATAGGTTTGCGTCACCTGCCCGCGATTGTCGACGTAGCGGCCCGCGACCAGGTAGCGGCTCGCGTCGATCGCCTTCGGATCCTTGAACACCGCCTGGCCTTCGCCGTGCGCGGTCACGATCGGGATGCGGCTGCCCTCCATGCCGGTGAACAGGATCGAGGGCGACTTCTGCACCTCGAGCATCGTGAGGCGCGCCTCGTATTGCTCCGAGAGGTTGCGCTCGAAATGCGGCCAGTTCGCCGCACCCGGGATGATGTCCTTCAGGTTCGACATCATCTGGCAGCCGTTGCAGGCTCCCAGCGCGAACGAGTCGTCGCGGCGGAAGAACGCCTCGAACTCGTCGCGCGCGCGCGGGTTGAAGAGGATCGATTTGGCCCAGCCCTCGCCCGCGCCGAGCACGTCGCCGTAGCTGAAGCCGCCGCAGGCGGCGAAGCCCTTGAAGTGGGAGAGCCGCGCGCGCCCGGTGATGATGTCGCTCATGTGCACGTCGAAGGCCGCGAAGCCCGCGCGGTCGAACGCGGCCGCCATCTCCTGCTGGCCGTTGACGCCCTGCTCGCGCAACACCGCGATCTTCGGACGCACGCCCCGCGCGATGAAGGGCGCGGCGACGTCCTGCCGAGGATCGAAGGTGAGTGTCGCGTGCAGGCCCGGATCGCCCTCGTCGAGGAGGCGCTCGTATTCCTGGTCCGCGCACGCCGGGTTGTCGCGCAGGCTCTGGATATGGTGCGTGACTTCCGACCACGCGCGGTGCAACACGCTGCGCTTCTCGGCGAAGAGCGGCTTGCCGTTCACGATGAGGCGCACCTGGCCCTCGGCGTTCGGGTGCCCGATCACCTGCGTTTCGCGCGACAGCCCCGCGTCGCGCAAGACCTGCATCACGGCCGCGCGCTCGTCCTTGCGAATCTGCAGCACCGCGCCCAGCTCCTCGTTGAAGAGCGTTCCGAGGATCCGATCGCCGAGGTTGCCGGCGAGCACGTCGGTCTGGCGCTCGTGGCCGTCGACGTCGAGCTGCTTCGGATCGAACGCGAGATTGTCGAGGTAGAGAGTCGCGCCCGCGCGGCCGGCGAACGCCATCTCGCACACCGTCGCGAACACACCGCCATCGGAGCGGTCGTGGTACGCGAGGATCCTGCCCTCGGCGTTGAGCCGCTGGATCGCCTCGAAGAAGCCGCGCAGCTTCGCCGGATCGTCGAGGTCGGGCGCCGCATCGCCGAGCTGCGCATAGGACTGGGCAAGCACCGAGCCGCCGAGGCGATTCTTTCCGGCGCCCAGGTCGATCAGCACGAGCTCGGTCGCGCCCGCGTCGGTGCGCAGCTGCGGCGTGAGGGTCTTGCGCGCGTCGGTGACCGGGGCGAACGCCGTCACCACGAGCGAGAGCGGCGCGGTGACCGCCTTCTCCTCGCCCGACTTCGGATCGCGCCACGTCGTCTTCATCGACATCGAGTCCTTGCCGACGGGGATCGCGATGCCGAGCGCGGGGCACAGCTCCATGCCGACTGCTTCCACCGTGTCGTAGAGCGCCGCATCCTCGCCCGGATGGCCGGCGGCGCACATCCAGTTGGCGGAAAGCTTCACGTCGCCCAGGCTCGCGATCGATGCGGCGGCGATGTTGGTGATCGCCTCGCCCACCGCCATGCGGCCCGAGGCCGGGCCATCGATCAACGCGAGCGGCGTGCGCTCGCCGATCGCCATCGCCTCGCCCAGGTACGTGGAATAGCCGAGCGTAGTGACGGCGCAATCGGCGACCGGCACCTGCCACGGCCCCACCATCTGGTCGCGCGACGTGAGCCCGCCCACCGTGCGGTCGCCGATCGTGACGAGGAAGCTCTTGTCGGCCACCGTGGGATGCCGCAGCACATCGAGC
>JANPHA010000258.1:0-8539 GCA_031424255.1 Burkholderiales bacterium | reverse complement strand
TGGTGGAGGTCTACGGCGAGGGCGTCGGCGCCTGGATGCAGGCGCACGGCAAGTCGCTCTGCGATCGCGCGGAGCTGCATGGGGAGACGGCGTTCTGCTACCTTCGCGATGCCGTGCCCGCCGTCGCGAACCTGCGGGGCTTCGGCGATCTTCGCTTCCTGCACCGGCGCGCGAATCTCGAGGATCTCTTTCTCAAGCTGACCGGCCGGGAGATGAGGGAATGACTGCGATGAAATGGCGATGCGCGCTGGGCCTGTGCGCGGCACTCCTTGCCGCCGCCGGCGCCCACGCGTTCAAGCTCCAGGCGGTAGGTCCCTCCAGCGGCGATTCGCCGCTCGGCGTAGTGAACCGGCAGGCGCAGGGATTCCTGAACCAGTTCAGCTCCGACATCCACGAGCGCATCACGCACCGGGCCTACGAGATGGCGGGCGTAAAGCTGGCCGACGACGTCATCACCGGCGTGCGCTGGAACGACAACCCGCCGGCGGTGCGCATCGGCGCGCTGTTCGGCGCATGCAACGGGCGAGACCTCAAGCTCGGCGAGGGCATGGAATGCTGGACCAACATGGTGCGCATCGACCGCATGGCGTGGGAGGCCCTGTCGCGCCGCGAGAAGGCGATCGCGCCTCTGCGCAGCCACTTCGGCGACATGCAGTTCCTGCACGCGATGGCGTCGCATTCGGGGGAGCCGGCGGCGGAGACGCGCCGCAACGCGCTGCGCTACGCCGAGTTCGCCTATCGCGTCGCGCGCGGCGAGATCGGGCCGCACGCCAACATGTTCGCATTGCGCAAGGCCGCCAGCGCACTCGATCCCGATACCGGCGCCTGGGCGAGCAACCTCTTCAGCGCGCCCGCCAAGAGGCTCTGGACAGTGCAGGACATCTACCTGCCGCGCTCCGGAAGCCTGCGCCTCATCGCGTTCGGCTCGTTGCTGCACCTGGTCGAGGACTCCTACTCGGCCGCGCACGTGTGGCGCAAGTCCACGCGCGTGCAGGCCAACGGTTGCCCCGCGTACGACACCACTGACGCGATCCTGCGATTCCACACCTACGTGGGCCAGGACACCGAGAAGCACGGCCTGTGCGACGACGCGCCCGACTGGCTCGAGGCGCCGCGGCCGGGGAGCCCCATCGAGGTGCTGGCGGAGCTGGTGCGCGCCTATCGCGACAACCGCGATTGGCCGGAGGTGAAGGCGATTCTCGAGCAACAGGTGTTCCGGCTCACCGACACTGCGGCGGACGCGCGGCCCGGGCGCTGCTTCGAGCTTGCGTTCGACCCGTCGGCCGACAGCAGCAACGCCGAGCGTATCGCCGCCATCGACCCGGCCTGCCGCGAGGAGCCGCGATAGCCACGCTGCCCATTTCCCGCGCCTGGCTCGCGGTCTGGCGCCGCAACTACCTGGTGTGGAAAAAGCTCGCCGCCGAGTCGGTGCTCGGCAACATCATCGAGCCGCTCTTCTACCTGGTGGGCTTCGGCATCGGCTTCGGCGCCCTGGTGCCCGAGGTGGACGGCGTGAAGTACATCGCCTACCTCGCGGGCGGGACGATCTGCTACTCGACCATGATGTCGGCGTCGTTCGAGGCGCTCTACTCGGGCTTCGCGCGCATGCACGTGCAGCGCACCTGGGAAGGGATTCTCAATGCCCCGGTGAGCCTCGAGGACGTGGTGTTCGCGGAATGGGTCTGGGCGGCGTCGAAGAGCTTCCTCTCGGGCACGGCGGTGCTGCTCGTCGCCGCGGCGCTCGGGCTCGCGCAATCGTGGACCATGATCCTGATCCTGCCGCTCGCGTTCCTGATCGGCCTCACGTTCGCCGGTCTGGGTCTCATCATGACGGCGATGGCCAGATCGTACGACTTCTTCATGTACTGGTTCACGTTGGCGCTCACGCCGATGATGCTGCTCTGCGGTGTCTTCTACCCGATCGCGAACATGCCGGCGTGGCTGCAGGCGGTCGCCAACGTGCTGCCGCTCACGCACGCGATCGCGCTCGGCCGTCCGCTGCTCCTCGGCCGCTGGCCCGAGGCGCCGCTGCTGCACTTGATGGTCCTGCTCGCCTACGGCATCGGGGGCTTTTTAGTGGCTCTGCGCCTCTTCAGGCGCCGCCTGCTGACGTAGAAAACCGTGGTCTGTCCCCGGTTTTTCAGCGGTATTTGACGGTGCAGCCGTACGGATTCGTCGTGGCGACGGAGACGGGCTTGCCCGCCTTCAGCTCGTCGAGGGCGGCGACCACGTAGTTCTTCGCGATCTTCACGTCCTCGACGTTGGTGGAGCGCTTGTCGTCGATCGCGCCGTTGTAGACCACCTTGCCGCTTGGATCGATGATGTACATGTGGGGCGTGGTCTTCGCGCCGTAGGCCATTCCCACCGAGCCGGGGTCATCCACGAGGTAGCGCGCGGGCGCGGCGCCGAATTCCTGCAGCTGCCTGGTGAGCTTCGTCGCCTCGGTCCAGTCGGAAGAACCCTTGTTGGTGGAGTTCACCGCCAGCCACACGACGTCGGATCCGTATTTCTTCTGCAGCGACTGCATGTTGCCGCTGCGGTAATGCTTCTGCACGAACGGGCAGCCGAAGTTGTGCCATTCGAGCACCACGGTCCTGCCCTTGTAATCGGCGAGGCTCACCGGCTTGCCGGCGAGGTCGGTGACGGTGAAATCGGGCGCGGCCTGGCCGACGATCGCGGCGGCGAAAGCGGTGCCGGAGAAGAGCGTTGCGAGAGCGAGGCTGGCGAGGGTCTTCATCGTGGGGTCCTTTCCGATCAACGCTGGGTGATGGCCGTCCCGGGGGCCATCGCGGGGAGCTTCTCGACCTCGGCCAGCACGAGCGCCGGCGTGAGCACTTCGGGCAGCAGCAGCGGTGCGTCGTGCCCGGGAATGTAGAGCGCATACACGGGGACCGCATTGCGTCCCATCGCGGCGAGGGCGGCGGTGATGCGCGGATCCTGGCGCGTCCAGTCCGCGCGCAACGACACGATGCCGCGGTCGGCGAATGCCTTGACGACGTCGATGTTGTTGAGCGCCACACGCTTGTTCACCTGGCACGTGACGCACCACGCCGCGGTGAAATCGACGAACACGGGCTTGCCTTGCGCGACGAGGCTCGCCACCAGCTCGGGCGACCAGGTTTCCCAGCCGAGCTCGCCCTTGCGCGCCGACTTCACGACGTCGGGCGAGGAGCCCGCCGGGCCGGGCCATGCCACGACGACGCCCAGCAGCGCGAGGATCACCGCGATCGCGGGTTGCCAGCGGCTGCCGGCGTGCGCCCAGCGGCCGTAGAACCAGGCGCCCATCGCGATCAGCAACAGGCCCACGAGCAGCGCGAACACCGCATCGTTGCCGACCTGCGCGCCCAGCACCCAAGCGAGCCACGCGACCGTCGCGTAGAGCGGGAATGCGAGCACCTGCTTGAACGTGTCCATCCACTTGCCGGGTTTCGGCAGGCGCTTGAGGAGCCACGGGAAGAGCGCCAGCAGCAGCACAGGGAGCGCCATGCCCACGCCGAGTGCCAGGAACACGGCGAGCGCCAATGCCGGACCCTGGCCCACGGTGAAGCCCACCGCCGCGCCCATGAACGGCGCCGTGCACGGCGTGGCGACGACGGTGGCGAGCACGCCGGAGAGGAACGCATCGGCGTAGCGGCCGCGCACGCTCATGTTCGAGGTCATCGACTGCGCGAACGCCCCCCATTCGAACACGCCGGAGAGATTCAGCCCGAGCACGAAGAAGAGCGCGGCGAGCAAGGCGACCACGCCGGGCGATTGCAGCTGGAACCCCCAGCCGAGCTGCGTGCCGCCCGCGCGCAGTGCCAGCATCAGCCCCGCGAGCGTGAGGAACGACACGATCACGCCGGCGGTGTAGGCCAAACCCTGCACGCGCATCGCGCGCGCATCGCCGTGCGCGTGCTCGACGAAACCCATCACCTTGATGCCGAGCACCGGGAACACGCACGGCATCAGGTTCAGCAGCAAGCCGCCGATGAACGCGAAGACGAGTGCCGCGAGCGTGCTGCCGCCGATGCCGCCATCGGAAGAAGGCGATGCCATCGTGATCGGCCCCGCGGCGGCCGCGATCGCCTTTCCCACCGGAGCCGAGACGTTGATCGCCTTGCGCCGATCCGTGCCCGGCCATCCGCCGTCGGAAACCGCCACGCCTTCGACCGACTTCACATCGGTGGCGACCGGCTCCGCGAGCTTCATCTCGATGCGCAGGCTGCGCCCATCGCGCGTCACCTTCTGCGGAGCGGCCGGCTCAACCAGCTGCTCGCGCTCGGGAAAGAAAGTTACTTTGGAGGGCGGTGTCGTGCCCTCGGGCGCGGTGAGCCGCACCACCAGCGTCTTGCCCGTGATCGACGAATCGTATTTCCACCCCGAGGGCGAGACCGGAAGCATGTTGCGCGCGCGTTCAATGTGCGCCTGGAAGCGCGGGTTGAGCTTGCTCTCGCCGGACGCCACCTGCACCACGAGATCGAGCTCACCCTTCTCGGGGATGCAGATGTCCTTGCAGACCAGCCACTCCGCTTTCGCCTGGATCGGGTTGCTGCCCGCGACGGCCGAGGCCGGCGGTGTGAGCTCCGAGAGCAGCACAACCTCGTCCTCGTAGCCGTAATTCATCAACGGGCCCACCGGTAGGTTCTGCGGATACGGCCATTGGATCGGCGCCGCTTTCCAGCCTTCGGGCAGCACCCACTGGATGCGCGTGGGCAAGCCCGAATCGCCCGGATTCTTCCAGTACGTGTGCCACTGCGGCTCCATGCGGAGCTTCAGCCCCACCACGAACGGCTGGCCCGGCTGCGCCGCGGCCTTGTCGGTGACGAGCTCCGCCTCGACGTGCTCGGTCTTCACCAGCGGCGCCGCGGGCGCCTCGAATGAGAGTAGAAACGGGAATACCGCGAGAAGTACCGCGGAGAGGCGCATGGACATCACGTAAAATAATACCCTCATGCTCTGGATCAAAGCGCTGCACATCATTTTCGTCATTGCCTGGTTCGCGGGGCTATTTTACCTGCCGCGCCTGTTCGTCTATCACGCCGCCTCTTCCGACGCGGTGTCCATCGATCGATTCAAGGTCATGGAACGCAAGCTCTATCGCGGAATCATGACGCCCTGCATGGTGCTGGCGCTCGTCTTCGGCACCTGGTTGTGGCTCGGCTTCGGCTTCCACGGCGGCTGGCTGCGGGCGAAGCTCGCGTTGGTGGTGGTGCTGGTCTCCTATCACTTCTGGCTGGGCAACCTCGTGCGCGAGTTCGCCCGCGATGCCAACCGCAACACGCACGTGTTCTACCGCTGGATCAACGAGCTGCCGCTCGTTTTGCTGGCCGCCATCGTGGTCCTCGTCGTCGTGAAGCCGTTCTGACCCGTGACATCGACCGAGAAACCGGCACCCCGCATCCTGGTTAAACAGGACAACGCGACACATTATTTCTTCGCGCCCTGTCCGCGCGGGTTCGCGGGCGCGTTGGCCGAGGAGTTGACCGAGCTGGGAGCCGCCGATACCGAGGCCGCCGACGCGGGTGTGGCGTTCTCCGGCCCCTTCGACCTCATCTACACGGCCAACCTCTACTCGCGCATCGCGAGCCGCATCCTGTGGCGCGTGGCGCGCTTCCCGTACACCAAGGAAGAGGACATCTACCAGGGTGCCAACGCGGTGCGCTGGAGCACGTACTTCAACGCCGATCGCACCTTCAAGGTCGATACCAACGCGCATCGCAGCCCGGTGAAGAGCCTCGACTTCATCACGCTGCGTGTGAAGGACGCGATCGCCGACCAGTTCCGCACCGCCGTGGGCCGCCGCCCGTCGGTGGGCACGCGCGAGCCCGACGTGCGCGTGCACGTCTTCCTGGACGAGAAGGTCTGCACGCTCTACGTCGATACGAGCGGCGACTCGCTCTTCAAGCGCGGGCGTCGCGACCACGTGGGCGATGCCCCGCTCAAGAAGAATCTCGCGGCGGGCATCCTGCGGCTGGCGAAATGGCGCCCGGGCATTCCACTCCTCGATCCGATGTGCGGCGCGGGCACTTTCCTCTCGGAGGCGGCGGAGATGTCGCTCGGGCGCGCTGCCGGGCGCGAGCGATCCTTCGGGTTCGAGAAGCTCGCGCGCTTCAACGAGGCGACCTGGGAGCGCATGCTCGCCAACGCGAAGAAGAGCGAGAGGCGCGTCGAGCCGCTGCCGATCTACGGCTCGGACCTCTACGGACGCTCGCTCGGCCACGCGGTGCTGAATCTTCGAGAAGCGGGGCTCGAGGACGCGGTCACCCTGAAGCAGGTGAACCTGCTCGAGATCACCGCGCCCGCGGCGAGCGGGCACCTCGTCACCAATCCGCCCTATGGAGTGCGCCTGGGCGAGAAGGAGGAGCTCGCGCAGTTCTATCCGCAGTTGGGAGACGCGCTCAAGAAGAAATTCAGCGGCTGGACCGCGTTCATCTTCTCCGGAGATCCGGATCTGCCGAAGCTGATCCGGCTCTCGCCCGCGCGCAAGACCGTGCTCTTCAACGGCGCGCTCGAATGCCGCTTGTACGAGTACCGCATGGTGGAGGGCGGGAACCGCAAGTGAGCGCGGAGGCGCTGCTGCGCCTGGCGCTCGTGCCCGCGGCCGTCTGGCTCGCGAGCCTCGCCGCGCGCCGCTGGGGACACAAAGTCTCGGGCTACCTGGGCGGCATGCCGTTGATCGGCGGCCCGATCACGCTCTTCCTCGCGATCGACCATGGCGCCGCTTTCGCGGCCAAGTCGGCGACCATCACGCTCGCCGCGGTGCTGGGTCAAGCCGCTCACCTGCTCGTCTTCGCGCACGTCGGGCGCAGGGCGCGCTGGCCGATTGCGTTGCTCGCGGGTTGGATCAGCTTCGCGATTGCCGCGCTATTCGTCGCGTGGATCGATCCCAGGCCGCACCTCGCATTGGCGCTCGCCCTGGCAGGGCTCGCCTCCGCATGGAAGTGGCTGCCGCGATACCAGGGCGCGGCGACCCTTCCCGCCGTGCCGCGGCTCGAGTTGCACCTGCGCCTCGTGGCGGCGTTCGTGCTCGCCGCGGCGATCCTCTACAGCGCGCGCGTCTTCGGCCCGGTGGTGAGCGGCGTGCTGCTCTCGATGCCGATCACCGGCTCGATCATGCCGCCGTTCACGCTCTCCTTCTACGGCGCGGATTCGCTCGCGCGGCTGGTGCGCGGCTTCGTCATCGGGCTCACCGGCTTCACGGCATTCTTCTACGCCGTCGCCACTGCGGTTGTATCACTGGGTGTCACCGCGGGCTTCGTGGTTGCAGTCTTCGCGGCGCTCCTCACGGCCGTCACCGTCGAGCGCGTGTTGCGGGTAGCCAAAAACCCGTAGGACGCCGCCGACAGGCTTGCGCGTGATTGCCTGATTTTCCCGGCGCGCCAGGTGGGCGAGGATAGCGATGCATCTGAAACTTGGTGGGACGTGGCTCGCGCTTCGTCCCGGTATGTCAATCACTGCCCCCCTGAGGGTATTGGAGAAAACAATGAAAGCTTTCTACGCGTTGATCGTTGGGATGTTCGTCGCTGCCGGCCTGTCGGCCTGCAACACGATCGAAGGTGCCGGGCAGGACGTGAAAGCCGCGGGCGCGAAGGTCGAGGGCGAAGCCAAAGAGCACAAGAAGTACTAAGGTTTCACGGAGGTCCTGCTTGGCGATCGCGATGACATGCGGGACCAGCCCGGGGACGGCGTGACGCCGTCCCCGGGCGATATCTGCGATCGCCTGCTCGCCGATCACGAGGCGTTCCTGCGCGATCTCGCGAAGTTGCAGGTCGAGAAGGACGCCAAGAGAAGCCTCGCGCAGCTGGAGGTTCTGCGCCGGTCTTGGATGATTCACGCGCTGGCCGAAGAAAGCGTGGTCTACAAGGCGCTGGAAGGCTCCCAGGACCGCGAAGCGGCGGCCGACTACGCGACCAACGCGGATGAGCGCTTCGCCGAGCACGAGCTCGTGAAGAGCCTGTTCGACAAGCTCGCGCGCGGCCGGCCGGGCACACTCGAATGGCGCACGCGCGTGAATGTCGTTCGCGAGCTGATCGAGCACCACACCGCCGTCGAGAACTACAGCATGTTTTCGCGCCTCGCGAGCCAGTTCGATTCGCAGAAGCTGCGTGAGTTGGGCGAACGCTTCGACCTCGCCTGCGCGAAGCTCACGATGCTCGAAGAGGCGAAGGCCGCCTAAAATTCTCCCTCTCCCTTGGGAGAGGGCCGGGGCGAGGGTCATTTGGGGGTAGAGGGTCATTTCCTACCAGCGTAGGTAGTATCAAAGCGTTTCATTTGCCGTAACCTCAGTAGTAAGTCGGAGGGCGGAACAACATCCCTTCCGATGCCATCAGCGCACTCCTCCGAAGGGTTCCCACTTGGCTATCGAACACGTCTCGCGCATTGCGCGAGGTTTCGCCCTGCTCGTTTGTTCCTGCGCGCTCCTCTTAAGCGTTGCCCAACCCGCGTCGGCGCTGCCCACGATTTCGATCACCGCACCGACCGCGAACAAGAACTACGGTGCGCCGGCGACGGTCACCCTCACCGCGAACGCCACTCCTTCCGCCGGCACGACGATCAG
>JANPHA010000257.1:0-4334 GCA_031424255.1 Burkholderiales bacterium | reverse complement strand
AGCGGCTGCAACAACTGCTGCAGCGGATCGTCGGCGTCGGCGCGGCGCCCGCGCGGCACCGGTTCGAACGGCATCGCCGGCGGGCCCTTCGGCGCCGCGTCGGTCATCGACATCATCACGCGCACAAGCGCAATGCCGTCGGCGTAGCAATGATGGATACGCGAGATCAACGCGGAGCCGCCCGCGTAGTTCTCGACCAGGTGGAATTGCCACAGCGGGCGGTCGGGATCGAGCGGCGTGGAGGCGAGCTCGCTCACGACCTTCTCGAGCTCCGCCTTGCCCGCCTTTCCGGGCAGGGTCACCTGCCGCAGGTGCATGCCGAGGTCGAGCTGCGGGTCGTCCTCCCACCACGCGCCGGCGGCATCCAGCACCGCGCGGCTGCGGAAACGGCGGAACGCGAGGAAGCGAGTCTCGACGATGCGCTTCAACGCGGCGTGCGCGAGCTTCCCCTCGAACATCATCACGCCCACGATCATCATCAGGTTCGTGGGGTTGTCCATGCGCAGCCATGCGGTGTCGACGCCGGATATGCGCTCGCGCGTTGCGATGGCCATGCCCGCGGTCCTCCCCTTTTTTTGTTGTGCTAACTTTACACCAGCGCCGCGCGGCGGATCTCAGCGAAGGGCAAGGCCATGGCCGACACGAAGAAGCAGTTTGAGGCGGCGTCCGCCGCGGTCCTCAAGGCGAAGAAGGACCCCGGCAACGACCTGAAGCTGAAGCTCTACGCGCACTACAAGCAGGCGACCGAGGGCGACGTGGTGGGCGAAAAGCCCGGCTTCACCGATTTCGTCAATCGCGCCAAGTACGAGGCGTGGGCGAAGCTCAAGGGCCTATCCGCCGACGACGCCATGAAGGCGTACGTCAAGCTCGTCGAGCGCGTGACGCGCGAGTAGCGCGCGGCCCTACGCCTTGGCGGCGGCCTTGGCCTTGCGCTTCTTCGCGGCCGGCTTCTTCGCGGAAGGCTTCGAGCGCCTCTTCGGCCCCGACTTCGCCCCGGTGGCACTGCGCCGCATGAGGTCGTGGACGCTGTCGTTCAGGTCCTTCACCTGGCGCGCGAGGTCCTCGACTTCCTTGCCGGTGAGCACGCCGAGCCGCGAGAGCGACTTCGACACGCGGTCCTCGAACACCTGCTCGAGCTTGTCCCACTTTCCGCGCGCATCCCCGGCGCCTTCGCTCATCGTCTTCCTCGCCTGGTCGGCCGCCTCACGCGCCTTGCCGCGCAGCGCCTTGCCCTGCTCGACCAGCACCTTGAACATCTCCGGGCCCTCGGATTTCGCGCGCTCGTAGGCGCCGAGCCCGGCGAGCCAGATCTTGTGGGCGGAATCGCGCACCGCCTGGCCGGCGTCGCTGGCGGCGTCGGCGGAGCGGCGGGATGAGCTTTTGCGTGCCATGGAACCTCCATTTTTATTCGGGATGAACGCCTTGGGCAACGCTCGGCCCGGCGAGTTTCCCAGTATAGGCGCGCTGCCCCATGGCAGCGCTCCGGGTTACACTGCGATCACATACCCGCGGAGACGGTGACCATGACGACGATCGAGGAGGCGAGAGTGACGCAGAAGGTCTGGCTCAGGTCGTACGCGCCCGGAGTCCCGGCCGAGATCGACGCCGGCAAGTACGCCAGCATCCGCGAGATCTTCAACCGCAGTGTCGCGCAGTTCTCCGCCCTTCCTGCGTTCACCAACATGGACCGGACGCTCACCTACGCGGAGCTCGACCGCCTGTCGCGCGATTTCGGCGCCTGGCTGCAGAACGACGCGGGGCTCAAGCCGGGCGCGCGCGTGGCGATCATGTCGCCCAACCTGCTGCAATATCCGATCGTTCTGTTCGGCATCCTGCGCGCGGGCCTCGTGGTAGTGAACTGCAATCCCCTCTATACGCCGCGCGAGCTCGAGCACCAGCTCAAGGACTCGGGCGCCGAGGCGATCGTGATCCTCGAGAACTTCGCGAAGACGCTCGAGCAGGTCCTCGGGCGCACCGCGGTGAGGACGATCGTCACCACGCAGATCGGCGACATGCTGGGATTTCCGCGCCGCCTGGTCGTGAATTACGTGGTGAAGAAGGTGAAGAAGATGGTGCCGGCGTGGAAGCTTCCCGGCACGATCACGCTGCGCGAGGCGCTCGCGCGCGGCCGCGGCCAGACCATGACCGAGCCGCCGATTTCCCCCGGCGACCTGGCCTTCCTGCAGTACACCGGCGGCACGACCGGAGTCTCCAAGGGCGCGATGCTCACGCACGGCAACATCGTGAGCAACCTGCTGCAGAGCTCGGCGTGGTGGGGCCCGTCGCTGCGCGAGGGCGAGGAGATCATCATCACCGCGCTGCCGCTGTACCACATCTTCGCGCTCACCGGAAATTGCCTTGCCTTCATGAACATCGGCGCCCACAACGTGCTGATCACGAATCCGCGCGACATGAAGGGCTTCGTGGCGGAGCTGCGCAAGTATCCGTTCACCTGCATCACCGGCGTGAACACCCTCTTCAACGGGTTGCTCAACACGCCCGGCTTCTCCGAGATCGACTTCACTCCGATGCGCATGTCGCTCGGCGGCGGGATGGCCGTGCAGCGCGCGGTGGCCGAGCGCTGGAAGAAAGTCACCGGCAAGCCGCTGTTCGAGGCCTACGGGCTCACCGAGACGTCGCCGGGTGCCTGCATCAACCCGTTCGTCGAGGGCGCCGAGTACAACGGCTACGCGGGGCTGCCGATTCCCTCCACCATCGTCACCATCCGCGACGACGAGGGGCGAATCCTGCCGATCGGCGAGACCGGCGAGATCTGCATCGCCGGGCCGCAGGTGATGAAGGGCTACTGGAACCGGCCCGACGAGACCGCGCAGGTGATGACGGCGGACCACGCTTTCCGCACCGGCGACATCGGCATCATGACGCCGGAAGGCTACGTGAAGATCGTCGACCGCAAGAAGGACATGATCCTGGTCTCGGGCTTCAACGTGTATCCGAACGAGATCGAGGATGTGATCGCGATGATGCCCGGCGTGCTCGAGGTGTGCGCGGTGGCCGCTCCCGACACCCATTCGGGCGAGATCGTGCGCGCCGTGGTCGTGCGCAAGGATCCGAACCTCACGCGCGAGCAGGTGATCGAGCACTGCAGGCAGCAGCTCACCGGCTACAAGGTGCCGAAGATCGTGGAGTTCTGGAAGGAGCTGCCGAAGACCAACGTCGGCAAGGTGCTGCGGCGCGAAGTGAAGAACGCGCCGGCGAAAGGCTAGGCCTGCGCCGTGAGCGGGGAATCCCTGCCGCGATATCCCGGCAAGGAGCTCGAGGCGATGTCCTTCGCGGAGAACTACCACCGCTGGATCCTGGACGAGCTGCAGCCCTATTTCGGCGATTCGGTCGCCGAGGTCGGCGCCGGCATCGGCAGCGTCTCGCGGATGCTGCTCGCGCGCCCGATCAAGCGCCTGCACGCCTTCGAGCCGTCGCGCAACATGTATCCGCTGCTCGAGCGCGAGCTCGCTGGCGAGCCGCGCGCCACCGCGGTCAACGACTTCTTCGGCGCGCGGCCGGGGAGGGATGGATTCGATTCGGTGGCGTACATCAACGTGCTCGAGCACATCGAGGACGACCGCGGCGAGCTCGCCAACGCGCATGCCGCGCTGCGGCCCGGCGGGCACCTGCTGGTGTTCGTGCCGGCCCTCGCGTGGCTCTACAGCGACTTCGACAAGCAGGTCGGGCACTTCCGCCGCTATGGCCGTCCGGCGCTCGAAGGCCTGGTGAAGGCGGCCGGATTTTCGCTGGTGCGCTCGAAATACTTCGACGTCGCCGGCGTGGTGCCCTGGTACGTCGCGTTCGTGCTGATGCGCCGGTCCCTCGGCGAGGGCAGCGTCTCCCTCTACGACAAGGTCGCGGTGCCGGTCATGCGCTTCCTCGAGGGCGTCGTCTCACCGCCGCTCGGGAAAAACATCCTGCTGGTCGCGCGCAAGGATTGACGGGCCGCGTAGGGTTAGGTGGCTGCCAACCACAGAGGACACCGAGAACACCGAGGTGGCACAGAGGAAACCCAAAATGCCTGTCATTCGGGCTGCGACGGACGAAGCCGGGAATCGACACGACATGTTTCGCTTTTCCTCTGTGCCACCTCGGTGTTCTCTGTGTCCTCTGTGGTGAAATCCACTGTCTGATAATCTCCGCCGCTTGACCCACCCCGCATTCAAGCTGCCTTTTCGTACACTGGGCCATACTCGCGCAGCGCATCGCGGATGCGCTCGAGCGCCCAGTCGAGCTGCTCGCGCTCGATGATGAGCGGGGGCGCGAAGCGCGCCACGGTGCCGTGCGTGTCCTTGCTGAGGATGCCGTGCTTGAGCAGCGTCTCGACGAAC
>JANPHA010000256.1:0-6436 GCA_031424255.1 Burkholderiales bacterium | reverse complement strand
AGTGCGCAGGTATTCGACCAGGCCGTAACTCAGCGCGCAGTCGAACTGGAGCCAATCGCGATCCGGGCGCATGCCGCCGTAGCGGATCAGGTTTCGCGCATCCTGCATCGAGAACAAGTCCTCCCCGGTCGCCATCGGATTGTCGTAGTAGTTGCGCAGCGTGGCCTGCAACTCGAAATCGAGAGGGTCGCCCGGCTCTTCGTACCAGAACAGGTCGTACTGCGAGAGCGCCTTCGCGTAGGCGATCGCGGTGTCCAGGTCGAAGCGCCCGTTGGCATCGACGCACAGCTTCTGGCCATCCTGCAACACGCTCAGGATCGAATCGATGCGGCGCAGGTCCTCGTCGAGCGAGGCGCCGCCGATCTTCTTCTTCACGACCGTGTAGCCCCGGTCGATGTAGCTGCGCATCTCGTCCTTGAGCTTCTGGTGATCCTGGCCGGGGTAGTAGTAGCCGCCCGCCGCGTAGACGAAGATCCTGCGGTTCGGCTTGCCGTCGCCGTAGCGATCCGCAAGCAACTGGAAGAGCGGCTTGCCTTCGATCTTCGCGACCGCGTCCCAGACCGCCATGTCGATGGTGCCGATGGCTACCGAGCGCTCTCCATGCCCGCCCGGCTTCTCGTTGGTGAACATCGTGCTCCAGATCTTGTGCGGATCCAGGTTCTCGCCGCTGGAGTCGATCAGGGAATCCGGCGCGGCTTCCAACACGCGCGGGATGAAGCGCTCGCGCATGAGCTTGCCTTGTCCGTAACGCCCGTTCGAATTGAAGCCGTAGCCGACCACGGGCTTGCTGTCGCGGATCACGTCGGTGACCACCGCTACCAGGCTCAACGTCATCTTGCTGAAGTCGATGTACGCATTCCTAATCGGACTCGAGATGGGGATGGTTTTCTCGCGTATCTCGACGATCTTCATGACTTGCTCCGCCTGGGCAGGGGAAACCAGGCGGGAAGCATCGACGCGAGCACGCCGTCCTTCAACGCGAGGTGATGGTAGAGCGCGGCGAGCGCGTGAAGCCCCGCGAGCCAGAGGAGGATATCGCCGAGCCAGCCGTGGAGGCTTGCGATGTTCGCGCCCACATCGTGCGACAGGGCGAGCAGGGAGGGGATTTTCACGCTTCCAAGCAACGTGAGCGGATGACCTTCGAGCCACGCGCCCGTGATCGCCGTCACCGGAACCGCGAAGAGGAGAACGTAAAGCGCCCACTGCACGGCCTTCGAGGCGATGCCCATCCAGCGTGAGACCTGCGGCGGGTCCGGATGCGTATCGACGAGGCGCCACAGCAATCGCAGCACGACCAGCGCGAACACGCACAGTCCGAGCGTCTCGTGGAGTTGCCGGTCGGCATCGACGGCGGCCGAGTACACGCGCTCCTCGGATCCTCCCGGGCCGTAGAGGAATGCGATCAGGACCACGATGGCCGTAAGCCAGTGGAAAGCCTGGGCCGCGGGTCCGTACCGAGAAGACGAAGTCATGCGGTATTGAATGCGTTCAGAATCTGCCGAAACGCCTGCTGGAAGGCCTCCGGGGGCTGGGCACCTTCGATCACGTATGAATCGTTCACGACCACGTGCGGGACACCGGAAACGCCCCTTTGTCGCCAGTAGCGTTCGCGCTCGCGCACCTCCGATGCGAACTCGTCGCTTTCCAGAATCGACTTCGCGCGCGCCGCATCCAGGCCGACCGCGCCGGCGAGATCCACCAGCACGTCCTTCGCGCCCGGGTTGCGGCCCTCACCGTGATAAGCGCGCAGCAGCGCGCGCTCGAGCTGCGGCGCGCGCCCCTCGAGTCCTGCCCAGTGCAGGATCCGGTGCGCATCGAACGTGTTCCACACGTGATCGCGCGCTCCGAAGGAAAAGCCGACCGCCGCTCCGCGCTCGCGGATCCTCTCCTGCACCTGCGCCACCTGCTCCGGCGTGCGGCCGTACTTGCGCGCGAGGTACGGTACGACTTCCGCCCCCTCGGCCCCCATGTCGGGATTGAGCTCGAAGGGCTCGATGCGCAATGTCGTTTCCACCTCGCCGTTGAGGCGCGCAAGAGCCTGATCGAGTGACGCAAGCCCGATGGCGCACCACGGGCAGGCGATATCGGAGACGAAGGCGATTTCGAGACGAGGGCGTTCCATGGGCAAAGGGTAACTCGAAAGCGATCTACCTAGTCCACGTTGACTTCTTCGATCACAATTGCCTCGATCTTTTCGTCTCCGCAGGCTCGCGGACGCGGCCCGCTGAGGGAACGAACCCACCAATGGCGAGGTTCATCAGGCCAAACGTCGACAATCTCCACCAGCGCGCCCAAGTTGCGAGCGAGGACAGGGCGGATGATTACGGCCAAATCGCCAATCTTGCAGTTCATGGGTCTGCCTGCTTCGGGTCTGGAGCGCGTTTGCGATTGTGGATATTGGGAATCGATGGGTTATACCCAGCGAGGACTATGTACCGCGCCAAATATGGCGGAAGGTGTGAGATTCGAACTCACGAACGGGTTGCCCCGTTGCCGGTTTTCAAGACCGGTGCCTTAAACCGCTCGGCCAACCTTCCGATGAAGTCCGCCACGAGTGCGGGAATTGCGCCTTCCAATACCCGCATCCTTGATTTGCAAAGGATTTTACGCTGTATGATGCAGGTCTTGAAACTGGCCCCATCCTCCCATACTCTAAAGATGGGTCGATCCAGATCCGACATCTCTCAAGGAGAACTTTGATGCAACCCGAATCCCCGATGCTGGCGCCGGGACAAACGTCGTCCCCGACGCTCGCGCTCGCCCAGAACCGGGTGTTGCGCAACACCTATGCGCTGCTCGCGCTGTCCATGGTGCCGACGATCCTCGGCGCGTGGCTCGGCATCCAGTTCAAGTTCGACTTCTTCGGCGCCCATCCCGCGATCGGCTTCGTCGCATTCCTCGCGATCGCGTTCGGGTTCTTCTACGGCATCGAGAAGACCAAGAACAGCGGCATGGGAGTCGTGTTGCTGCTCGGCTTCACGTTCTTCATGGGGCTCATGCTCTCGCGCCTGCTGGGCGCGGTACTGGGCCTGGCCAACGGCGCGAGCCTGATCGCGCTCGCGTTCGGCGGCACCGCGGTCATCTTCGTGTCGATGGCCACGCTCGCGACCACGATCAAGCTCGATCTCTCGGGCATGGGCAAGTTCCTGTTCGTCGGCGTGATCATGCTGTTGCTCGCGGCGTTCGCGAACATCTTCCTGCAGCTTCCGGGGCTGATGATCGCGATCTCGCTGATCGCCATCGCGATCTTCTCCGCCTTCATGCTGTTCGACGTGAACCGCATCGTGAACGGCGGCGAGACGAACTACATCAGCGCGACGCTCGCGCTTTACCTCGATGTCTACAACGTCTTCGCGAACCTGCTTGCCCTGTTGGGCATCACAGGTGGCAGCAGCGACTGACGCTCCGCGCCGAAAACGAAAAGGGCGGCTTTCGAGCCGCGTTTTTTTATCTCTGGAAAAGCGCGATCGATTCGACGTGCCCGGTGTGCGGGAACATGTTGACCACGCCGGCGCTCACCAGCCGGTAGCCCTTCACGTTCGCCAGCACGCCGGCGTCGCGAGAAAGCGTCCCGGGGCTGCACGAGACGTAGACGATGCGGCTGGGGAGCCCTTCCGCCGGCAATGCCTTGCAGATTTCCAGCGCGCCATCGCGTGGCGGGTCGATCAGCAGCTTGTCGATCTTCCCGAGCTTCGCGAGCGCCCCGGCCGCATCGGTGTAGAGATCGTGCGCGACGAAGCTCGCGCGATCTTCGAGGCCGTTGGCGCGCGCGTTCTCGGTGCCGCGCGCGACCAGCGCCGGCGCGCCTTCCATTCCGATCACCTGCGCGCCGCGTGTGGCGAGCGCGAGCGTGAAATTCCCCAGCCCGCAGAAGAGATCGCCGACGCGCTCGCCGGGTTGCGGGTCCAGCAAGTCGACGGCGCGCTTCACCAGCACGCGATTCACGCCGGCGTTCACCTGCGTGAAATCCGTCGGACGAAAGCCGAGCGACAGGCCGAACTCCGGCAGCCGATAGTCGAGCGCGGGCATCTGCATCGGATAGAAAGGGTGCGCGGTATCGGGCCCCTTGGGCTGCAGCCACCACTGGATGCCGTGGCGATCGGCGAACGCGCGCAGCTTGGCTGCATCCTCCTCGGGGATCGGCTCGAGGTTGCGCAGTACGAGGATCGTGACCGACTCGCCCACCGCGAGCTCGATCTGCGGCAGCCGGTCGCGCAGGATCATCGAGGTGAACATCTCGCGCAGCTCGGGAATGAGGCGCGAGATCGCCGGCGGCAGCACCTCGCACGACAACGTATCGGCGACGAAGCTCGAGCGGCGCTCGTGGAACCCGACCAGCGCCGAGCCCTTCTTCGCGACGTAGTGAACGGAGAGGCGCGCGCGGGTGCGATAGCCCCATGCCGGGCCGATGATCGGCGGCAGGATCTGCTCCGGTTTCACCTTGCCCAGGCGCGCGAGGTTGTCCTCGAGCACGCGCTGCTTCGCGGCCACTTGCGCGAAGAGATCCACGTGCTGCATCGCGCAGCCGCCGCAGGTGCCGAAGTAGCGGCAGCGCGGGGTGACCCGCAGGCTGCTTTCGCGCAGCACCTGCGTCACCGTGCCCAGGTCGAAATTGCCGCGGCTGCGTCGGCGCGCGAACGCGACCAGCTCGCCGGTCACGCCGCCGTCGATGAAGGTGACCTTCCCGTCGACGTGCGCGACACCTGCGCCTTCATGGTCGATCGACTCGATGAACGCTTCGCTCACGCTCCCCTTACTCGCATTGCGTCTTGATCGGGCCGAACACCTGGCGCTGGATCTGTTTCGCGACCTGCACGCCGTTCACCGTGTACGCGAGAGTCCCGGTGTTGCCGTCGGTGAACGAGAACGTCATCGTGCCGACCTGCGTGACCGATACCGGCGTCCAGGGCACGGTGTTGAACGCGGGGCCGGTGGTGCGATACAGCGCGCCGCTGTAGACATCCGCGGTCGCGGTCGTGGTGTGGACGCCGTTCGACATCACGTACCACGCGCCCTGACCGTCGGCGCCGTAGGTGAAGAGCGTGGCGAACACGGTGTTGCCCTGGTGCGCGACGTTCACGCCCCAGCCCGACTCGTTCTGATTCCACCAGAGGTCCTGGTAATTGGACGCGTAGCTGCGATCGAACGCGGACCAGGTGCACGTGGCCGGCGTCGAGATCGGCTGGCGCGAGATCGCCTTGACGACCGAGGTGCCGTTGAAGGAGTACGTGAGAGTTCCCGCGTTCGCGCCCACGAAATTGAAGCGCATCGTGCCAACAGCGTTCACGTTCACTCCGGCAAAGGGCGTCGCGTTGAACACCGGGCCGGTCGCCCGATAGAGCGTGCCCAGGTAGCTGCCGTCGGCCTGCAGCCTGCCGTCGGACATCACCAGCCACAGCGGCGCCCCGCTCGCGTCGTAGGTGAAGAGCGTGGCGAAGAACGTGTTCCCCTGATGGTTGATGTTCACGCCCCAGCCCGATTCCGCCGGGTTCCACCACAGGTCGGTGAAGTTGGTATCGACCACGTCGGCGCGCATGCGCATGTTGTAGGCGCCGGTGCCGGCCGCCTCCCAATGGCCGACCTGGAAGTAGTACGTGCCCGGATCGAGGCGGCGCGTGATGCCCGCGTGGTTGTCGCCGACCTGCGCGTCGTCGTCGGTTTCGAGCGAGACGCCGTTGTGGTCGAGGATCGAGCCCACCGTATCGAGATTCGCGCCCTCGGTCCAGACGCTCACCCAGGCCGGCACCGACACGTTGAAGCGGAAGAGATCGAGGTCGCCCGCGTAATCGACGTGGCGGTTGTCGAGCCCGTAGGTCGAAGCGCGCTGGTTGAGCGGCATGTCCGCGCCGGCGGGATCGAGCGGCACGTTGAACAGATCCTGCGCGCGGTTGGGCGCATCGTCCGGGGCCTGCGCCGCGACGCGGATGTATTGGTCGATCTCCGGCTCGAAGATCTCGAAGCGGCTGTAGAGCGCCTCCTCGTTCAGGTTGGTGCAGCTCATGCCGCCGGCGTTGCGCACCGTGGTGCCGGTGAGGATGCCGCGCAGCTGCAGCGAGGCGCCCGACATAGCGAACAGGCCCGAGCCGCTCGAGCCCCCCTCGATGATTCCTTTGCTGAAGCGCACGCCGTACATATCCTGCGGGCGCCCATCGACGCGGTACTCCTGCGAGATGTTGCCGATGGCGTAGCGCACCGTGTCGCCCGAGGGATGGCTGAGGCTCACGATCGCGTCGCCGGACGAGAGCCGCGCGGCATTCCAGCCCGAATAGAGCGCGCCCACGGGCGCCGGATTGTTCATCAGCAGCAGCGTGGAAGCGACGTTGGGGTTGTTGAACACGGGTTGCGAGCCGCCCGCGACCTGCACGCGGGCGGGGCGCACCCCGGTGCCCGCGCACGCGGTCGCGTCGGAGAGCCCCGTCGTCGGCTCCGACGTCGC
>JANPHA010000255.1:0-1521 GCA_031424255.1 Burkholderiales bacterium | reverse complement strand
GCGCCGGCAAGTCGACGGTGATCAAGACGATCTGCGGATTCCTCGCGCCCAAGTCGGGGCGCATCGAGTACCTGGGTGAATCGATCGCGGGCATCGCGCCCCACCGGCTGATCGACAAGGCCATCTGCTGCATCCCGCAGGAGTCGAGCCTGTTTGCGTACCTGAGCGTCGAGGAGAACCTGCTGCTGCCGTTGCAGGGTCGCGCGAAGCGCTTCGCCGCGGTGGCGCGGCAGCGCTATGAAGACGTGCTCGAGATATTCCCGGCGCTGAAGGCGAGGCGTCGCGCGCAGGGCGGCGACCTGTCGGGCGGACAGCAAAAACAAGTGGAGTTCGCCAAGGCCTGGATGCAACAGCCGCGCTTGTGCCTGATCGACGAGCCCAGCATCGGGCTCTCGCCGATCCTCGCCGAGGAGGTGTTTTCGTGGATCGAGAAGTTCGCGCACGCCGGCATGGGCATCCTGTTGATCGACCACAACGTGCGCCGCGTGGTGCGCATGTCGGACCGCATCCATGTGTTGAGCCTCGGGCGGATCACGGCGGCGGGCGGGCGCGAGGATTTCCAGGGCGACCTGCACGAGCAGGTGCGCCAGTGGCTCGGGCTCGACTTCTGATGCGGCGCGTCCGGGCTCGCGGGATCGACGCTGCAGCGTTCGCACCGTTCGGAACGTTGATCGACGCGGGCGCGCGGGCTCCCGAGCTCATCAACGCGGGCACGACGCGGCGCCATTCGGACCTCGCCACGCTCGACCTGCGCGCGCCGGGCCGCGACCCGGTTCTCGGTATCTACGTGGCCGGCGCGCGGGCGTTTCCGCTGCGCCTCGAAAAACTCGAGCGTCACCGGCAGGCGGCGCAGGTTTTCCTTCCGCTCGGCGCGCATCGCTTCATCGTCGTGGTGGCACCCGGAGACGACGCGCCCGACTGGCCGCGCGTCGAGGCATTCCTCACGCAGCCCGGCCAGGGTATCGCGCTCAAGCGCGGGTGCTGGCATCACGGCCTGGTCGCGCTGGGCGACGGCGACCGCTTCGCCGTGATCGAGGGGGGCAGCTACCGCGAAGATACGATCGAAGCGCTCGCCCCCGAAGGGATAGAGTTGCAAACCTGAGGCGCCCACCCACCTTCCTGGAGACCCCCATGAAAATCGCCGACAACGTCACCGATCTCATCGGCAACACGCCGCTGGTGCGCATCAATCGCATGGCCGAGGGCGTGGGTGCCACCATCGTCGCGAAGCTCGAGTTCCAGAATCCCGCCCACAGCGTGAAGGACCGGATCGGGCTGTCGATGATCGAGGCTGCCGAGAAGGCGGGGCGCATCAAGCCCGACACCATCATCCTCGAGCCCACCAGCGGCAACACCGGCATCGGGCTCGCGATGGTGTGCGCGCAGCGCGGCTACAAGTGCACGTTCGTGATGCCCGAGACCATGAGCAAGGAGCGGCGCATGCTGCTGCGCGGCTACGGCGCGGAGCTCGTGCTGACGCCGGGCCCGGAGCGCATGCCGGGTGCCATCCGCAAGGCCGAG
>JANPHA010000254.1:0-2824 GCA_031424255.1 Burkholderiales bacterium | reverse complement strand
GATGCCCGAGGCGAGGCAGAACCACGAGACATGCGCGGTGGGCCAATGCGCGAAGCGCCGCGTCATCAGCGAGTAGGTCGACCAGATGAGCGCCGACGCCGCGGCAAACGCGTATCCGGTCGCCTCTCCCGCGCCGAGCGTCCCCGCCCCCGCGCCGATCAGCAGCGCCGCCCCCGCGAATCCCAGCAGTGCCGCGAGCGCATGGCGCGCGCTCCATGCAATGTTGGGCACGATCAGCGGGGCCAGCAACACGATCAGCAGCGGCCAGAGATAGTTGACGAGGTTGGCTTCCACCGCCGGCGCGCGGCGCAGCGCGAGGAACAGGAAGAAGTGGAAGCCGAACAGGCCATAGACGCCGAGGGCCAGCGCCGCGGGCGGCGGCGGGCGGTGCGCGAGCGCGCGTCCGCCCACCAGCGCGCCGATGACGAGCGCGATCCCGGTGAGCAGGAAGGGCGGCACGGCCGCGAGGCGCAACGCGAGTGCGGCGAGCGTGCTCCACAACGCGATCGCCCCCAGGGCCGGCAGCGTCGCGCCGCCGGTCACAACTTCCCGAGGTCGGGCCCGGCCGCGTCCCCGAACCACGTGCGCGCGATCGCCTGCCGCGTGGCCTTCTCCGCCTTCGCATCGCCCTTGCGGCGGTACGTCTCGGCGAGCCCCGCGAGCGCCCAGCCGTTGTTGCGCACCGCCGCGAGCGACTCGCGGAAGGCCTTCTCGGCCTCGTCGAGCCGGCCCTGCCGCAGGCGCACCGCGCCGAGCGACTGGCGCACCGGGTAGTACCAGTAGCTCGGCTCCATGTACGCGAGCGAATCCTCGATGAAGATCGCGTCCTCGTAGGCGCGCGCGGCACCCTCGAGATCGCCGTTGGCGTCGGCGAGCCGCCCCTGCGCCACGAGCCGCGCGGTCTGCACCAGTTCCCTGGCCGGCAGGTTCCACTCGACGAACGCCTTGAAATCCGCCTCGCGCTCCATCTTCGCGAGCGCCGCGATCTCGGACTGCGCGCCCACCGCGTCCTTCTTCGCGGCGAAAGCCACGGCGCGCGCGTAGTGGTACATCGCCTTCACCAGCAGGAGGTCGTCGGGCGGCGCGGCGAGCGCGAGAATCCGATCGGGTTCGCTGAATTGCGCATGCGTGGTGTACGGGGCCGCCTTCACCGGTTCCATGATCGCGAACATCTTCGCCACTTCGGGCGCGATCGCGGCGTCGAGCTTTGCGGCCGCCTCGAGCGCGGTCTGCCGGTCGCCGCCCATCTGCGCGGAGACCATGACGAAGTGGATGTTGTGCGGATAGTAGGCCGACTTGTAGAGCGGATCCGAGGGCGATGTCGAGAAGTAGCGCTCGTCGACCGCCATCGCGCGCCTGTTGGCCGCGAGCGACTCGCGGTACATGCCGATGCGCAGGTAGATGTGGGCGGGCATGTGCACGAGGTGGCCCGCGCCGGGCGCGAGGCTGGCGAGGCGATTGGCGTACGGCAGCGCCTTCTCCGGCTGTGTCGAGGCCTCCATCGCGTGGATGTAGAGGTGCGCCGCGGCCGCATGCCGCGGATTGCGCTTGAGCACCCGCTCGAGCGTGGACACGATCTGCGCGCCTGCGCCCTTGGGCCGCGAGCCGCCGGCCTCCCAGTAGTCCCACGGCTGCGTATCCATCAAAGCTTCGGCGTAGAGCACCTGGATCGTGTCGTCGCCCGGGTAGCGCGCGGCGAGCGCTTTCATCGCCTCCCCATACGCCTTGTCGAGGGCCGCGCGGTCGGCTTTCGGATCGGCGGAATAGCGTTGCTGCAGGGCGGCGACCAGCAGGCGTTCCTTCTCCGGCGCCGCCTTCGCGAGCACCGCGGCGCGCTCGACCGCGGCCACGGCCGGGGCGTTCGCATCGGGCATCATCGGCACGTTGATGTTCGGGCCGAGCACCAGCGCCTCGCCCCATGCGCACATCGCGCAGGCCGGATCGAGCCGCTGCGCTTCGCGAAACGCCCTCTGCGCTTCCGCATGGTTGAAGCCGAAGGCGAGGATCAGTCCCTGGTCGAAGAACGCCTGCGCGCGCGGCTTGCGGGTGAGCACGCGGAAATGAAGGTTGCCCAGGTCGTCGTAGAGCCGCGGAGGCTCGCCCAGCGCGGGCTTCATGGGAACCGGCTGGAACGGCGCGGTCTCGGTGGCGGCGAGGATCATCTGTCGCAACAACGGCGGCTGGCCGCCTGATGCCGGCGCGCAAATCGCGGCGGGCTCGAGCAGCGGGTCGGGGATCTCGCGCCCCAGCGCGGGGTCGGTCGATACTCCGGCGAGGGTGGCGAAACCGGCGGCGGCGAGGGCGTAGGCGAGCGTCTTGCGAGGCATGGCGATCTCCTGGTCGAAGCAGCCCATGAGACGGGCGAAAAGCCGCTACCTTACGCCGCTTTGCCCACCATCCGCAGGCTCGGCGCCTTCATCGCGCGCACCGCCTCCTCGAGCGCGTCGATCGCCGCGGGCCGATCGAAGCCGGTGCGCCACGCGAGCGCCACCTTGCGCGACGGCACCGGCGAGGAGAACGGCACGACCTTCAGCAGCTTGCTCGCATAGCGCGCGGTGAGGGCACTCGCCGGCAGCACGCTCACCCCCAGCCCCGAGGCGACCATGTTGCGGATGGTCTCGAGCGAGCTGCCCGCCCTGCCCTCGGGGAGCGCGGTGTTCGGCTGGCCCGGGCACGCTTCGAGCACCTGGTCGCGGAAGCAGTGGCCGCTGTTGAGCACCAGCATGTTCTCCTCGCCGAGCTCCGAAGGCTTCACGCCCTTGCGCGCCTGCCAGCGGTGGCCCTCGGGCACCACGATGCTGAACGGCTCCTCGTAGAGCACCCG
>JANPHA010000253.1:0-2466 GCA_031424255.1 Burkholderiales bacterium | reverse complement strand
CGCGCGGGAAATCCCGGTAGCCATCGCCATCGCAGTCGACGTAGCCGAACATGTCGAGCAGCGCCTTGGCCTTCACCGGATCGTATTCGTTCGCGCGCGAGCGGAACTCGGAGTCGTATCCCGCGACCCCCGGGCCCACCGGGCTCTGCGCCGGGATGGCCTGGTTCTTGAAGCGCATGCGCACCTCTTCCGCCGCGTCCTGCCCGAGCACGATCGCGCGGCGCAGCGCGACCTTCTCCGGCGTGTACCCGCCTACCACCGGGTCCTTCATCGCGAAGTACGAATAGGTCACGTCGGCGCCCGGATTGCGCTCGAGGTGCATGCCCTGCCTCGCGAGGTTCGCGGCGAGCTTGCCGTTGGGCAGAACGGTGTTGGCGAAATCGTTGGGCAGGCGCTCGATCATGTCGTGCTCGGCGTTGAGGAACGCGAGCCAGCGCGGCTGCGCCTCCTCGACCACGTACACCTCCACGCGCCCCACCACCGGCAGGCGCTTGCCCTTCATCCGCGCGAGCACTTCCTCGGCGCGCTTGTCACCGGGGTTCGGCGTCGCGTCGTAGTACTCCTCGCGGAAATCGGGATTCGCCTCGAACACCATCTTCGAGGAGCGCTTCCAGAACGCAAGGCGATACGGTCCGGTTCCCACCGGATGCTCCTGGATCGCCTCGCCGTAGCGCTCCACCACCTCGCGCGCCACCGCGCAGGTGAGGTTGCAGTAGGCGAAGTAGTACAGGAAGTTGTAGTTCGGCTGCTTCAGGCGCACCTGGAAGGTGTAGCGGTCGAGCGCGCGCAACCCCTCGGCCTGCGTGTCGTAGTCCATGCGGTTGTCGCGGCGCGCCTTCGCGAGCACCTCGTCCATGCCGGCCACATTGCCCTCGAGCTGGTACAGGTTGGGCGACTTCACGCGCGGATCGAAGAGCCGCTTGATCGAGTAGACGTAGTCTTCCGCGAGCTCGCGCTTGCGCCCCTCGAACGCGGGATCGTCCGCGAAGTGGATGCCGGGCCTCACGCGCAGCCGATAGAGCGTGCCGCCCTCGGAGACTTCCGGCATCGCGGCGAGCGTGTTGGGCACGAGCTTGAACGGGCGCGCGAGGAAATCGTAGGCGAGCGGCGGATCGAAGATGTTGGCGATCAGGTTGGACGAATACAGGTCCGAGATCTGCGCCGGATCGAAACCGGTCTCCGCCACCAGGAACGAATAGCGGAAGATCTTCGACGCGTCCGCGGCCCTTGTGGGGCCTGCCGTACCCGCTGCCAGGGAGGTGGCCAGCAGCAGGCTCGTGAAGCGTGTCACCGTGACTTCTCCTTGGCTACGCCTTCGGGGTGTGGGGGAATTATGGGATAAACTTCGACCCCGTCTGTAACCATTACTTGCCTCAATTCTACGGCGAAGGACGATGCAAATGGGCTTCCTGCAAGGGCGGCGGATCCTGGTGACCGGAATGCTTTCGAACCGCTCGATCGCCTACGGGATCGCGAAGTCGTGCAAGCGCGAAGGCGCCGAGCTCGCGTTCACCTACCAGGGGGAGGGAGTGCGCGAGCGCGTGGCCGACCTCGCGAGCGAATTCGACGCCGGCGAGCGCGTATTTCCCTGCGACGTCGCCGACGATGCGCAGATCGAAGCGCTGTTCAGCGCGCTGCGCAAGCACTGGGATGCGCTCGACGGCCTGGTCCACGCGATCGCGTTCGCGCCGCGCGAGGCGCTGAAGGGCGACTTCCACGAAAGCGTCTCGCGCGAGGCGTTTCGCGTTGCCCACGACGTCTCGAGCTACAGCCTGGCCGCGCTCGCCAAGGCCGCCGCGCCGATGATGGAAGGCCACCCGAGCGCGATCGTGACGCTCACCTATCTCGGCGCCGAGCGCTCGATCCAGAACTACAACGTGATGGGGCTCGCCAAGGCGAGCCTCGAGGCGGGCGTGCGCTACCTCGCCGCGAGCCTCGGCCCGAAGGCGATTCGCGTGAACGCGATCTCGGCGGGCCCGATCAAGACGCTCGCCGCGGCCGGCATCGGGGGATTCTCGAAGATCCTGCACTTCGTCGAGAAACACGCGCCGCTGCGCCGCGGTGTGAGCGCCGAGGAGGTCGGCAACACCGCCGCCTTCCTGCTCTCCGATCTCTCGAGCGGCATCACCGGGGAAGTGATCTACGTCGACGCGGGGTTCAGCACCACGACGGCCGGCCTCGGGGAATGAAGCTTTCCCTCTGCCTTGGTTAGTTGGCTTGATGGGCCGAGGAATGTTGTCCGCGTCGCAGGGCCGGTTCGTACGCCGTCGCTTGCGCTCCGGTTCCCTCGCTACCCGCGAATAAACGGGGTTCGCAAAAAGGTGCTCGCCTGAAATTGGCGAGATGACAATTGCGAGCACCGTAGCAGGACTCGCTTTTTGCGAACCCCGTTTATTCGCGGGTAGCGAGGGAACCGGAGCGCAAGCGACGGCGTACGAACCGGCCCTGCGACGCGGACAACATTCC
>JANPHA010000252.1:0-5343 GCA_031424255.1 Burkholderiales bacterium | reverse complement strand
CAATCCCGATTGCGGAGTCTGACCCCCGAATCAATAGGAGAAGGAATAGGTAAGCTGGCCGAAGCGGTCGGGGCCCTGCTGGGTGGTGAACTCCTCGCTGCGGCGCACGAGCGCGAAGGCGAGGCGCTCGCGGCCCCAGGTCGCGGCCACGCCGGCCTGCAGGTCCCAGACCAAGCGCTTGCGCTCGACGCTCGCGCTATCGCGAAACGAGTTGCCGTCGAGGAAGATGTTGCGCGCGACCAGGCGAGCGTCGGCGCCGAGCCACACATACCATCCGCGAGCGGAATTGCCGCGGTAGCCGTCGCGCGGCGGCCCGAGCGAGATGTGGGTCGCGGGGTAATCGGCGGGCAGGCTGCTTCCGATCCTTGCGATCGCTCCGGCGCTGGCATAGGTGAGGAAATTGCCGACGGTGACCCCGGCGCGCGGCGTGAGGTCCATCCGATAGCGACCGGAAACCCCGCGCGCCAATCCCAGCCAGGCGCGCTCGTAGCCCAGCATCAGCCCCGGCTCGTTGCGCAGCTGCTTTTCCCAGCCGTGGGAATCGTCCTCGTGCAACGCGTTGTGGATGGCGTTCTGCGTCTGCCGGGCGAGGGCCGCGGGCCCGACGACGCCGAGGCTCACGGTGAAATGGTCGACCGCCTCGGTGCGCCGCACGCGGAACTCGGCGAGCGCATAGAGCCATCCCGCGTACGGCCGGTCGCGCGGGTCGGGCACGACGGCGCGGGTGTCGGCGGGCGTGTAGATCCGCTGGCCGACCGCAAACATGTATTGCGGATCGATACTCGCGCCAAAGGGGAGCAGCGCACGGGCGAGCGCCGGAAGCGAGGACGTCTGCGCGACGACCCCGGCCTGGATGCCTTGGGTGTAATGGCGATCGATTCCGGTGAAGAAGTCGTTGTCGAGGGTCAGAGTGACTTCGCCGGCGAGCGCGCTGGAGGCCCGCAATGCCGCCGCGAGCAGCACCGCCACCGCCGCGAGCCGCGTCGCGGAGTCTGCCTTCGAGGGAGATCTTCTCATTACCGCCGGGTCACCTGGAAAGCGAAATGGGGGCCGCGCCAGCGCGCAACATTACACCGACTCGCCCTGCGTTATATTTGCAGGTCGAACACCGCCCGGAGAATACCGCAGTGCACCCCCCTTTCGAGCTCGCGGTCCCGGTGGGGCCGGCCGATCACGTCATCGGCGCCCCGCATGCGCGGGCCACCGTCGTCGAGTACGGCGACTACGAATGCCCCAACTGCAAGCAGGCCGCCCCGGCGGTGAAGCTGCTGCTGAAGGACTTCGCCGACAACCTGCGATTCGTCTATCGCCACTTCCCGCTGGAGGCGGTCCATCCCCATGCGCTCAACGCGGCCGAGGCGGCCGAATGCGCCGCCGCCCAGGGCAAGTTCTTGCAGATGCACGAGCTGCTGTTCGAGAACCAGCACGCGTTGAAGGGCCACCATTTGCGCGAATACGCCGAGCGCCTCGAGCTCGACATGGTGAAATTCAACGCGGAGATGAACGACCATATCTACCTGCAGCGCATCCGCGAGCATATCCGAAGCGGGGAGGAGAGCGGCGTGCGCGCCACGCCGGCCTTCTTCGTGAACGGGAAGATCACCGACACCTCGTTCAACATCCGCGTGCTGTTCGATGCGGTCCGCGCCGTGGTGAAGAAATGAACCAGGCCGCCGACATCCGCGTGACGCGTGCGCCGCAGATGTTTCCCGAGCTCACCGCCGCGCAGATCGCGCGCCTCGAGCCCCACGGAAGGCGCATCGCCACGACGCGGGGCCAGATCCTCGCCGAGCCCGGCGATCGCCACCGCGAGCTGATGGTGGTGCTCTCCGGCAGCCTCGAGATCGTGCGGCCCGGTGTCGCCGGCGAGGAACAGCAGATCGTGGTGCACACGCCCGGGCATTTCTCCGGCGAGATCGCAACGCTCCGGGGGGGAAGCTCGCTCGTGCGTGCGCGCGTGATGGACCCCGGCGAGATCCTGCTGATCAACACCGAGCACCTGCGCCAGATCGTGCAGACCGATTCCGAGCTGAGCGAGTTGCTGATGCGCGCATTCATCCTGCGGCGCGTGGGGCTGATCGACGTGAAGGGCGGCGACGTGATCCTGATCGGCTCGCGCCACTCCGCCGATACCCTGCGTCTGCAGCAGTTCCTCACGCGCAACGGCTTTCCGTACGTCTACCAGGACGTCGAGACCGACACCACCGCGCAGGCCTTGCTCGACGGCTTCCACGTGAGAGTCGACGAGGTTCCGATCGTGTTGTGCCGTGGCGCGTCGCTGCTGAAGAACCCCTCCAACCAGGAAGTCGCGTCGTGCCTGGGCATGAATCCCGACATCGACCCGGTGCGCGTGCGCGATCTCGTCGTGATCGGCGCCGGGCCCGCCGGGTTGGCGGCCGCGGTCTACGGGGCCTCGGAAGGCCTGGACGTGCTCGTGGTCGAGACCAACGCGCCCGGCGGGCAGGCGGGCACGAGCTCGAAGATCGAGAACTACCTCGGATTTCCCACCGGGATTTCCGGCGCGGCGCTCGCGGGAAGGGCGTTCGTGCAGGCGCAGAAATTCGGCGCCGAGATCACGGTTGCGAGCAGCGCAGTGCGCCTGCACTGCGACGAACGCCCCTTTCGCGTCGAAACCTCCGACGCGCTCGCGATAGCGACGCGCGCCCTGATCATCGCCACGGGCGCCGAGTACCGCAAGCTCTCGCTCGACGATCCGGAGCGCTACATGGGGGTGGGCGTCTATTGGGCCGCGACCGCGCTCGAGGCCAAGATGTGCAGGGACGAGGAAGTGATCGTCGTCGGAGGCGGCAATTCCGCCGGGCAGGCGGCCGTGTTCCTCGCGGGCGATTGCCGCCACGTGCACGTGCTGGTGCGCTCCGGCAGCCTCGCGGCGAGCATGTCGCGCTACCTGATCCGGCGCATCGAGGAGAGCCCGAAGATCACGCTGCACACGCACACCGAGATCGTGGCGCTCGAAGGCGATGGGGAGCTGAAGCGCGTGAGGCTCGCGAGCGGCCCGCAGCGCAAGGAAGAGACGCGCGATATCGCCCACGTCTTCCTGATGACCGGCGCCGTGCCCAACACGCGCTGGCTGCAGGGCTGCCTGCGCCTCGACGACAAGGGCTTCGTCTGCACCGGCGACGATCTGGACCCGGAGGACCTGCGCCCGGAGCAATGGCCGCTCGCGCGCAAGCCCTACGGCTTCGAGACCAACCTGCCGGGCGTGTTCGCGGTGGGCGACGTGCGCTCCGGCAGCGTGAAGCGCGTCGCGTCGGCGGTGGGCGAAGGCTCGGCCTGCGTGCAATCGATCCACCGCGTGCTCGCCGAGTGACCGCTCCCGCGGCCGAGTCGCCCTGGAGGCCGCTGCGCAATACGCTGTTTCGCAGCCTCTGGCTCGCGACCATCGTCGCCAACATCGGCACGTGGATGCAGGACGTGGGCGCCGGCTGGCTGATGACGTCGCTTTCGTCCTCTCCGCTGATGGTGGCGCTGGTGGAGGCCGCGGACAGCTTCCCGGTGATGCTGCTCGCGATCCCCGCCGGGGCGATCGCCGACATCGTCGATCGCCGCCGGCTGCTGGTCGCCGTGCAAGTCTATTTCCTGATCGCCACCAGTGCGCTCGCGGCACTCACCTGGCTCGACCTCACCACCCCCTGGGTGCTGCTCGGCTTCACGTTCGCGATCGGCGTCGGCACCGCGCTCACGATGCCCGCGTGGGCCGCGATCGTTCCCGAGCTCGTGCCGAGGGAGGAACTCGCCTCGGCGATCGCGCTCAACAGCATCGCGATCAACGTCTCGCGCGCGATCGGCCCCGCCATCGCCGGCGTGCTCGTCGCGAGCGTGGGCGTGTGGCTGGTCTTCGCGCTGAACGCGCTCTCGTGCTTCGCGATCCTCGGCGTGCTGCTCTGGTGGAAGCGCACTCACCACAAGAGCACGCTGCCCGCGGAGCGTTTCGTGGGCGCGATCCGGGTCGGCATGCGGTTCGTGATCCACACTCGCGCCTTGCAGGCCGTCCTGATTCGCGGAATTGCGTTCTTCATCTTCGCAAGCGCGACCTGGTCGCTCTTTCCGGTCGTCGTGCGGCGCGAGCTGGGGCGCGGGCCGGAAGTCTACGGGCTGCTGCTCACCTGCATCGGGATCGGCGCCGTGGGCGGAGCGATCTTCCTGCCGCGGATCCGCGCGAGAGTCTCGCGCGATGCGCTGGTCGCCGGAGCCTCGGTGCTCTACGCGTTCGCCGCCCTCACCCTGGCCCACGTGCACGATCTCGGTGTGCTCGCCCTGGCCATGCTCGCGACCGGCGTGGCGTGGATCGCGATCCTCTCGTCGCTGCAGGTCGCGGCGCAGCTCACGCTGCCCGAATGGGTGCGCGCGCGCGGGCTCGCCGCGTTCGTCGTGGTCTTCATGGGCGGCATGGCGTTGGGGGCGATCCTCTGGGGACAGGCGGCATCGCACCTCGGCATTCCCGTGGCGCTCACGATCGCGGCAGGCGGCATGCTCATCGCCATCGCGTCGACGTGGCGCTTCAAGCTGGGTGCGCAGATGCGCGACTTCACGCCCTCGAGGCATTGGGCGGCGCCGGTGCTGGCGGAAGTGCCCGAGCCCGACGCGGGGCCGGTGATGGTGACGATCGAATACCGCGTCGATGCGCAGAAGCGCACCGAGTTCGTCGCGGCGATGCAGCACGTGCGCGAGATGCGCCGGCGCAATGGCGCCTCCTACTGGGAGCTCTTCCACAACTCGGGCGATCCGGCGCTCTACATGGAGATCTTCATGGACGAATCCTGGACCGAGCACCTGCGCCAGCACGAGCGCGTGAGCGTCGCGGACCGCGAGGTCCAGCGGGTGGCGAAGCAATACCTGATCGAGGGTTTCGAGACGAAATCCGTTCACTGGCTCGCGGATCGGGAGTGAAGGGGCCCGAGGAAGGTGGTCTGCGTCGCGAGGGCCGGTTCGAACACCGGCGCAGCGAGCGCCGGCGCTCTCCCCGATCTTCCCATCCCGGCCGTCCCTCTCTTCGCACCATGACCCTCGCGTGTCCGACCATCACAGAGCGTCGAGCGCCGCGTGGTACGCGGCGGCCGCCTCGTCGGGCTTCGTGACGGTGGTGCCGAGATCGTGCACCAACCCGTCCTTCAGCCCGTAGACCCAGCCATGCACGGCGAGCTCCTGCCCACGCTCCCACGCGTCGCGCGCGATGGTGGTCTGGCAGACGTTGGCGACCTGCTCGATCACGTTGAGCTCGCAGAGACGGTCGACGCGTTGCGGCAGGTCGGGCGACTGGGCGACGCGCGCGTCGTGCTTCGCATGCACGTCCTGGACATGGCGCAGCCAGTTGTCGGCGAG
>JANPHA010000251.1:0-2481 GCA_031424255.1 Burkholderiales bacterium | reverse complement strand
CGAAGCGACCGAGCTCGCACAGCAGGTCCGCGGTCTTGCTGTAGCGCATGTTGGGCTTCTCAAGGTAGCGGCGCTTGCGGATGAACCAGCCCACGTCGTTGCCGGCCAGGTCGCCCATGCGGAAGGGGCCCATCGCGCAGCCGAACTTCTCCACCGCCTTGTCCACCTGCTCGGGCGTGCAACCTTCTTCCAGCAGGAAGCCGGCCTGGCGGCTGTACTGCTCGATCATGCGGTTGCCGATGAAGCCGTCGCACACGCCCGAGACCACGCAGGTCTTCTTGATCTTCTTGCCGAGCGCCATCACGGTGGCGAGCACGTCCTTCGCGGTCTTCTCCCCGCGCACCACTTCCAGCAGCTTCATCACGTTGGCGGGGCTGAAGAAATGCATGCCGACCACATCCTGCGGCCTCCTGGTGAATCCCGCGATCTTGTTCACGTCGAGCGTGGAGGTGTTGGAGGCGAGGATCGCACCGGGCTTCATCACCTCGTCGAGCTTCTTGAACACCCCTTCCTTCACGCCCATCTCCTCGAACACCGCCTCGATCGCAAGATCCGCGGACTGGATGTCGTCGTATGCGAGCGTCGGCCTGAGCAGCTTCATGCGCTGCTCGAGCTTCTCCGCCGTGAGCTTGCCGCGCTTCACCGTCGCCTCGTAGTTCTTGCGGATGGTTGCCACACCCCGGTCGAGCGCCTCCTGCTTCATCTCGAGCAGCGTCACCGGGATGCCGGCGTTGAGGAAATTCATCGCGATGCCGCCGCCCATGGTTCCCGCACCGATCACCGCCACCGACTCGACCTTGCGCGTGGGCGTATCGGCGGGAACGTCGGGAATCTTGGAGGCGGCGCGCTCGCCGAAGAAGGCATGCCGCAGTGCGCGTGATTCGGGCGACACGATCAGCTGCATGAAAAGCTCGCGCTCGATCTTCATCCCTTCGTCGAACGGCTTCGAGACCGAAGCCGCGACCGCATTCACGCACTGGAGCGGCGCGGGGAAATTCTTCGCGACTGCGCCGACCGTGTTGCGCGCGAACTGGAAGAACGCCTCGGCGTCGGCCTGCTCCGCCTTGCGGTCGCGAATGCGCGGCAGCGGGCGCTTTTCCGCGATCCGGCGCGCGAACGCGAGCGCGCCCTCGAGCAAATCCCCCTCGACGATCGCGTCGAAGAGCGCGGTGCCCTTCAGTTGCGCCGCCGGTACGGGATTGCCGGAGACGATCATGTTGAGCGCGTTTTCCACGCCGATCGCGCGTGGCAGCCGCTGCGTGCCGCCGGCGCCGGGCAGCAGCCCGATCTTCACCTCCGGAAGCGCCACCTGCGCATCGGGCGCCGCGACCCGGTAATGGCAGCCGAGCGAGAGCTCGAGCCCGCCGCCCATGCAGGTGCCGCGGATCGCCGCGATCACCGGCTTGGTACTCGATTCGGCCACGCGGATCAGCGTATGCAACGTGGGCTCGGCGGTCGCCTTGGGCGTATTGAATTCCTTGATGTCCGCGCCCCCGGAGAAAAGGTTTCCCGCGCCGATCAGCACGATCGCCTTGACCGCGGCATCGGCATTGGCGCGATCGATGCCGTCGACCAGGGCGGCGCGCAGCGCCTGCCCGAGCCCGTTCACCGGCGGATTGTCGAGAGTGAGCACGGCCACCTCGCCATGCACCTGGTACGGATTGCCGCTCATTCTTTTCTCCTCAGACTTCCAGCCATTCCTTGCGCACCGCGGCGTTGGCGCGCAGGTCGGCCGGCGTGCCCTCGAACACGATGCGCCCTTGTCCCATCACGTACAACCGCTGCGAGATGTCGAGCGCGATGGTGAGCTTCTGCTCGATCAGCAGGATCGCCACACCGCGCGCCGCGATCGTCTCCAGCAGCCCGCGCACGAGCTCCACCAGCATCGGCGCCAGTCCCTCGGTGGGCTCGTCCACCATGATCAGGTCCGGATCGCCCATGAGGGTACGACAGATCGTGAGCATCTGCTGCTCGCCCCCCGACAGCACGCCGCCGGGCGCGTTGCCGCGCTCGCGCAGGATCGGGAAGAGCCCGAACATGTCCTCCATCGTCCACCGGCCCGACGGCTTCGACGACTTCATCCCGAGCAGCAGGTTCTCGCGCACCGTGAGCGTGGGGAAGATGTCGCGGTTCTCGGGCACGTAGCCCAGTCCGCGGCGCGCGATCTGGTGAGGCTTCAGCCCGTCGATGCGCGCGCCCTTGAAGCGGATGGTCCCCGCCGGAGGCACCTCGCCCATCAGCGCCTTGATGGTGGTCGAGCGTCCCGCGCCGTTGCGCCCGAGCAGGCTCACGATCTCGCCCTCGCCCACGCGGAAGGTGACGCCGCGCAGGATGTGGCTCTTGCCGTAGAACGCGTGCAGCTCGTCGACCTCAAGCATCGATCGTCCCGAGGTACGCGGATCGCACTGCCGCGTTGTCGCGGATGCGCGCCGGAATGTCGGTCGCGATGATCTCGCCGTACACCAGCACCGAGATGCGGTC
>JANPHA010000250.1:0-2204 GCA_031424255.1 Burkholderiales bacterium | reverse complement strand
AGCACCATGCTCGGGAAGACCTGCGCGTTCTGCATGGCGACCGTGAGGCCGGTGCCGGTCGACACCTCCGACTGGATGCGCTTGGTGGCGTCGTAGTAGACGTAGTTTCCGGCGGCCCCCGCCACCGAATCCAGCGATTCCACCAGCGGCACGCCGGCGGCGAACATCGTCGCGAGCGTGCGGCACCAGCGCGCGATCGAGGCTTTGCGCAGCACGTCGCCGAACACCGGCGCGCGCAGGATCATCCGGTCGATGATCCGCTGCATCGTGGTCGAGCGCTTCCACATGTAGAGGAAGAAGTAGATCCCGCCGATGATGCCCGGGAAGAGCCACCACCAGCTCGCCAGGAACCAGTCCGATATCGCCATCACCACCAGCGTCGGCCCCGGCAGGTCGGCGCCGAAGCTCTTGAACAGGTCCTTGAACACCGGGATCACGAAAATCATGATGACCGCGGTCACGACGAGGGCGACCACGATGATCGAGATCGGGTAGAAGAGCGCGCTCTTGATCTTGCCCTTGATGGCGAGGATCTTTTCCTTGTACGTCGCCAGGCGATCGAGGAGGCTGTCCAGGATACCGGCCGCTTCGCCCGCCGCCACCAGGTTGCAGAACAGGTTGTCGAAGTACTTCGGGTACTTGCGGAACGCCTGGCCGAGCGAGGAGCCGGTCTCGACGTCGGTCTTGATGTCGAGCAGCAGCTTGCCGACCGAGGGATTGGAGTGGCCGCGGCCGACGATGTCGAAGGCCTGCAGCAGCGGCACGCCCGCCTTCATCATCACCGCCAGCTGGCGCGTGAAGATGGTGATGTCCTTCTCGGTGATCTTCTTGCCGCCGCGCGAGGAGACCTTCTTGACCGTGATCTTCTGCAGGCCCTGGCGGCGCAGCTGCGCGAGCACCAGGTGGTCGCCGGCCGCGCGCACCTCGCCCTTGAGCGTCTTGCCGCCCTTGTCCTTGGCGGACCAGGTGTAGTTGTAGAGCTTGACGTCCTTGACGCCAGCGGGCTTCTTCGCGACGGCTGCCATATGGAATCTCCCTACTCGTTGGTGACGGCCTCGATCTCCTCGAGAGACGTCAGACCCTTCTTCACCTTGATGAGGCACGATTTGCGCAGGTCCTTCACCCCTTCCCTCTCAGCCTGGTCGGCCAGGTCGATGGCGGTACCGTTTTTCATGATGATTCGTTCCATCTCCTCGGAGATGGGCATCACCTGGTAGATCCCGACTCGGCCCTTGTACCCCGTATTCTTGCACAGCTCGCACCCCGCGGGACCAAAGGGTTGCCATGATCCGTCCAGGTCGTCGTCCCTGAAACCGGCCCTTTTCAGGGCTTCCTCGGGGATGTCCTCGGGTTTCTTGCAGACGCAGAGCTTGCGTGCGAGCCGCTGGGCGGTCACCAGGATCACCGAGGAGGCGATGTTGAACGGGGCGATGCCCATGTTCATGAGGCGCGTGAGCGTCTGCGGGGCGTCGTTGGTGTGGAGGGTCGAAAGGACCATGTGGCCGGTCTGGGCGGCCTTGATCGAGATCTCGCCGGTCTCGAGGTCGCGGATCTCGCCCACCATGATGATGTCCGGGTCCTGGCGCAGGAAGGCCTTCAGCGCCACCGGGAAGGTGAGCCCCTGCTTGTCGTTGATGTTGACCTGGTTCACGCCCGGCAGGTTGATCTCCGCGGGGTCCTCGGCGGTCGAGATGTTGATCCCGGGCTTGTTGAGGATGTTGAGGCAAGTGAAGAGCGACACCGTCTTGCCCGAGCCCGTGGGCCCCGTCACCAGCACCATGCCGTAGGGGCGCTGGATCGCGGCCATCAGCGCCTCCCGCTGCTCCGGCTCGTAGCCAAGGGCATCGATGCCTAACTTGGCGCTGCTCGGGTCCAGAATCCGGATCACAATCTTCTCGCCAAACAGGGTTGGCAAAGTGCTCACACGGAAATCGATGACGCGGTCAGGGCCGACCTTCAGTTTCATCCGGCCGTCTTGGGGAACGCGTTTCTCTGAGATGTCCATCCGGGAGATAACCTTGATACGCGACGCCAGCTTGTCCTTAATGGCGATGGGCGGCTGCGTGATTTCGCGCAACTCGCCGTCGACGCGAAACCGCACGCGGTAGTGGAACTCGTAGGGCTCGAAATGCAAGTCCGAGGCGCGCAGATTGATGGCGTCGACCAACATCTTCTGCAGGAAGCGCACGACGGGCGCATGAAGC
>JANPHA010000249.1:0-1505 GCA_031424255.1 Burkholderiales bacterium | reverse complement strand
CGAAGCTGAGCGATTTCATTGTCGTCCAATTCCGGCAGCAACACGCGTTCGACATCACGGTCATTCAAGTTGTACGTGACCTGCACGAAATCCATGCGCTCGCGACGCAGCAACCCCTCGAGGTCGTCGTGGCGCCGGCCGTGGGAGGTGGTCATCCCGATGTGGCGCATCCGGCCCTCGGCTTTCCACGCCTTGAGCGTCGGCCAGTGGGACTCCCAGTCGAGCAGGTTGTGAACCTGCATGAGGTCGAAACGCGGCACGCGCCACAGGCCCCGCGAGTGTTCCATCTGGCGCCTGCCCGCGAGGCCGCCCACGGTCCATACCTTGGTCGCCGCGAAGAGCGCTGCTGCGGGAGTGCGCGCGAGCTCGGCCCCGATCACCTCCTCCGAGGTGCCGTACATGGGCGACGAGTCCACGAGCCGGCCGCCCCCGGCGAAGAACGCCTGCAGGATCGCGCCGCGCGCGCGGCGCTGGGACGAGTCCGCGCCGCCCACATCGAACGTAAGCCAGGTGCCGAGTCCCACCACCGGAATCTTCTCGCCGCTCGAGGCGACGGTGCGCGCATGGATCGCGGGTGCCTGGGCCCGAACGGGCAATGTCCCTGCAGCGCACGCCGCCGCGAGGAACCCCAGGGCTCGCCTCCGGTCCATGAGTGCTCTCCTTTGCGCAATTTCCAATAGACTACGCCGCGATGGATCTACCCGCGCTTGCCAACGCGCTCCTGCTTGGAGTGGTCGAGGGCCTCACCGAGTTCCTGCCGATTTCGTCGACCGGCCACCTGATCATCGTCTCCGACTTTCTCGGGTTGAACGACGAGAAGGGCAAGGTCTTCGACATCGTGATCCAGCTGGGCGCGATCCTGGCGGTGTGCTGGGAATTCCGCGCCCGCTTCGCGCGCGCCTTCTCCGGCCTCGCGAGCGATCCGGTGCAGCAGCGCTTCGCGATGAATCTCTTCGTCGCGTTCCTGCCCGCCGCGATCGTGGGTCTCCTCTTCCAGAAGCAGATCAAGGCGTTCCTGTTCAACCCGGTAAGCGTTGCCATCGCGCTCATCGTCGGCGCGCTGGTGATCTTCGCGGTGGAGCGCTGGTACAAGGGCCACGGCGCGCCGCGCGTGACGAGCGTGGACGACATGACGTGGAAGGACGCGCTCGAGGTGGGGCTCGCGCAGTGCTTCTCGCTCATCCCCGGGACGTCGCGCTCGGGGGCGACCATCCTGGGCGGCATGCTGTTCGGGCTCTCGCGCCAGGCGGCGACCGAGTTCTCGTTCTTCCTCGCGGTGCCGATCATGTTCGCCGCCACCGGCTACCAGCTGGTGAAGTACCGCGCCTTGCTCACGAGCGACGACCTGGCGCCCTTCGCGGTGGGGTTCGTGGTGAGCTTCATCGCCGCCTTGATGGCGGTGAAGGGCCTCATCCGCTACGTCGCGCACCACGACTTCCGCGCCTTCGCGTGGTACCGCATCGCGTTGGGCGCGGTGGTGCTCGCCTACTTCCACTAGGCGATCG
>JANPHA010000248.1:0-4570 GCA_031424255.1 Burkholderiales bacterium | reverse complement strand
GCGCAGGCGTTCCTGGCCACGCTGCACCGGCCGCACTTCTCCCGCCAATCCGACCTCGCCGAAGACGACGTGCTTCTCGGGCAGCGGGCGGTTGCGCAGGCTCGATACCACCGCTAGCGTCACCGCGAGATCCGCGCCGGGCTCGGAGATGCGCACGCCGCCCACCGCGTTCACGAAGATATCCTGGTCGTAGCAGGCGATGCCCGCGTGCCGGTGCAGCACCGCGAGCAGCATCGAGAGCCGGTTCAGCTCGAGGCCCACGGTGAGGCGCTTGGGGTTGCCGCCGTGCGCGTCGTCGACCAGCGCCTGCAACTCGACCAGCAGCGGCCGCGTGCCTTCCTGCGTGACCATCACGCACGAGCCGGCCACGCCGGAGTGATGCTGCGAGAGGAAGAGCGCGGAAGGGTTGGCGACCTCGCGCAGCCCGCGCTCCGTCATCGCGAAGACGCCGATCTCGTTCACCGCGCCGAAGCGATTCTTGAACGCGCGGATCAACCGGAAGCTGGTGTGCGTCTCGCCCTCGAAATAGAGCACGGTATCGACCATGTGCTCGAGCACGCGCGGGCCGGCGAGCGCACCTTCCTTGGTCACGTGGCCGATGAATACAATCGTGGTGCCGGTCTGCTTTGCGAGGCGCGTGAGTTGCGCGGCGCACTCGCGCACCTGGGCGACCGAGCCGGGTGCCGAGGTGAGAGCATTTGAATACAGCGTCTGGATCGAATCCACCACCGCTACGCGCGGCTTGGTCGAGGTGAGGATAGCCTGGATCTTCTCCAGCTCGATCTCGGGCAGCAGCCGCACCTTCGAGGCGTTCACGCCGAGGCGGCGCGCGCGCAGCGCCACCTGCTGCGCCGATTCCTCGCCGGTGATGTAGAGCACCGGCACCTGCTCGGCCAGCCGCGCCGCCGCCTGTAGCAGCAGCGTCGACTTGCCGATGCCCGGATCGCCGCCGATCAGCACGACGCCGCCTTCGACCAGCCCGCCGCCGAGCACGCGGTCGAACTCGTCGATCAACGTCGGCAGCCGCGGAAATTCCCTGGCATCGACGTCGGAAAGCGTGACCACCTGCGCGGTGCCGGCGAGGCTCGCGAAGCGATGCGCCCCGCCCGCCTTCGCGCCGACTTCCGCCGCGGTCTCGAGCAGCGTGTTCCATTCGCTGCAGTGCGGGCACTGCCCCTGCCACTTGGGTGTCTGCCCGCCGCACTCGGTGCACGTGTAGACCGATTTCGCCTTGGCCATCAGCGCTCCGCCACCGGCACGCGCGGCGCGAGCGCGCACATGAGCTCGTATCCCACGGTGCCCGCCGCCGCCGCGACCGCGTCGATCGCCAGCCCCTCGCCCCACAGCACGACGGGGGTGCCGATGCGCGCATCGGGAACCGGACCAAGATCGACGGTGATCATGTCCATCGAAACGCGGCCGGCGGTCTTCGTGTGCACACCGCCCACCATCACCGGCGTGCCGGAGCGCGCATGGCGCGGGTAACCGTCCGCGTAGCCGCACGCGACCACTCCGACGCGCATCGCCTTCTCGCAGCGGAATTCGCCGCCGTATCCCACGGTCTCGCCCGGGACAAGATCCTGGATCGCGATCAACTTCGACGTAAGCGTCATCGCGGGCTTGAGCCCCAGGGCTTCCGCGGTGTGCTCCGCATACGGTGTCGCGCCGTAGAGGCCGATCCCGAGGCGCGCGACATCGGCATGCGATCGGGGATGGGAGAAGATCGCGGCGGAATTCGCGAGGCTGCGCGGCAGCGCGATCCCCTGGGTCGCCTCCTCGAAGCGCCTCATCGCTTCTTCAATGCCTGCAGAGCCGTCGGCGGTGGCGAAATGCGACATCAACGTGATCGAGCGCGCCACGCCGATTTTCTGCAGCCGCGCCAGCATCGGCCGCACCTGCGGCAACGCGAAGCCGAGCCGGTTCATCCCGGTGTTGATCTTGAAATACACCTCGATCGGCTTCGCCGGGCGCACGGTCTCGAGCATGCGCAGCTGGTCTTCGTTGTGAACGACGACCGAGAGATCCGAGGCCACGATCACCGGCAGCTCGGACGCGTCGAAGAATCCCTCGAGCAGAAGCACCGTGTTTCTCGCGCCGCGCTCGCGCAGCCGCACCGCGCCCTCGAGCTCGAGCGTGGCGAACCCATCGGCACCGGAGAGCGCCCGCGCAACCCGCTCGATGCCGTGCCCGTACGCGTTCGCCTTGACGACCGCGAGCACGCGCGAACGCGGCGCGCGCTCCTTGGCGACGGCATAGTTGTGCCGCAGGGCCGCGGAGGAGATGGTGGCCTGGATCGGGCGGGACATTTAAAGTGTCGATCCCGCGATGGCGACCGGGTCAGTTGTTGTAGCCGCCGCCGGATGCTCCCGAGTAGTTCTCGAAACGGGTGTGCTTGCCGAGCCAGGTGAGCTTCACCGTGCCGATGGGCCCGTTGCGCTGCTTGCCGATGATGATCTCGGCGATGCCCTTGTCGGGAGAATCCTCGTTGTAGACCTCGTCGCGATAGATGAAGAAGATCACGTCTGCATCTTGCTCGATCGCGCCCGAGTTGTGGCTGACGATGCCATCCGCGAGCCAGCAGGAGGGTCCGGGAACCGTGAGGTCGAAGACCTCCTCTTCACCGCAAGGCGTGACTGCGACGACCCGATCCCAGAAGAGGTCCGACTGCGACCATCGCCTCAGGCTCTCGTCGCCCAGCTTGTCCGCATAGTCTTCGATGATCGCCCGCGAGGGTGCAAACCTGAAATGGGACGTGCCACCGTACGACGTGCCTCGCAACGCGCACATCGCTCTCTGCGTGACGCCGTGAGATCGCATCGAAGCGCGAACGTCCGCAAACGCCTCGAGGGGCACGGTATCGACGTTCGTCTCGGATTCACGCGTCGCGAGTCGGGCGCGCAGAATGGCGGCCGGCGCAACGCGCGGGCCGAAAGCGCCGACTCGATCGAGGAAGATCGATTGATGCTGGGCACCCGAGACGTCGACCGAATACATGGGCCGGTAGCCGCTTTTCACGCTCTTGCGGATGCGCGCGACGATTGCAAGCCGCATGAGAAGGGCCGCCACATCCAGCGCCAGTGAATGGCTGCTGGTGGCGTAATAGACGCGGTCGCTTCCCTTTTGTCCCGCCTTGCACATCGTGATGGAGCCGTCGGTAGCCCAGAGATGCCGAAGGAGCAATCCGACCTGCGCATCCGGAAGCTGGAATACCTCGGACGGCAGGCGCTTCTCGTGGCTGCGCTGACCGTAGATGCCCAAGCCCTTCAACCACTTCCCGGCGCCCTCGGAATGCCACCGATTGCCATTGCCGCTGATGAGCAGCTGGTGCCAATTGCCCCGGCCCGCATAGCGCTTCACCTGCGATCCCATCATCTCCGCAGCCCGCGTCACCGCCTCGCTGTTGGCTTCGGAAGCGGTCGCATAGCGCATGGGTTGATGCGTGAGGTAGCTGCCGTCACCGACCAGATGGCCAAGAAGGATCAACTCCTCTTCCTTCCATTCGCGCCCTGAGTGTGGATCGGTGAGACGGCGAGACAGTGCGAGCCGCGCACCCGGCCGCAGCTCTCCCACCGTAACCCAGCCATTGGGGCCGAAGAGGCGGTGCTCCGCGGTCGCGCGAATGCTCCGCCCACTCGCGAGGCTCACTTCCAGCACGGGCTTCACGCCTTTCGACCACACGCAGTCGGAAAACGCCTTCTCTATCTTGCCCTCGGCCGACATCGCAAGCACCTCGGGCGCCGTGCCGACGAGCTCGCGGATTGGCACGCGCCTTCCGTCAGCCAGCATCACGCGCGTGTCGCCGGTAACGCATTCGCGCAGGTCCGACATCACCGGCCGCTTGTTGGGCCGCTGCTCGAGCGAGCGGTTGAGCTGCGAGAGCGCGATCACCGGCACCGACAGCTCCTTGGCCATCGCCTTCAGGCCGCGCGAGATCTCGCTGATCTCGGTGGCGCGGTTCTCGTTCTGGCCGGATTCGGAGCCCTGCATGAGCTGGATGTAATCGATCACGATCAAACCGAGCCCGCCGTATTCGCGCCACTTGCGCCGGGCGCGGGCGCGCAGCTCGAGCGGATTCAACGCCGCCGATTCGTCGATCAGGAGCGGCGCCTCATTGAGCTTGCCGAGCGCCACGCCGAGCCGGTCCCAATCCCCGGACTCGAGGCGTCCGGTGCGCAGCTTCTGCGCATCCACGCGACCGACGGAGCCCAGCAGGCGCGTGGCAAGCTGCGTGCCGCCCATTTCCATGGAGAACACGAGCACCGGGAGCTTCAATTCAAGCGCCACATGTTCGGCGATGTTGAGCGCCAGGGAAGTGTTGTGCGTCACGACGTATTCGTCGGTGACATAGAGCTTCGAAGAATGGGAGACCGAGATGCACTGCGTCGCGACGACTCGAGAAGGTGTGATCGAGGTCACGACCGGCCGCCACGAACGTTGATAACGCTCCGGCAGGCGATCGCGCTTCGAGGAGAGAAGGAAGGGCGCACCGCGTACGTGCTCAACGTCCATCATCCGCAGCCTCGCTCCTTGTTCCTTCTCTCCTCGAAGCGCGATCGCCTGCCGGAGCGTT
>JANPHA010000247.1:0-14251 GCA_031424255.1 Burkholderiales bacterium | reverse complement strand
ATTCGCCCGGGCCCTGGGTGTCGAGGATCATCTCGTGCCCCTCGGTGTCGGAGATGAACACCTTCACCCGTCCGCCGAGGATCACGAACACGGAATCGCTCGAGTCGCCTTCGGTGATGAAGACGGTGTTCTTGGGGTACGTGCGCAGCCGCCCAAGCGAGGCGAGCTGCCTCACGAAGGAGTCGGAAATTCCCTGAAGCTGCGCGGCGCTCGGCGTTTCCCCTGTCATCCTTTTTTTCTCGGGAGCGCTGGAGAAGGCCCCAGTCTAGCACCCGCCGTCGGGCGCGTTAAGATACGGCCCCATGGATGACTCCGAGGGCGGCGGGCGCTCGACGCTGCGCGTGTTCGCGGTCGCGGCGCTGGCGCTTCTCGGATTCGCGTTCTCGGCGACACCGGTCGCGGAGCGGCTCGACGGCGCGCTCCTCGATCTCGAATGGTCGACCCTGCGCAAATTCGATCCGCGGCCCGCCCCTGACGACTTCATCGTGGTCGGCATCGACGACGCGACGGTGCGTGCGATGCAGGAGCCGCCCGGCATCTGGAACGAGCCGCTGGGCAAGGCGCTTGCGCTGATCGCGGCGGCGAAGCCGCGCGCGATCGGGCTCGACGTGCCGCTTCCGGACCGCTCGTTCGATTCGCTGCGCCCCGGGCTCGACCGCGCGCTCGTCGCCGGGCTGATCGCCGCGCGCGACAACGGGCCATTCGTCGCCGTGATCTCGATCGACGCGCGCACGCGCAGCGCGAAGCCCATCCATCCGCCGTACCTCGCGGTGCTGCGCGATGAGCGCCTCGGCATCAACCTGCTGGCGCGCGACGCCGATGGCGTCACACGGCGCTTCTCGCTCGTCGTGCCGACCGACGACGGCGGCTTTCCCACCCTCGCGGGACGCCTGTGCCGCGCGCTCGCGAAGGACTGCACCGACGGGCTGATCCACTTCGCGCTCGGCCCCTCGATCCGGTACGTGCCGTTCCACCAGGTGATCGAGAACCGCGATCCGAAATTCTTCGAGCGGCTGTTTCGCGACCGCATCGTGATGATCGGCGAGGCCCAGGCGTATTCCGATCGCGTCGAGGTTCCGGTGAACCTGGCCGCCTGGGAGCCGGGCGGAAAGACCTCGCCCGCCGTGATCGTGCACGCCCAATCGCTGCGCACCGCGCTGCAGCACGCGGCTCCCGCGGAGGCCTCGCGCCCGGTGGCCCTGATCCTCACGGCGCTCGCCGCACTGGTCGTGCTGATGCGCAACTGGCGCCTCGCGCTCGCCACCGCGCTCCTCGGCGCGGCAGGGCTTGTCGTGGGCGCCATCTTCGCGCTGCGCGCGGGCTACTTCATGCCCGTGTGCGCCGCGCTGCTCACGATGATCCTGGCGCTTGCCACGCGCGTGTGGCGCGAAGCGTGGGGCGGGCATCACCGGCGCCAGCGCGTCCGCGCGCAATTCGGCGGTCGCGTAGGCCCTGCCCTGTTACGAGAGCTCCTGTCCGGCGACGGCGGCGTGGCGCGACGCAATGCGGTGCAGCCCGTCGCCTTTGTGCACGCGGGCCTGCGAAGCCTGGGGCGCAACGCCGCGGACGGCGCCGACGAGGTGGTGGCACTGCTCGCCCGCGTCCACGAGATGCTCGCTGCGGCGGTGCTTCGCCACGGCGGGATGGTGGAAAGCGTTCGCGGCGACGGCATCATCGCGATCTTCGGTGCCCCCAAGACCCTTCCCGAGCCGTCGTGTGCGGCGTGGGCCGCGGTCCGCGAGATGTTCCAGGGCCTCGAACGCCTCAACGGCGAACGCGCCCGCCAGGGGAAATCGGCGCTGGAGCTGGCGGCGGGCGCGGCGTTCGGAGATGCGGTGACGGGACACATCGGCAGCGCGCGCCGTGCCCGGTACATCGCCGCAGGCGACGCCGAGCGCATCGCCGCGCGGCTCCAGGAGCTCGCGCTCACGCGCGGCTACCGCCTCCTCGTTACTGCTGCTTTTCGCGAGCATCTCGCCGAGGGGGAGCCGCTCGAGCCCATCGTGGCGCCCCCGGGCGCCAGCCCGGAGCCGGGAGACACCTGGGGGTGGCGCGGCTGAGGATCGGTTGTCCGATATTCAGCATCGCGCCTGCGACTTCCGTCGCTGCGCTGCAGCAACGCCCGGCGCAAGATTCTTCTCAGGAACGCGGGTTCCCTCCTCTCCCGCGCTCTTGCAAGGCGACGTGAGGCCAAGAGCATGGCGCCTCTGCTTCTCTCCCCGGTCCCCAGGCCGGGGAGAGCTTGTTTTTGTGCGCTCCTCCGGCGCGCCGCCCGGGCGTGACAAAATAGGGACCTCCGCATCGTCCCGCGCACCCGAGAGCCCTCCCCATGTGTGGAATCGTCGGCGCCATCGCCAGCCGTAACGTCGTGCCCATGCTCACCGAAGGGCTGAAGCGCCTCGAATATCGCGGCTACGATTCGGCCGGCATTGCGGTGCTGAATGGCGGGATCAAGCGCGTGCGGCGCGTCGGCCGCGTCTCGGAGATGGAAAGCGCGGTGCGCGCCGAGGACCTGAAAGGCATCCTTGGCATCGCGCACACGCGCTGGGCCACCCATGGCGGCGTGACCGAGCCCAACGCGCATCCCCACGTCTCGATGAACGAGATCGCCGTAGTGCACAACGGCATCATCGAGAACCACGAGGAGCAGCGCGCGCGCCTGAAGGCGCTCGGCTACGCCTTCGAATCGCAGACCGACACCGAAGTCATCGCGCACCTGCTGCACCACTACTTCAAGGCGAGCGGCGATCTTTTCGAGGCGACGCGCAAGGCGGTCGCGGACCTGCGTGGCGCGTACGCGATCGGCGTGGTGGCGCTCGCCGATCCCGACACGATGACCGGCGCGCGCATGGGCTGCCCGCTGGTCGTGGGGCTGGGCGAAGGCGAGAACTTCCTCGCCTCGGACGTCTCCGCATTGATCAGCGAGACGCGCCGCGTGATCTACCTCGAGGACGGCGACGTCGTGGCGCTGCGCCGCACGGGCGTGCACGTGGTCGATCGCGAAGGCCGGCAGGTGGACCGCACGGTGCACGTCTCCGAGCTGAGCGCCGATGCCGTCGACCTCGGCCCGTTCACGCACTACATGCAGAAGGAGATCCACGAGCAGCCGCGCGCGGTCGCCGATACGCTCGAGGGCGTGATCGATGCCGGCGTCGACATCGAGGGACTGTTCGGCACCGGCTCCGCGGCCACCCTGGGCGAGATCGATTCGGTGCTGATCCTGGCGTCGGGCACGAGCTACTACGCGGGCCTGGTCGCACGCTACTGGATCGAGAGCCTCGCCCAGACGCCGTGCAACGTCGAGCTCGGCCACGAATACCGGTACCGCGAATCGATTCCCAATCCGAAGCAGCTCGTGGTGACGATCTCGCAATCGGGCGAGACCCTCGACACCATGGAAGCGCTCAAGCGCGCCAAGGAGCTCGGGCAGGCGCACACGCTATCGATCTGCAACGTGCGCGAGAGCGCCATTCCGCGCGCTTCGAAGTTCGTGTTCTACACGCGCGCCGGAGCGGAGATCGGAGTCGCATCGACCAAGGCCTTCACCACGCAGCTGGTGTCGCTCTTCACGCTGGCGCTCGCGATCGCGAAGGCCCGGGGCCGCCTCGACGCCAAGGCGGAAGCGGAGGCGATCGCGCACCTGCGCTTCGTGCCGGGCAGCATTCAGCACGCGCTCAACCTCGAGCCGCAGATCCAGGCGTGGGCGGAGCGCTTCGCGCAGCGCGACCATGCGCTCTTCCTCGGGCGCGGGATCCACTATCCGGTGGCGCTCGAAGGCGCGCTCAAGTTGAAGGAGATCTCGTACATCCATGCCGAGGCGTATCCCGCGGGGGAGCTCAAGCATGGGCCGCTCGCGCTCGTGGACGCCGCGATGCCGGTGGTGGTGATCGCGCCGAACGATGCGCTGCTCGAGAAGGTGAAGTCGAACATGCAGGAAGTGCGCGCGCGCGGCGGCGAGCTCTACGTCTTCGCCGATCTCGACAGCCACTTCACCGAGAGCGAAGGCGTGCACGTGATCCGCACGCCGCGTCACTCCGGGTTGCTATCTCCGGTCGTGCACGCGATCCCGGTGCAGCTCCTCGCCTATCACACGGCGCTCAAACGCGGCACCGACGTCGACAAGCCGCGCAACCTCGCCAAGTCGGTGACGGTCGAGTAGGCACGGCTCACGCGAGCGGCGGGAGCGGTGCCACGTCGCTCGCCGGCCGTGGCGTGCGGGCAGTGTTCATCACGAGACAGACGGTGATGAAGTATCCGACCGTGCCGACGAGATCGACGACCCCCTGTTCGCCGAACTGCGCAACGGCGCGCGCATAGACCGCATCGCAAACCTCGTAGGTCCGGAGAAGCTCGGTGCAGAAGTCGTGCACCAGGGCCTCGTCGGGCGCCATCGTCGCGGGACGCTCGCCCCGGCCCACGGCCTCGATCGTCTCCCGCGCGACACCGGCCTTGATCGCGAGAGGATGGTGCAGGGCCCACTCGAACTGGTTCGTCACATGGCGCGCCGTGATGAGCATCGCGAACTCGTTCAGTCGCGGTGGAATGGTGTTGTTGAACCGCAGGTATTCGCCCACGCGTTGCAGGCGATCCATCAGCACGGGGCTGCGCAGCAGCGCGATGAACGGTCCGAAGACTCCCTTGCGCGGGCCGGCCACCAGGTCGGCCGCGGCCTTCTTCTGCGCCTCGTTCATCGTTGCGGGGTCCATCGGCGGCATGCGATCGATCATGGCGGCCTCTTCATCGTTGGAATGGGAAGGAGGGCTACGGCACTCGCGACCAGCGCGCCGCCGGCGATCAGCAGCGCGGGCGTGAATCCATGGCGCGCCGCGAGCGCGCTCACCAGCAGCGGACCGGCGATCTGGCCGGCGGCGAACGCGGAGGTCATCGCCGCGATCAGCGCGCGCGCGCCGGGGCCGGCGACGCGGCGCGCCTCCTGCATCCCCACCATCGTCACCGCCATGAAGGTGCCGCCGACGAGGAGCGCCGACACGACGATGCCGCCGAAGCCGGGCCACAGCATCGGCATGACCACCCCCGCGGCCATCACGAGGTGACCGGCGATCCAGAGCGAGCGCTCGCCCAGCACGCGCCGCAGCGCCGCCGCGAGGAAGGTGCTGGCCGCGGCCGCGGCGCCGAACAGCGGCCACGACCAGCCGTAGATCGCGGGGTCGCTCGCGGCCTCGCGCGCCATCGCCGAGAGGAACGTCGCCGGAATGATGTAGCCGAACCCGAACACGCCGTAGCAAACGATCAAGCGGATCGATTCCAGGTCCCAGCGGGCACGCGCCCCGCCGGGAGTCGCGGGAGCGCCTGCGCTCGCACGCTGGAATTGCCGCCAGATCGACGCGGAGGCGGCGAGAGCCACGATGCCGAGCCCCAGCCATGCGCTTGTCGACGAAGCGCGAGCGGTCAACAGCAACGCGCAGAACGCGCCCGCGACGGCGATGCCGACGCCCACGCCCGCGAACACGGTGGCACTCAATAGCGCGCGCTCCCGCGCCGGCGCCGCGTGCTCGAAGCGGTCGAGACACCACGACGAGGCGTAGATCAGCACCCACGCGCTCGCCAACCCCGCCAGCGCGCGGAGCACGAACCAGGCCGGCAGGCTGGAGACGAGGCCCATCGCGAGGGTGGAGCCGGCGACGATCGCGAGCCCGAGGTGGATCGCGCGCGCGGCAGGCATGCGCAGCGCGACGGCCGACAGGCCGCCCGCGAGATAGCCGATGTAATTGGCCGAGGCGAGCCAGCCGCCCTGCACGACCGTGAGCCCCGCGTCGCCCTGCATCATCGGCAGCAGCGGCGTGAAGGCGAACCGCCCGATCCCCATGGCGACGGCGAGCGCCACCAGGCCGCAGATCGCAACGCGGGTCGATCGATCGCTCATGGCATCATTGTGGATTGACGCGCTCATTCCGGGAAATGAATAATGCAGAAGGAAGGAATCTCGAAATGAGAACGCTGGATCTCGAGGCCCTGCACATATTCCGCACCGTGGCGCAACAAGGCGGGATCACGCGCGCGGCGGTGAAGCTGAATCGCGTCCAGTCCAACGTCACGACGCGCGTGAAGCAGCTCGAGGCGCACCTCGGCACGCGGCTCTTCCTGCGCGAGCGCCGCAAGCTCACCCTGTCGCCCGAAGGCCGCCTGCTGCTCGCCTACGCGGACGAGCTGCTGCGGCTTTCTTCCGAGGCGCAGGCCGCGGTGCGCAGCGGCACGCCGCGCGGCACGTTTCGCCTCGGCACTCTCGAGAGCACCGCGGCGGCGCGGCTGCCGCGGATCCTGTCGCATTACCACCTCGCGTACCCGCAGGTGCAGATCGAGCTCGTCACCGGCACCAGTGGTGCGCTCGTCGCGCGCCTGCATGCCTTCGAGATCGAGGCGGCTTTCGTGGCGGAGCCCTTCGCCGCGACCGGGCTCGCGACGCGCCACGCGTTCGACGAGGAGCTCGTGCTGATCGCGCCGAAGGGCGCCGCACCGCTGCGCGGTCCGCGCGACATCGGCACGCGCACGGTCATCGCGTTCGCGGCCGGATGTTCGTATCGCCGCCGGCTGGAGGAGTGGCTCGGAGCCGCGAGCGTGGCCCCCGGCCAGGTGATGGAGTTCGGGTCTTACCATGCGATCGTCGCCTGCGTCGCGGCGGGAGCCGGGATAGCGATCGTGCCACGCTCGGTACTCAAGGTGGTCCATGCTGAAAACCAGGTGGTGGCGACCAAGCTGCCGGCGCGCACTTCCCGGGCGCGCACGCTGCTCGCCTGGCGCGAAGGCCATCGTTCGATCGCCCTCGACGCATTGCTTGGCAAGCTGCCCGCCTAGCCCAAACGGACCACACCGGCTGGCGTCCTGTCCTACCTGCGAATCGGAGGGCGTCCCGCAGACCCGGAACGGGGATTGGCAGAAAGTGAAGTCCTCGACAATTCACTCACGCAAGGGAAATCCATGACTATCATCTGGGCAATTCTGATCGGTTTCGTGGTGGGCATCGTGGCGAAATTCCTGATGCCGGGACGTGATGGCGGCGGCTTCTTCGTGACCGCCCTGCTGGGTATCGTCGGCGCGCTGGTTGCCACGTTCCTCGGCCAGGCGATGGGCATCTACGCTGCGGGTCAATCGGCCGGATTCATCGGCGCGGTGATCGGCGCAATCGTTGTCCTGTTCATCTACAACCTCATTCGGGGCCGCGGCCGCCGGGTGGTGTAAGCAACAGCATTACCGGATGCAGTGCCGGCGGGGGCAAGCTTCCAAAGCTTGCCCCCGCTTCCTTTTCAGTCCGCGTACGTCCCCGCCTTGCGGATGATCGGGCCCCACTTGTCGATCTCGGACCTGAGCCAGTCGTGCAGCCCCGCCGGGGTTTGTTTGGCCTCCGGGACGATCTGCGCACCGAGGTCGGCGAAGCGGCTCGAGACCATCGGGTCCTTCAACGCGGAGCGCAGCGCCTCGTTCAACTTGTCGAGCGCTTCCTTCGGCGTTCCCTTGGGCGCATACACGCCGTGCCACACCACCACCTCGAAGTCCTTCAGGCCCTGCTCGTCGAGGGTGGGCGCGTCCGGCAACGCCGTGATCCTCTGGCGCGTGGTGACCCCGTAGAACTTCACCTTGTGCGACTTGATGTGGGGAATGGTCTGGGTCGTCTGGTCGCACAGGATGTCCACCTGCCCGCCGAGCAGCGCCGTCATCGCCGGCCCGGTGCCCTGGAACGGGATCGTGGTGAGCTCGACGCCCAAGGCCTGCATGAACAGCATCCCGCAGAGCTGCGAGACCGCGCCGAGGCCGGCATTGGCGAGATTGATCTTCTCCTTGTTGGCCTTCACGAAGCCGATCAGGTCCTGCAGATTGTCCGGGGGGAGGTCCTTGCGGGCGAGCAGCGTCATCGGCACGTCGGCCACCTGCCCGATGTACTCGAAATCCGTGAGCGGGTTGTAGGGCAGCTTGCGATACAGCGCGGTCGCCGTCGCCATGCCGTTGTGGTGGATGAAGACCGTGTAGCCGTCGGGTGTGGCCTTGGCCACGTAGTTGGCCGCGATGGTGCCGCCCGCGCCGAGCTTGTTCTCGATCACCACCGTTTGCCCGAGCGACTTCGACATCGCGGCGCCGAGCGTGCGCGCCACGACATCGGTGGGCCCGCCCGCGGCGAACGGCACCACCATCGTGATGGTTCGATTGGGGTATCCCTGCGCTCCCGCGGTCGTGCTCCACGCGCCCGCGATCGCCGCAGCCGCCACCAGCGCCGTCCTCAGCACTCTCTTCATCGCTTTTCTCCTCCGATGGGCCCGATCCTACGCGTCTCCCCGATTCGCATGACGTCGAATTGCTCCGGCGCGAGTCCCGCCGCGGCGCGTTGCTTCGCGAGCTCGCGCGGCGGCTCGTCGAGGGGCTCGTCGGTCAGGTGCTCGAACGTCCCCCAGTGCATGCCGATCGCGCGCTGCGCGCGCAGGTCGGAGCGCACGCGCACCGCTTCCGGCACGTCAACATGCATTGTCTTCATGAACCAGCGCGGCGCGTAAGCGCCAATCGGTATGAACGCCATATCGAAAGGACCGAGCCGCTCGCCGATGTCGCGTGCGTCCTGCGAATAGCCGAGGTCGCCGGTATGAACGAGGCGCAGACCGCGGCCCTCGATCACCCACCCGCCCCACAGGGTCTTGTTGGTATCCCAGAGCGTGCGTTTGCTCCAGTGTTGCGCCGGCACCAGCGTGAATCGCACTCCTCCCAGCGCGCGCGATTTCCACCAGTCGTACTCCTCGACGTGCTCGATCCCGTTGTCGACGAACCAGGCGCGCAGGCCGAGCGGCACGAGGAACAGCGGGCTGCCCGACTCCAGGGCCGCGAGCTGCTTCACCGTGGGAAGGTCGAGATGGTCGTAGTGATTGTGGGAAATCAGCACGATGTCGATCCGTGGCAGCTCCGCGATCTCGATCGGCAGGGCAACGATGCGCCGCGGCCCCGCGAAGGCCACGGGGGAGGCGCGCATCGAGAACTGCGGATCGGTGAGGATGTTGAGGCCGGCGAGCTGCAGCAGGAACGCCGAGTGGCCGATCCACGTCGCCGTGGGCTCGGTGCGATTCGCCTTGAGCGCCGCGGCGTCGGTCTTCATGTGCGGGATGTCCCAGCCCCCGGGCGGCGGCTCGGGCACGCCGTGGCGCAGCTGCTCCCATTTCCAGACCCAGAAGCTTTCCTTCGGATCGTGGGGGTAGTTGTTGCGGAAGCCCGCCTGCGTCTGGTGGGCGGAAGGCTCCTGCGCTTGCGCGTAGAAGCCGTCGAACATGCCGCAGAACGCGCAGATCATAATGGCGAGCAGTCTAGCCTGAACCATGCATGCATCGACCGACCAGGACGCCACAGCGCGCGCACGCCAATGCGTGGGCGCCGCGCGCTCCATCACCGTCCTGACAGGCGCCGGTATTTCCGCCGAGTCGGGCATCCCGACCTTTCGCGATGCGATGACCGGATTGTGGGCGAAATTCCGGCCCGAGGATCTCGCCACGCCCGAAGCTTTTCGGCGCAACCCCCGGATGGTGTGGGAATGGTACGCGGGGCGGCGCGAAAAGGTCGCGGGCGTCTCGCCCAACGCCGGGCATCGGGCGCTCGCGGCGATCGAGGTGGCCTGCGCGATGCGTGGAGCCGAATTCACGCTCGTCACCCAGAATGTCGATGGCCTGCATCATGCGGCAGGCAGCCGCAATGTCCACGAGCTTCACGGCAACATCCGGCGTGTGAAGTGCTTCGAACGCGGCCATCCGGCCAGCACTTGGCCCGCTGGCGAACCCGTTCCACCGCGATGCGCCGAGTGCGGCTCGCCGTTGCGCCCCGACGTCGTCTGGTTCGGAGAGATGCTGCCGGAGGGGGAGCTCGAGCACGCCTTCGCCGCGGCGCGCCGCTGCGACGTCTTCCTGTCGGTGGGCACCTCGGGCCTGGTCGAGCCGGCCGCATCGCTCCCGTTGCTGGCGCTCGAGCACGGAGCCGTCGTGATCGAGGTCAACCCCGATCCGACGCCGCTCACCGGCCGCGCCACGATCGTGCTGGCCGCGGCCGCCGGCGCGGTGCTTCCGCGGCTCGCGGCCTGATCAGCGCGCGCCGCGTTTCTTGTAAAAGTAGTAGTCCGCGCTGAACGCCACGCGCGCTTCGCTGCCGACATGATCGGCATCGCAGCCGCTCGCCGGCGCCACGCCGCCGGAAGTATTCACGCGCTGGATGCTCGTGACCCCCGCGAACACCCCATCCTCGGCGGCCGGGATCGCCTGCAGGATCGCCCAAGGCAGGTTGCTTCCGCCTGCGGCCTGGACCGAACACACCGCCCCGGAGACGCTGCTGCGGTCGGTCGCCGAGGCCCACTGGTTGGCTGTCGATTGGGTGCCGGCGCCGCGGCCGTTGTCGTAGAGCGTCGCGTCGGGCGCGACGAAGGACCACTGAAACGCGTTGGCGGCCGCCTTGGACTCGTAGATCTGGACGCCGCTCGCGGACATCATGAAGGCGGGCTCTTCGTCGGCGGGCGCGCGGATGCGCGCGGTGAGGCCGGAGGGTTCGCTCGCGGCCGCGAATGAATCTCCTTCGCGCGAACCGCGATTGTGGGATGACACGGCCGTGCGCCCCCGGTTCCTGGTCCGGCCGGGCCATTCACGGGGTAAAATCCGGCTGTTCTCCCGGCACAGAACTCCCATGCGGCTCTACATCAACGACGTCGCCGTGCGCGACGGTTTCCAGATCGAGAAGGCCTTCGTGCCCACCGCGACCAAGATCGAGGTGGTGAACCAGCTCTCGCGCACCGGCCTGCACAAGATCGAGGTGACCTCGTTCGTCTCTCCCAAGGCGGTCCCGGCGCTCGCGGATGCCGATGCCGTGCTCGGCGGGATCGAGCGAGTGCCCGGGGTGGTCTACGTCGCGCTGGTGCCGAACATTCGCGGCGTGCAGAACGCGGCCGCGACCGCGAAGAAGCCCGACGAGGTGAACGGCGTCGTGTCCGCGTCGGAGACCCACAACCGCGCGAACATCAACCGCACCCATGAGCAGACGCTCGCCGAGCTGCCGACGATGGTGAAGGTGGCGCACGACGCCGGCATGAAGATCACGATGAGCCTTTCGACCACGTTCGGCTGCCCGTTCGAGGGCCACGTCCACGAGGACGTGGTGCTGTCCTTCGTCGAGCGCTTCCGCAGCCTCGGTTTCGACGGGATCTCGCTCGCCGACACCACCGGCATGGCCAACCCCCGTCAGGTGCGCGAGCTCAGCCGCAAGGTGCTCGAGCAGTTTCCGGCGCCGAATGACACGTACTACACGCTGCATTTCCACAATACGCGCGGCATGGGCCTCGCGAACGTGGTGGCCGGAATCGAGGCGGGCGTGCGCTCGTTCGACGGATCGGTCTCGGGGCTGGGCGGCTGCCCGTTTGCGCCCGGCGCCACCGGCAACATCTGCACCGAGGACATGGTGAACATGCTCGAGGACATGGGATTCGACACGCGCGTCGACCTTGCGAAGCTGCTCGCGGTCGCGCGGCGCATCCCGATGGTGGTCGGGCACGATGTGCCCGGACAAGTGATGAAGGCGGGCCAGACGCTCGAGCTGCACGATCCACCGGAATTCCTGAGGACACAATGATCAGACGCATCGCGCTCACCGTGGTACTTGCGCTCGGCCTGCCGGCGGCCGCCGGCGATTTCGGCTCCCTCGGATCCCTGTCGCAGGATGAATTCCACCGCCTGTCGCAGGATCTCGGCGCCGCATTCTCGTACAAGGGAGTCACGCCGGCCACGCCGCTCGGCATGCTCGGATTCGATGTGGGCGTGGAGGCGACCCGGACGACGATCGAGAATTCGTCGCTGTTTCGCCGCGCCGGCGGCAGCGAGCATTCCGAGCTGGTGATTCCCAAGCTGCACGTCTACAAGGGCTTGCCGGCGGGCTTCGACATCGGCGCCTTCATCGCGGGATCCTCCGACGTCGGCGCGACACTCGTCGGGCTGGACCTGCGCTACGCCGTGCTCGACGATTCGCTCGCCCGGCCCGCGGTGGCGCTGCGCTTGTCGGGCACGCGCGCGACCGGCCTCGGCGGCCTGAACTTCGGCACGCTGGCGCTCGATGCGATGGTCTCGAAGAAATTCGCGCTGCTCACTCCCTACGTCGGCGCGGGGACGGCGCGGATCCAGTCGCGGCCCCATGTCGACGGCCTGGCCGACGAGAATTTCAACCGCGCCCGCGTGTTCGGCGGGGCCAACCTGAATCTGCTCGCGGTGAACCTCGCGTTCGAGGCCGAGAGGATGGGAGGCAACACGTCGCTCACCGCGAAAGTCGGTTGGCGGTTCTGAAATCACCCATAAAGACTTCCGGAGGAGTAAGTACATGAAGCGTTTCATCCAGGCCGCGGCCGCGCTGGCGCTCGGCGCCATCCTCGCCACGGCAGCGTCGGCGCAGGCGCCCGAGAAGAAGAAGATCACGATCGCGGTCGGCGGCAAGAACCTTTTCTACTACCTGCCTCTCACCGTGGCCGAGCGCAAGGGCTACTTCAAGGACGAGGGCCTCGACGTCGAGATCCCCGATTTCGCCGGGGGTGCGAAGGCGCTGCAGGCGCTGGTCGGGGGCAGCGCCGACATGGTCTCGGGCGCCTACGAGCACACCATCAACATGGCCGCGAAGAAGCAGCCGATCAAGGCGGTGGTGCTGCAGATGAAGTACAGCTCGATCGCGCTGGTGATGTCGAAGGAGAAGGCGGCGCGCTACAAGAGCCCGAAGGACATGAAGGGCTGGAAGATCGGCGTGACGGCGCCCGGATCCTCGACCAACATGTTCGTGAACAACCTGCTCGCCAAGGACGGCCTCAAGCCCACCGACGTCGCGATCGTCGGCGTGGGCGCGGGCTCGGGCGCGGTGGCGGCGATGGAGAAGGGCGAGATCGACGCGATCTCCAACCTGGACCCGGTGCTGTCGCAGCTGGAATCCACCGGCAAGTTCGTCGCGGTCGCCGACAGCCGCACCGAGAAGGGCATGAAGGACATCTACGGCGGCGACTATCACGCGTCGGTGATCTACATCACCGACGAGTTCATCAAGAAGAATCCGAACACGGTGCAGGCCGTCGTGAACGCGATGGTGCGCGCGGACAAATGGATCGCGAAGGCCACGCCGCAGGAGATCGTCGATCTCATGCCCAACGAGTTCAAGGCCGGCAATCCCTCGCTCTACAAGGAGGCGCTGCTGAAGAACATGATCGGCTTCTCCGAGAGCGGCGAGCTGTCGATGAAGGCCGCGGAGAATGTCTACAAGGTGCTCGCCAAGTTCGAGCCCTCGGTGATGGCCGCCGGCAAGATCGACCTGAACACCACCTTCGACAACTCTTTCGTGAAGAAGGCGCACGCGAAGTTCAAATGACATCTGCCGTCGAGTTCGACCGCATCACCTGCACCTTCGCCGCGCCGGGCGCGGCAGGGCCGTCGTACACGGCCGTGAAGGACGCGACGATGGCAGTGGCAGACGGCGAGTTCGTCTCCGTGGTGGGCCCGACCGGCTGCGGCAAATCGACGTTGCTGAACGTCGCCGCGGGCCTGCTCAAGCCCACGTCCGGCGCGATTCGCATCTTCGGCGAGCCGCTCGCGGGCATCAACCGGCGCGCGGGCTACATGTTCCAGTCCGAGGCGCTGATGCCATGGCGAAGCGCTCTGGCCAACGTGACGGCGGGCCTGCAGTTCCGGGGAGTGGAAGCCGGCGAGGCGCGCCGCCAGGGCGAGGACTGGCTCGCGCGCGAGGGGCTCGCGGGCTTCGGCGACCGCTATCCGCACCAGCTCTCCGGCGGGATGAGGAAGCGCACCGCGCTCGCGCAGATGCTGATCCTCGATCCGCAGATCCTCCTCATGGACGAGCCCTTCTCCGCGCTCGACATCCAGACGCGCCAGCTGATGGAGAACGAGCTCCTCGAGCTGTGGAGCGCGAACCGCAAGAGCGTGATCTTCATCACCCACGACCTCGAGGAGGCGATCTCGCTTTCCGACCGCGTGGTGGTGCTCTCCGCCGGGCCCGCGACCCATCCCATTGGCGACTTCGCCATCGACCTGCCGCGCCCGCGCGACGTGCAGGAGATTCGCCTCTCGCCGCGCTTCATCGAGCTGCACGACCGCATCTGGCACTCGATGAAGGAGGAAGTCCTCAAGGGCTATGCGCAGACCAAGAACAGGATGACGGCATGAAGCGCTCCATCGCTAATAGCGTTTAATACTTCTGTTTTATCTTTTTGGTTTGCAAGCAAGGCATTTAAATATAAAAAGCCGTT
>JANPHA010000246.1:0-26359 GCA_031424255.1 Burkholderiales bacterium | reverse complement strand
TTCCCCTTCCACACACACCCCAAACCCCGCCCCGCCCCCCCCTGGGGCTGGTTTTTTGGGGCGCACCCCCCCCCAATCTTCTTGGGCTTACACCCCCCCAACCCGGTGGTGTGCCGCCCCACCCCCGAATTGTCGCTGCGGCCGATCTTGCGCTCGAGCGCCGCCGGGTAGGATTCGCCGGCCACCGCGCCCCGTGGTTGGTCATAATCATGTTCGTCGCGACTCCCGCTCACTCCGCATGCAAAGCACACCGGAAGATACAACCTCCAACAAGAGCCTGTCCGCGCGCCTGCGCGATGCGCTGCGCATCGCCTTCCTGCGGCCAGTGCCGGCAGCGCGACTGTCCCCGACCTGGCCGGAGATCGCGGCGGCCGCGGTCCTCACCCTTTGCGTGCCGACCTTCTACAGCGCATGGAGCCTCGGCAGCGACGGCATGTGGGCCGCGAACGTGTTGCCCCAGGCCCTGTTCCACGTGATCGCGGCACTCGCTACCGCGATCGTCCTCGCTTCGATTCTGCGTCGCCCGGAAGGAGTGCCGACGCTTGTCTTCGCGAGCCTGCTCGCCTGGCTCGTGATCGATACCGCGACACTGGCGCTGTGGAGCGTCGTCTCGCATGCAGGCGAACGCCGGGATCGAGGCGTCGAGTGGGCCTTCTATTACTTGCCGTTCGCGTGGCTCGCCCTCGCCGTCGCGCGATTCGCGCTCCCGCCCGGACCCTTGCCCGCGTTTCGCCGCATCGCAATCGTCTTCGCGACACTTCTCTTCCTCGCGTTCCCGCTCGCGTACCTGCATCCCGAGCGCAGCCTGTGGGTGAAGGATTGGTCGCGCGATGCCGCCATGGCGGAGCAACGCAGCGCACGCCAGGCCGCGTCGGGCGAAGACGTGTTCTATCGCCAGCCCGAGCTTCTCGCGCGCGAGCTCGCGGCCGTGCAGCCGGGAATCCCGGGCCGGATCGACGTGTTCTTCGTCGGCATGGCAGGCTATGGCGGCCAGGACGTCTTCATGCGCGAAGTCGATGCGGTCGGCGCGCTGATGCGCGATCGCTTCGGCGCCGACGGCCACATCGTGAAGCTGGTGAACAATCCGCGCACCGCGCTCAGCGCCCCGATCGCCAGCACCACAAGCCTGCGTGCCGCGCTCCGGCGTATCGCGCAGAGCATGGACATCGACGAGGACGTGCTCGTCCTGTTCCTCACCTCGCACGGCTCCGCCGAGCATCGCTTCTCGCTCGAGCTCTGGCCGCTGCAGTTCCACGAGCTCAACCCGGACATGCTGCGGCGCATCCTGGACGAATCGGGAATCCGCAACCGCGTCGTCGTGATCTCCGCGTGCTACGCCGGCGGCTTCGTCGACAAGCTGAAGGGCGACCACACGCTGGTCATCACCGCCGCGGCATTCGACCGCAACTCGTTCGGATGCGGCAACGAGAACGACTGGACCTATTTCGGCAAGGCCTACTTCGACGAGGCGCTGCGCAAGACCCACTCGTTCACGCACGCATTCGAGCTCGCGAAGCCGGTGATCGAGGAGCGCGAGAAGGCGGAGAAATTCGATCCGTCGAATCCGCAGATGGTCGTGGGGGAAGCGATCAAGGGCAGGCTCGACGCTCTCGCCGCGCAGCTGGGCGACAAAAACTGAGGGGGAGGCAGAAGTTCGCTCAGCCGGAGTTGCGCAGCCCGGCGGCGAGGCCGTTGATGGAAAGATGGATGCCGCGCTTCACGCGCTCCTCCGGATCTCCGGCGCGGTGGCGTTTCAGGAGCTCGAGTTGCAGGTGGTTGAGCGGGTCGAGATACGGAAAGCGGTTGCGGATCGAGCGCGCGAGCGACGGGTTGCTCGCGAGGAAGGCGTTGCTGCCGGTGATCTCGAACAGGGCTTTCACGGTCGAATCGAACTCGGCGCGGATGCGGCCGAAGATCGCATCGGCGCCGGCCGTGTCCCGGGCGAGCTCCTTGTAGCGCGCGGCGACGGTGAGATCCGCCTTGGCGAGCAGCATGTCGAGGTTGGAGAGCATCGCGCCGAAGAACGGCCACTCGCGATACATGCGCGCGAGCAATGCGCGTCCCTCCGGCCCGCGGCGCGCGCCGAATGCCGCCACCGCCGCGCCGAACCCGTACCAGCCGGGCAGCATCACGCGGCACTGCGCCCACGAGAACACCCACGGGATGGCGCGCAGGTCCTCGATCGCCAGGGACTTCTTGCGCGAGGCGGGACGCGATCCGATGTTGAGCTCGCTGATCTCCCCGATCGGGGTGGTCGCGCGGAAGTACTCGACGAACCCCTCGGTGCCGTACACCAGGTCGCGATAAGCGCCCATCGCGTCGCGCGAGAGCTCCTCCATCGCGGCGTGGAAGCCTTCGTGGCTCGCGTGCGGCGCCTCGTCGAGGGTCGCGCGCACGGTCGCCGCGAAGAGCGCCTCGAGGTTGCGCTGTCCGATTTCGCGGCTCGCATACTTGCTCGCGATCACCTCGCCCTGCTCGGTCAAGCGCAGCTCGCCCTGCACGCTGCCCGGAGGCTGCGCGAGGATCGCGTCGTAGCTCGGGCCGCCGCCGCGTCCCACGGTGCCGCCGCGGCCGTGGAAGAAGCGCAACCGCACTTCGGCGGCGCGAAACACTTCCACCAGGGCGGTCTCCGCCTTGTAGAGCTCCCAGTTGGACGTGACGTAGCCGCCATCCTTGTTGCTGTCCGAGTATCCGAGCATCACTTCCTGCACTTCGCCCAGCGAGGCGACGAGACTGCGCGCCGCGGGAAGCGCGAACCACTCGCGCATCGTCGCGGGCGCGTGGCGCAGGTCGGCGATGGTCTCGAAGAGCGGCACGATCTGCAGCCTCGAGGAAGGATTGCCGCCGGGCGTGACCAGCCCGACTTCCTTCAGCAGCACCGCCACCTCGAGCAGGTCGGAGACGCTGTCGGTCTTCGAGATCACATACTGGCGGATCGCATCGGGCCCGAGGCGGCGATGCACGGCGGCGGCCGCCTCGAAGATCGCGATCTCGCCGCGCGCGAGATCCGAATACTGCGTGAATGCCGATCGCAGCGGGCGCGGAGAGCCGAGCTCCGCGAGCAGCACGCGCTGGCGTTCGCTTTCCGCGAGACCGCGGTAGCCGGCCACGACGCCGGCTTCGCGCAGCAGCTCATCGACCACCGTTTCGTGCACGTCGGAGTTCTGGCGCAGGTCGACGGTGGCCAGATGGAATCCGAACGCGGTCACCGCCTTGCGCAACGTGCGCAGCCGACCGTCGGCGAGCAACGCGTTGCCGCCCGCGCGCAGGCTCGCATCGATCACGTCGAGATCGACCGCGAGCCCGCGTGCGTTCAGATATGCCCCGGCCTCGCCCACCGCGCTGCGATGCTGCAGCCGCAGCCCGAGCGCGGCGCCGGTCGCCGCAAGGCGCGCGTAGATGCCGGTGAGAGCGCGCCGGTACGGCTCGTCCTGGCGATGCAGCGAGCGGTCCGGCGAGCGCTCCGCGAGGGCGGTGAGGCCCGGCGTCACGCGCGTGAGCAAGCCCGAGAGCGGCAGCTCCGCGCCGAGCGCATGCACCTGCGCGAGGTAGTGGTCGAAGATCACCTCGCCCTGGCGCCGGAACGCGAACTCGAGCATGTCCGCGGTCACGAACGGGTTGCCGTCGCGATCGCCGCCGACCCAGCTGCCGACCAGCACCAGCGGCGGCAGGTCGGGGCGCGCGCCTTCGCCGGGAAGCGTGGCGATCGCGCTCTCCGCATCGGCGCCGAGCCGCGGCACCGCGTCGATGAAGGTGTAGCCGAAATACGCGAGCGCGTTCTCGATCTCGTCGCGCACGCCGAGCTTCACCGCCCGCAGCATGCGCGTCTGCCACAGGATCGCGATCAGGCGGCGCAGCTCGAGCGTCGCGGTCTCGGCATCCGCGGGCAGCGCGTCACGGGAATCCATCCGGCCCAGCCACTCGGCGATCGCGAGCTGGCAATCGAGCGTGCTCTTGCGCTGCACCTCGGTCGGATGTGCGGTCAGCACGGGAAATACACGCATGCGCGCCATGCGCTCGCTGGCGAGCGCGCGGTCGATGCCGCGCTCCTTCGCCTCGGCGAAGAGCCCCTGCAGGGACGATGCCAGCGCTGGTGCGCCCTCGCGCAAGTTGTCGCGGTGGCGGCGGATGTTGTGGCGGTCCTCCGCGATGTTGGCGAGGAGCGAGAAATAGCTGAACGCGCGCACCACCGACACGGCTTGCTCCGCGGTGAGGCCGTCGAGCGTGCTCGAGAGCTTCGCGCGCGACGCGAGGTCCTCCTCGCGGCGGCTCGCCACCGCGAGGCGGCGGATCTCCTCGATCAGCGCGAACGTGACCTCGCCTTCGTAGGCGCGGATGGTGTCGCCCAGCAGCCGGCCGAGCAGCCGGATGTCCTCGCCGAGGGGCGCGTGCTTGTCGAGACGATCGTTCATGCGCGAAGCGTGGCAGGAAAAGGCCCGAAAAACCAGACGCTCAGGCTCCTCGATTCACCTTCCGCCACACGGTCGCGAGCCAGGGCTGCTGGTCGAGCGGCAACCCCGGCGGGCGATAGTAATGCTCGAGCTCGACGAAACCCGCATCCGTGAGGAAGCCGCGCCACGCCTCGAGGTCGTGATACGAGCCGTAGCGCCCGCGGTTCCAGCCCTCCTCGTTGCTGCCGCGCGGATTCGAGCTGAAGAGCACGCCGCCGGGCTTGAGCGCCGCGTGCAGCTCGCGCAACACCCGCGGCAGTTCCTGCGCCGGCACGTGGAATAGCGCGGCGTTGGCGAAGATGCCGTCGAAGCCCTCGGCGGGCAGGTCGAGCGCGAGGAAGTCCTGTCCCAGCACCTCGCAGCCGCTATGCTCGCGCGCCATCTGCGCGAGACGCTCCGCGCCCTCGACCCCGACCGCGACATGGCCGAGGGCGGTGAACGCCCGAAGGTCGCGCCCCGGCCCGCAGCCGAAATCGAGGATCGTGAACGGCGCGCACCCCTCGATGTGCCGCAGCAACGCATCGATGTTCTGCCGCACGTCGTGGCCGCGCGTTCCCTCCCAGAACGATTCCGCGCTCTGGTTGTAATGCTGGAGCGTGCCGTCGGTGATCCGGTGGAGGTCGGATGGGTCGAGCTTCAGGAGTCTATTTCCGCGGGAGGTCCACGAACCCGCTAGTTTCCCACGACTGGCCGGAGGTGCGGCGCTAGCGCGAGACGAGGTAGGGGAACGGGTTCACCGCCGTCCCCTTCCACCATTTCCTGTCGGGACCCATCCGGAAGATGGTGAAGTGCAGGTGCGGCGCATGGGCGGGCGCGTTGCCGGTGCTCCCCACATAGCCGAGGAGGTCGCCACGCTTGATCGTGAGGCCCTCCACCATGCCGTCGGCATAGCGGTCGAGGTGCGCGTAGTAGTAGACGTAGTTGCCGTCGGGATCGAACTGGTAGATCGTGATGCCGCCCGCCGCGCTGCGGAAGAGCTTGGCCACGCGCCCGTCGTCCACCGCGATCACCGGCGTGCCGCGCGGCGCCATGATGTCGAGTGCCTCGTGCTTGCGCGTGCCACCGCGGCCCTCGTCGAAATTGTCGCGCAGGTTCTTCTCGAAACCCGGCACCGGGTAGGCCAGCCGGCGCGATGCGAGGAAGGACGTCTCCTCGCCGCCGTCGTTCGACGTGGGCGCCGGGCGCACGACGGCCGTGGCGCTCGGCGACGAGCGCGCGCCGATCGCGGTCGCGAGCGACACCACCGCGAGCGCCGACATCAGCACCACCAGGCCCGCCGTTCGCGCGACGCCCAGCATCGGCTAGCTGCGCACGTCGACGGCGAGGCCCGCCGAAGCGATCGCCGAGAGCTTGAGCGCATCCCAATTCGTCAGGTGGATGCACCCATGGGTTTCCATGCGCCCGACCCGGGAGGGCTCCGGCGTGCCGTGGATGCCGTAGTGCGGCTTGGTGAGCCCCATCCACAGCACGCCGACGGGATTGTTCGGGCCGGGTGCGATGCGCGTCTTGCTGTCCGTCGCCTTCGCGTCCCACATCAGCGCCGGGTTGTAGTCGAACGCGGGATCGGTGACCTCGGTCGTGATCTTGAGCTTGCCCACGGGCAGCTCGTCGCGCTTGCTGCCGACGCTGATCGGGAACTGCGCGATGACGCGCTTCTTCAGGTCGAGCGCCTGCAGCACCCTGCCGCCCTTCATCAGCACGATCGAGGCGGCCTTCGCCGGCGGCTTGGCGGTGAGCACGTCGGGCACGACGATCTCCTCGCCGGCCTTGAGCGCCTTGCCGCGGTTCAGATCCCGGAGCAGTGCCGGGCTCGCGTGGAATTTTTCCGCGAGCGCTTCCGAGAGCGATTGGTAGCCGAGGTGGTCGAGCTGGGCGCGCTCCATGATGTTCGCGGGAATTTTCACGAAGGGCCCGGCGGCATCCTTGTCCGTGATGCTGTAGGTCGCGAGCACCGGGGTGTCGGTGCTGCCGAGCGCCGCCCACGTGTCGCCGTCGATCGTGCCGGTCGAATCCAGGCCAACGGACTCCTGGAACGAGGCCACGGCCTTGCGCATGTTCTCGCCGAAGCCGCCGTCGATCTCGCCGGGAGAAAACCACGCGCGATCCAGCAACACCTGCGCGCGCACGACCGCGGGGCCGCGCGCGCCCCTGGCGAGCCTGGGAAGTTTGGTGCTGTCGTTGACTTGCGCGGGGTCGAGCTTCCCCGGCGTCGAGCTCGCGGAGGAAGCGTGTTTCGCCGCGGGGTATGCGAAGGATGGCGCCGCAAGGAGCGCGGCGCCTGCGAGCGTGAGCAGGAAGCGGCAGAGCATGAACCCTCCCCGCCGCTGCCCCCGTCCCCCGCGAGGGAAGAGGGCGCGCGGAAGAATCAGTCGTCGAATTCGGTCGGCCAGTCGCCCAATTGCACGTTGGGCATCTCGCCGTCGGCGGACCAGCGCGGGCGCTGCCAGGAATCCATCTCGGAGACCGGGATGCCGTCCTCGTCGATCTCCAGGATCGGGGGAAGCTTGGCGCGGCGCAGCTCTACTTTTTGTCTCATGGCATTCTTTCGCGTGGGTCGGGTGTTGATGCTGCTGAATCTAGACCCTCGCGATCGACTTCACTATTACGCGAATCCGACGTAGGGGTAGGACGAGGCCGACTTCGCGCGTCGGATTCCTGCTACCCGGCGGTCATCAACACGCAAACGCGTGCTCGCGCCATCGGCGATTCGCGAGAGCGACGGTCAGCCGCCTCCTACAGGCGAAACCGCGTCGTCCGACTGTGTATCCCCAGATGTTGTGGCGAGATACGCTCAATCGCACAAATCCTTGCAACCTTCGATCGAGGAGACACGAAATGGATTGCTGGCACCGGGAGATCGAGCGGGCGAATACCGAGGCCGATGTGGTGACACGCGCGCAAGACTATCTGCTGCTCTGGTCGCCGGTGGAGCTCGCGCCGCTCGCGCGCGAGAGCCGCAACGTGAGGATCGAATCGGGCGCGGACATCGATCGCCTGAAGCGCACCGCGAGCGCGGCTTCGATCACGCCATACACCCCGGAGCTCCACGAGCTCGCGAGCTACCTCTGGCACGCCGCGCGCCGCATCGGCGAAATCCGCCGTTCGCATCACGCTTGAGCTCTCGCTCGATGCCCGCAGCGACGATAGTGCGCGCGCTCGAGTGATGGGCCGAGGAAGGTCGTCCCCGTCGAGGGCCGGTTCGAACGCCGTCGCTCGCGCTCCGGTTCCCTCGCTACCCGCGAATAAACGGGGTTCGCAAAAAGGGGCTCGCCGAAACCTTCGACGATATCTCCAGGGGGCAGCGGGGTCGGTCTCGCTTTTTGCGAACCATGCTCCGTTTACTCGCAGGTCCGCTCGGCGTCCTCAACGGCCCTCGACGGGGACGACCTTCCTCGGCCCATTCAATGGAGCCTCTCCCAGGGGAAAGGCAAAAAAGCGGCCGGACGGATCCGGCCGGAACGACCCGTGGCTCACAGGTCGGCGCTTGCCCACCACTCACTACCCTTGACCTTCAACTCCCGCTTGCCGCGGGCTTGCCGCCCCCGGGGCGACGCCCGGGCATCGCGGCGTGCAACTTGTCGATCTCCTCGGGCGTGAGCACCGTCGCGAGCTGGCGGTCCGTGTCTTCGTGGATCGCCTGCATCGCGGCGTGCATCACGTTGCGCGTCGTGTCGTCCGTCGGCCGGCCGATCTGCTGGCGCGCGGCCACGACGCGCTCGTGCGCGGCCTTCATGATGGCGTTCACCTGGTCGGCGCGCGCCGCGTCCAGGCTCAGCAAGGCGACGATGTCCACGCGCGGCGGCGGTGTGCCGTCGGGATGCATCATCTGCGCCGCGGCCGCGGTCGATGCGAGCGCGACCGAGGCGAAGAGGGATCGAAGCGATTTCATCGGCATCTCCTGGAGGGGCGAGATGCCAGACTAGCGAGCTTCGCGCGCCGCCGGTGTAAAGCATTGCAACGGTTTTTCCACAATCTCAGCGCGGCAGGCGGATCGTCGCGCACAGTCCGCCGCCCGCGCGGTTGTCGATCAGCAACTCGCCGCCGTGGCCCTCGACGATGTCTTTGGTGATCGCGAGCCCCAGCCCCGAGCCGCCGGTGTCGCGGCTGCGCGACGGCTCCACGCGATAGAACGGCTCCATCACGCGCTGCAGGTGCTCGGAGGGAATTCCGGGCCCGCGGTCGCAGACACGGATGCTCACATGTTCGCGCAGCGCCTCGAGCTCGATCGCGACGTCGCAGCCGTACTTGAGCGCGTTGTCGATCAGGTTGGTGAGCGCGCGGCGCAGCGCGGCCGGGCGCGCATCGACGGCCGGGCAAGTCCCCGTGAGAGCGATGGGGCCCGTCAAGGGCGCGTAGTCCGCGAGCAGGCGTTCCGCCAGCGCCTTGATGTCGACCCGCGACATCGCCTCCTCGGGAGAAAGGCCGCGCACCACCTCGAGCGCGGATTGCGCGAGCCCCTCGATCTCGGCCAGGTCGCCTTCGAGCTTCTGGCGCGCGTTTCGGTCGAGAGTCTCGAGGCGCAGGCGCATCCGCGTGAGCGGCGTGCGAATGTCGTGCGACATCGAGGCGAACGCGAGCGCGCGGCTGTTCACGTGGCGCCTGAGCCGGTCCTGCATGCGGTTGAATGCGCGCGCGGCCCCGCGGATCTCGCGCGCCCCGCGCTCCGGCAGCGGCGGCTCGTCGATGTTGCGGCTCAGGCGGTCGGCGGCGTCGGCGAGCATGCGCACCGGCTGCACCGCGAGGCGCACCGCCCAGATCGAGAAGAGCGCGGTGACGAAGAAGATCAGCGCGACGCTGATCCACGCCTCGGTGGGAATCTGCACCGTCGGATGGAAGATCGGCGCCTCGGCGAGCGCCTGGCGTCCGCCGGGCAGCTTGAGCGCGACGGTCACGATCCTCGGCCGCGGCGGCGGGTCGGGGCGAGCGGGCATCTTGTATGGCGAAGCGCCCTCGGGACGCACCGAGTCGCGCGTGGAGACCCACGCGACCGGGTCTTCGCCCATGCTCTCGGTGAGCAGGCGGCGCATCTCGCTCACGAACCCGGGCGAGGCCGGCGTGCTGCCCACGATCGGCTCGCCGAGCGAGTCCACCTCCTGCCAGCGCAACCTCTGGCGCATCGGTCCGCCGCGCTGCGCCGAAAGCGGCGGCGGTTGCGCCAGCGCCGCGGCCGGCATGCGCGAGTATTCGGCGATCCGTCCCGCCACTTCGGTCGCCGCGAAGCGGTCGAGGGCACGCGCGCGCTCGACCTCGAACAGCGCGAAGCTCGCGACGTGCGCGACGACCAGGCCGGCGAAGATGATCAGCATCACCCTTCCCGCGAGCGTTCGCGGAAGGGGAATCAAGGCTGGTCCACTTTCGCCGCGAGGACATAGCCTTCGCCGTAGACGGTTTTCAGGATGCGCGGATCGCGGCTGTCGCCCAGCGCCTGGCGCAGGCGGCTCACGCGCACGTCGATGCTGCGGTCGTAGGCGGGCGCCTCGCGCCCCTGGGTGAGCTCCACCAGCAGGTCGCGCGACAGCACGCGGTTGGGGCGCGCGAGGAATATCGCGAGCAGCTCGAACTCGGCGCCCGACAGCGACACCTTGGTGCCGTCGTCGCGCTCCAGCACGCGGCGGATGAGATCGAGGCGGTGGCCGTCGAAGCGATACTCCGCGCCCACCGGCGGCGGCTCGCCCTGCTGGGCGCGCGTGAGGATCGCGCGGATGCGCGCCAGCAGCTCGCGCGGATGGAACGGCTTGCCCAGATAGTCGTCGGCGCCCATCTCGAGGCCCACGATGCGATCGACGTCCTCGCCGCGCGCCGAAAGGATCAGGACCGGCATGCGGCTGCGCGAGCGCAGGTCGCGGCACAGCGTGAGGCCGTCGGTGCCGGGCAGCATCAGGTCGAGCACCAGCAGGTCCACCGCGCGCTCTTCGAGCGTGTTCACCAGGTCGCGGCCGTCGGGGAGCGTGGAGACGCGAAAACCGTTGCGCTCCAGGTAGTCGGCGAGCAGGGTGCGGATCTCTTCGTCGTCGTCGACGACCAGGATGTGTTTCTCCATTGCCGCCATGGTCACCGCAATATGTGGAGAAACTTTGTACGAATTGTGAGCAATCGTTGCAGGAGCCGCCTGCGGCGCATTCCGTTGCAATCGAGCCGCGCGCCGCGCTCCCCGATTTCCTAGCATCGGCCTCGATTCCAACCAATTCGAGCGAAGACAATGAAAAAGAACTTCTGGGCGGCGGCCCTGATGGCCGTCGTGGTGCTGATGGGCGGGTGCAAGAACAGCGGGCATGCCCAGAATTCGACCGACCTGCGCGCGCTCAACGCGGTGGTCGATGCCGAGCCCCTCGACGTGCTGGTCGACGACGACGTGAAATTCGCCGCGGACGGCCTCGGGACAACCACCTCGTATACGGAATTCAGCTCCGGAACGCACGACCTGAAGGTGCGCTCTTCGGTGAACCAGAGCGTGCTGCTCGACAAGGCGTCGGTGTCGTTCGCGAGCGGCGCCAACCAGCTGCTCGTGATCTACGGCAAGCGCGGCGCCCTGCTCACCCAGCTGCTCGTCGACGACACCAACGATCCGTCCTCGGGACACCTGAAGTTCCGCGTGACCGGACTCTCGCCGGATGCCGGCCCGCTCGACATCTACCTGTCCACCGGCGACATCTCGTCGACGCCCGCGACCGTCTCCAACGTCAACTACGGCACCACCACCGATTATTTCGAGATCACGCCCGGAAGCTTCCGCGTGGTGTTCACCACCGCCGGCACCAAGGACATCGTCTTCCAGTCGGCGAACACGCAGACGTTCTCCGAGGGCGCGAAGATGACGATCGCCGTGTTCCCGGCGATCGGCGGCAAGCTCGTCAACGCGGTGCTGCTCACCCAGGGAACGGGAGCGGCCGGCACGTTCCTCCCCAATCCTTTGAGCCGGCTGAAGGCGGTCAACGCCATTCCCGATTCGACCCCGCTCAATTTCAAGGCGGACGGCAACGCGCTCCTCGGCGGCGTTCCCTTCATGGGAAGCTCGAGCTACGTGACCGCCGCCGCGGGCGGACGCACGCTGCAGATCGAGGCGTCCAACGTGCCCGGCACGACGATCGCGTCGGTCGCGCAGACACTCGACCCGGCGCGCGACTACACCGCCGTCGCGGTGAACAGCCTCGCGCAGGCGCAGCTCGTCGTATTTCCCGACGACAACACGGTTCCGGTCGCGGGATTCGCGAAGATCCGCTTCGCCAACGTGCTGGCCGGCTCCGCTTCCGTCGACGTGCTGGTGAATTTCGCGAGCCAGGCGAGCGGCGTCGCGTACAAGAGCGTTTCGGGCACCTACTCGCTTCCCGCATCGCTCACCGACACCATCACCTTCACGACGCCGGGCGGAGTCTCGGTCATCGCGACGATCTCGAATGTGGAAATCGATGCCGGGGCGGTCTATACCGTGTATCTCTTCGGCACCAGCGCCAGCCCGCAGGCGCGGCTCGTTCGCGATCGCTGAGTGGCACGACGTCGGCGACGGCCTACGCGATAAACGCAGATCGGCCGACTGCCGCCGGCGAGAAGCCGTGGCTGAATAGCATCGCCCCATTGCGGCGTCTCCAGCCATGGCCCTCGCCCATCCGCCGTTCAGCCCCGAAAGGGGAATTCACCACGCCCGCGAGGCCTTCGCGCTCGCGGTCGAGGCCGCGCGCGGGTGGATGCGCGACGGCGCCTCGAGCATGGGTGCGGCGCTCGCGTTCTACACGCTCTTCTCGATGGCGCCGCTGCTGCTTCTCGCGATCGCCATCGCCGGGCTCGTGATCGGGACCGATACCGCGCGAGAGATGGTGATGAACCAGCTCTCCACGCTGCTGGGCACGCAGGGGGCGAGCGCGATCGGTGCGGTGCTCGCCGCCGCCGACGATCGCACCGACGGGGTGCTCGCCGCGGCCGCGAGCGTCGCCACGCTGGTGCTCGGCGCGACCACCGTGTTCGCCGAGCTGCGCCGCGACCTCGACAAGATCTGGAAGGTCGAGGCGCCGCCGGCGACCGGCGTGTGGGACATCCTGCGCGCGCGCATCCTGTCCTTCAGCATGGTGCTGGTGATCGGCTTCCTGCTGATGGTTTCTCTGGTCGTGAGCGCCACCGTCGCGGCGGTGAGCGGGATGTGGGCGAGCGCATTTCCGGGATCGGTCGTGGTGCTGCGCGCGCTCGAGTTCCTCGGCTCGTTCGGAGTGATCGCCGGGCTCTTCGCGATGATCTACAAGATCCTGCCGAGCGTGCGGCTCGCGTGGGGCGACGTCTGGATCGGCGCCGCCGTGACCTCGCTGCTGTTCTGGGTCGGGAAATACCTGATCGGGCTCTATCTCGGCAAGAGTGCGATCGCCTCACCGTTCGGGGCGGCCGGGACGCTGGTCGTGGTGATCGTATGGGTGTACTACTCGGCGCAGATCTTCTTCCTGGGCGCGGAATTCACACGCGCCTACGCGCTCGGCCATGGCTCGCGGCAGGGCGCCGCGCTCGATCAGCGCGCGTCGAGCTCCGGCAAGGACGGCGAGGGCATCGCCTCGGCGCCGAGCATCGCAGCTTCGCCATAGACCCAGTTGCGGCGCGTCGATCCGCTGCGTGCGGCGGCGACCGCTCCCTCGTCGGTCACCCAGACATCGGCCGGGACTCCGAAACACTCGTACTTCTCCAGCTCGTCCATCGCCTGCTCCCTGTCGGCCGAGGGCCACAGGCTCAAGGTACGCTTTACAACAGTGTTGTGTTGTAGGACGCGGCCCTTTCGGCTGTAGGACGAACGGCACGCCCTCCCTAAAGCAGCACGATTGCGATCGCGGCGATCGTGGCGGCGCCCAGCGCGGCGAGGATCCAGGCGCGGCTGCGATCGCCCCGCGGCTTCGCCCGGATCCCCGGGACGGTCCAGCCCGCGCGCGATCGCTCCAGGTCGCCGGGGATCACCGCGAGGCGCGCCATGCCTTCGGCGGAATCGAAACGCGGCGAGACGCGCAGCTCCATCAGCTCCTCGCGCATCGGCAGGTTGCTCGCGTCGGTGGGCGCGACCTCGAAGTCCGGCCCTTGCGGCACGGTGCCCGCAACGGCGCGTTCGACCCCGGCCGCCTCCGCGGCCGCGACCTCGGAGGTGCAGGCGCGCAGGTCGTGGGCGAGCTCGGCGGCGTTCTGGTAGCGCTCCTCGGCGCGCTTCTTCAGGGCGCGCGCGATGATGAAGTCGAGCACCGGCGGCAGGCCCGGCGCGATATGGCTGGGCGGGCGCGCCGCGAGGTTCGCGACCTTGAACGTGAGCTCGGGGATGTCGTCGCCCGCGAACGGCTTCACGCCGGTCAGCATCTCGTAGAGCACCAGCCCGAGCGAGAAGATGTCGGCGCGATGATCGAACGGCTGCCCGACGATCTGCTCCGGCGACATGTACTGCGGCGATCCCAGCAGCACGCCGGTCTGGGTCTTCACCGACGGCTCGTGGTGGCGCGCGATGCCGAAATCCATGATCTTCACCCGCCCGTCGGGCAGCACCATGATGTTGCCGGGCTTCACATCGCGGTGCACGATGCCGCGCTCGTGGGCATAGGCGAGCCCGTCGGCGACCGACGCCGCGATCGCGATCGCGCGCGACGGCGCGATGGGCCCGTCGCGGATCAGGTCGCGCAGCTCCTGCCCCTCGAGCAATTCCATCGCGATGAAGGCGACGTCGCCCTCGCGCCCCATCTCGTAGATGGTGATGATCGACGGGTGCGCCATGCCGCCGGCCGCGCGCGCCTCCTGCAGGAAGCGCGCCTCGTGGACGTCGCGCTCGTCGCGCGTGCCGCCGGTGAGCGAGATCGTCTTGATCGCGACCGTGCGGCCGAGCACCGTGTCCTCGGCGCGGTACACGACGCCCATCGCGCCGCGGCCGAGCACGCCGACGACGCGGAAGCGCCCGAACTTCTCCGGCAGCGCCTCGTTCATCACGAGCCCCCGAACTTCTTCTTGAGGTCGCGCCAGAAATCCGCCTTCTGCTCGCGCCGCGTCGCGGGCCCGAACGTGTGCGTGACGGTCGTCTCCTCGCCGGCCTTGAGGCGCAATGTGAGCTCGAGCGGCGGCGAGCCCGGATTGCGGATCGTGATCACATGCCGGCCCGCGGGCACCTCGACCTTGGTGAGCGGTGGAGAACGCCCCTTGGAGACGCCGTCGACGAAGATCTCGCCGCGCGGCTTGATCGCGAGCGTCACCACCGCGGGGCTGGGCGGGAAGAGAAGCGGCGTGGCGAGGCGCGCGAAGACTCCGAGCAGCAGGATCGCGGCCACGCCGCTTGCGGCCGTCAGGATGGCGCGGCGCCGCCGCCGCAGGGCGCGCGCCGGATCCGGCGTGAACAGCGAGTGCTGGCGGATGCGCGTGTCGGTGAATTCGCCCGCGTTGGTGAGGTCGGCGGCGCGCTGAGGTGCGGCGGCCTCGAGCGCGCGCAGGAAGTCCTGGGTGGCGAGCAGCTTCTGCGGCGTGGCGAAGCGCGCAGCGGCGGCCGCGGCGGTGAGTCCGTCGCCGAAGACGCGCGCGTCGTTGCCGCGCGACGTGAGCGCGAGCGGGCCGTAGTTGAGGCCGACGTTGAGGCGCGGGTCGTCTCCGCGCAGCGCCTGCGCCACGTCCAGCGCGCGCGCACTGTCCCCGAAGATCACGAGCGCCAGGCCGTCGTTCGCATCCAGCACCACGCGCTCGGACGCGGGCACACCCGCGAGGGCCGCCTTCACGCGCGCCTCCGCGCGGTCCTTGAGAACCGCCTGCTCGGAGACCGGGAGCGTCTCGAACTCGGGGATTGTCAGGAATGCGACATTGGCGTAGACGGGATTGGCGGTGGCGGCCATCGAATGGGAATTCTGTTAATTCTTGCGCGTTAATTTTTCCCCATTGTAACGACCCGCGAGGAAATCCCGCGCGCCGGCGAAACTAGGAGCTACAATTCAGGACCAACGGGCAGGCGCACACCGGCCCGTTTCCTTCCACCCTCATCGACCATTCAGAGAGTCGAGCCCATGAATGCCTGGATCAGAGATATCGATCGCGCGACGACCGAGGCGGAGATCGTGGAGAGCGCCCGCGACTATTGCGCGCTGGTTCACCCGCGCGAGCTGGCGCCGTTGCCGGCGGAATGCCGTGAGATCCGCATCGAGGCGGGCGACGACATTCCGAAGATTCGCCAGCGCCTGAGCGACGGCGTGGCGAAGGTGCGCGATCCGGATGCGGATACGGAAAAGTTGCGCGAGCTGGTCAACTACCTGTCGCGCGCGAGCGAGCGACTGGGCGAGCTGGGCAATTCGCACTGAGCGGGATGCTGCGTGCGCCGAGCGTGCGCCCGGTGCGCAGGCCGGTGGGACCGGCGGGACGCGGCCGAATCATTGGATAGCCCAGGAATCTCATCGCGGTCTCCCCCGTTCGTTGATGCCATCGACTCTATCGAGAGCCGCGATGCGCGAAAGTCGGCGCGCTGCTGCGACCGTTGTCGTCAAATTGCAGTCGATCCACGTAGGTAAAAGACTACGTATCGCTGACCGAAACCCGTAGGACACCTCCTACGGCGGTTGCTGTGACCCTCCTACATTCGCCCGCCGGCACGGGGCAGAAAATCGTCGGTCATGTCCTCGCTATTCGGCCAGATGGACGAAGCCAAGACTGTCGCCGAGGTCGTGGCGATCGTGCGCGATCACCTCGCGACATGGACTCCGGAGGAAATCGCGCGCCTGCCCGTGGCGTGCCGTCCGGGACGCATCCGCGACGAGATGGACATCGCGAACCTGCACTCCCTGCTGGTCGATGCATACCGCACCACCCGGGCCTCGGGCGATGCCCTCACCGCGCTGCAACTGCTGACGAGTTTCCTGGTGAGGTCCTCGGTGCGGGTAGCGGAGCTTGGCGGCGAAACGCGCGCGAGCGCTCCCACGACGACGGACACGAAGCGCTCCGCCCGCTCAGGCGGCTGAGGGTTTCCTGCGCGCGTCGCTGCGCTCGGAGTCCTCGGCGCGCGCCTGTTGCGCGACCTGGCTTGCCGGGCCGGTCTCCCGCAGCACCCATCGGCAGCCTTCCCTCACCCATGCGTGGAACGGCAGGTCGACGGCGGCGAAGAGATATTTCTCGGTCATGTGCGATTGTTCTCGATCGTTATCCGAGACCACTCTAGCGTTTCCAGTCCTTGCATTGTGTCGGCTGGCCCTGAGAAAGCTGTAGGATTGCGCCGCGCGTCACAAACCGTTACTGACGCGCGCGACGCGCGGGCCGAGGCTTTCGCGTCATGAAGATTCTCGCCCCGCTGCTGTCGTGCTTCGCATGCCTCGCCGCGGCGGCGGCCCCGTTCGGCTACGAGCGCGTGCGCGTGGCCGACGGCATCCATGCTTTCATCGAGTCGCCCGGTCATGCCGTCGTGAGCGGCAATTCGCTGGTGATCATCGGCGCGGATTCGGTCGCCGTGGTCGATACCGGCCAGCACCCGGCGCTCACGCGCCGCATGATCGCCGAGATCCGAGAGCTCACTGCGAAGCCCGTGCAATACGTCGTCAATACCCATTGGCACAACGACCACGTCGCCGGCAACTGGCTCTACGCCGAGGCGTTTCCGGGCGTGAAATTCATCGCGCACGCGTTCACCGCGGAGCTGATCGATACGCAGACGCGCAATTTCCAGGGCGCTCCGTGCCAGGCGTTCCTGCGCGCGCAGTCGAAGTCGCTGCGCGCAAGCCTCGAGAGCGGCATCGCGCTCGACGGCAAGCCGCTCGCCGACGCGCGACGCGCGCGTTACTCGAGCGTGCTCGAGGATGCCGATGCGGCGATCGAGGAGTGCCTGCAATTCCGCTTCCGCGGCACCGACGTCGCGTTCGACCACGAGCTCACGCTGCGCCTGGGCGGGCGCGACGTGCGCGTGATGTTTCTCGGCCGCGCCAACACCGCGGGAGACGCGGTCGTGTACGTGCCGGATGCGAAGGTCGTCGCGACCGGCGACATCCTCGTGCACCCGTTCCCGTTCGCGTTCCAGTCGTACATCGGCGAATGGGCGCGGGTGCTGCGCAGGATCGAGGCGATGGACGCGGTGGCGATCGTGCCCGGGCACGGGCCGGTGATGCGCGAGCGCACGTACCTGGTCGAGATCGCCGAGCTGATGGAGTCGATCGACGCGCAGGTACGCGCGGCATACGCCCCCGGCGCTTCGCTCGAGGACGTGCGCAAGCGCGTGGACCTCGCGGCCTTCCGCGCGCGCATCGCGGGTGACGATCCAGTGATACAAGTGAACTTCGATGCGATGGCGGCTTCGGCGGTGGCGCGCGCGTGGCAGGCCGCTCGCGGCGCGATGGAGCCGGAAGGTTTTCCGAAAACCTGAACTAATCCCGCGCGCCTTCCTCGAAGGTGCATGAGAGTTCCCATTCCCGAAGCCGCGCTCGGGTTGCTGAAGCGCTCGTTCGCCGGGTGGTCCGACGACGGAGCCGCGAGCATGGGTGCGGCGCTCGCGTTCTACACCCTGCTGTCGATGGCGCCGTTGATCGTGCTGGTGATCGCGATGGCCGGCATCATCATCGGGGCCGACGAGGCGCAACGTCTGATGATGGCCCAGCTCTCGGGGCTGGTCGGGGAAGGCGGCGCCGCGGCGATCGGGTCGCTCCTGGACGCCGCCGGCAAACGCGGCGACGGCCTCATCGCCACGCTCGTCAGCATGGTCACGCTGCTGCTGGGCGCCACTACGGTGTTCGCCGAGCTCAAGACCGACCTCGACCGCATCTGGAAAGTGAAGGCGCGCAAGTCTCGCGGGATCTGGGACTTCATCAGCACCCGCGTCCTTTCGTTCGGCCTGGTCGTGGCGATCGGCTTCCTGCTGCTGGTCTCGCTGGTCGTCACCGCCGCCTTGTCGTTCGTCGGCAGCTTTCTCGGCGGCGGCGAAATCCTGCTCTACGTGCTCGAGTTCGCCGGCTCGATGGTGGTGATGACCGGCCTCTTCGCCACGACCTACAAGGTGCTGCCGAGCGAGCGCATTGCGTGGCGGGACGTCTGGGTGGGCGCGGCGGTCACCGCGCTCCTCTTCTGGATCGGCAAGCTGCTGATCGGGCTCTACCTCGGCCGCAGCGCCACCGCCTCGTCATTCGGCGCGGCGGGCACGCTCGTCGTGACCATCGTGTGGGTCTACTACTCGGCGCAGATCTTCTTCCTGGGCGCGGAGTTCACGCGCCACTACGCGCTCTCGCATGAAGGCGCGCGCGCGCTGCCCGCCGCCGCGAATTCCGAATTCATCGCCGCCGACGACGATCTCGTGAAGCGCGCGCGCGAAATCGTGAAGGGCCGGGACCCGACCGTCAAACCGCTGTGAGCGTTACTTCAGCTGCTTGAAGCGCAGGCGGTGGGGCGCGGCGGCCTCGTCGCCGAGGCGTTCGTGCTTGTCTTCCTCGTACTCGTGGAAGTTGCCCGGGTAGAGCACCCATTGCGAGTCGCCTTCGGCCGCGAGGATGTGGGTGCAGATGCGGTCGAGGAACCACCGATCGTGGGAGATCACGAGCACGGTCCCCGCGAATTCGCTGAGCGCGTCTTCGAGCGCGCGCAGGGTCTCCACGTCGAGATCGTTGGACGGCTCGTCGAGCAGCAGCACGTTGCCGCCGTCGAGCAGCGTCTTCGCCAGGTGCAGGCGGCCGCGTTCGCCGCCCGACAGGTTGCCGGTGAGCTTCTGCTGGTCCTGCCCCTTGAAGTTGAAGCGCCCGAGGTAGGCGCGCGACTGGATCTCGAACTTGCCGACCGTGAGGATGTCCTGGCCGCCCGAGACCGCCTGCCAGACGTTGTCCTTCTCGTTGAACTTGCGCGTCTGGTCGACCACCGACATCTTCACCGTGTGGCCGATCTTGATGTTTCCCGAATCCGGCTTCTCCTTGCCGGTGATCATGCGGAAGAGCGTCGACTTGCCCGCGCCGTTGGGGCCGATGATGCCGACGATCGCGCCCGGGGGGATCGTGAACGAGAGATTGTCGATCAACAGCCGGTCGCCGTACGACTTGGAGACGTTCTCGAACTCGATCACCTCGTTGCCGAGCCGCTCGCCGACCGGGATGAAGATCTCCGCGGTCTCGTTGCGCTTCTGGTACTCGTAGGAGTTGAGCTCCTCGAAACGCTTCAGGCGCGCGGCGTTCTTGGTCTGCTGGCCCTTGGCGTTCTTGCGCACCCACTCGAGCTCCTTCTTGATCGCCTTCTGCCGCGCGCTCTCGCTCGATTCCTCCTTCTGCAGCCGGTCGCGCTTCTGCTCGAGCCAATCGGAGTAGTTGCCCTTGTAGGGGATGCCGGTGCCGCGGTCGAGCTCGAGGATCCACTCCGCCGCGGTGTCGAGGAAGTAACGATCGTGCGTGACCGCGACCACGGTGCCGGAGAAGCGCGCGAGGAATTGCTCGAGCCATTCGACGCTTTCGGCATCGAGGTGGTTGGTGGGCTCATCGAGCAGCAGCATGTCGGGCTTGGAGACCAGCAGGCGGCAGAGCGCCACGCGACGCTTCTCGCCGCCCGAGAGCGTATCGACCTTCGCCTCCCAGGGCGGCAAGCGCAACGCGTCGGCCGCGACCTCGAGCTGCGTGTCGAGCGTGGAGGAATCCGCCGAGGCGAGCACCTTCTCGAGCGCTTCCTGCTCCGAGGCGAGCTTGTCGAAATCCGCATCGGGCTCGGCGTACGCGGCGTAGACCTGGTCGAGGCGCTTCTTCGCGGAGAACACCGCGCCCAGTCCTTCTTCCACCGCCTCGCGCACCGTGTGGCCCGGCTCGAGCTGCGGCTCCTGCGGCAGATATCCGATGCGGATGCCGGGCATCGGCGTGGCCTCGCCTTCGTATTCCTTGTCCACGCCGGCCATGATCCGAAGGATCGTCGACTTGCCCGAGCCGTTGAGGCCCAGCAGCCCGATCTTCGCACCGGGGTGGAAGGAGAGCGAAATGTTCTTGAGGATCTGGCGCTTGGGCGGAACGACTTTGCCCACGCGGATCATGGTGTAGACGTACTGGGCCATGGGATGCGCTTCTACGCGAGGTGATTCTGGAGGCAGGCCGGAAATATACAGCAAGTTGGAGGGGCGGCGCGCACGACAGTTCGCGCCGATTCGAGGCACAATGCCTTTCCAAGCCCGGTTCCCGCGCCATGAGATCCTTCGCTGCATTGCTCATCGCCGCACTCGCCGTTCCGGCCGCCGCGGCCTGGACCGCGCCCGCCAGCCCGGATCCCCAGAAGATCCTGCGCGAGGCGCGCGTCGACCGCGAGGCGGGAAGGTTCGCCGACTCGCTCGCCAAGCTGGTGTGGTTCCACGAGCACGCGCTGGAATTCAACGAGGGGCTCTCCGGGATTCGCCGCACCTCGGCGCTCGCCGACTGGCGGCTGCTCACCTACCGCTACGGGCCGGCGCGCGACAAGCTGATCGGCGTTCGCGACGCCGCCGCGCGCGACGTGCTGCTCGGCACGAAAACCTCGCGGCAATCGTTCTACGACGTCGCCGCGATCAACGAGACGCTCGACGAGGAGGAGCGCACGCGCGTGCTGTTCGTGAACCTCGATCGCGTCAATCCGGCGTTGGCGCGGGAGGTCTATTTCCGCGCGCAGCCGATCCTGGTGCGCTCGGGCGAGTACGCGCTCTGCGGCAAGTACATCGATCCCGCCGCATCGCTCGAGCATCTGACGACGGCGTATCGCACCGGCACGCGCTATGCGCGCCGCGCGATCGGCGGCGACGTCGACCTCGCGCAGATCCAGTTCACCAGCGAGGCGACGCTCGTCACCGCGCTGCTCGCGCGCAACGCGCGCGGCAATGAGGCGCGCAAGTTCGCCGACGAAGCGCTCAAGGTGGTCGACGTTCCGCGTTTCCATGCGGATCTGGAGGCGGCTTTGGGAGGCGAGATTCCCGATCTCGGGCCCTCGGAGAGCATGCGAGTGCTGACGCGCGCGCTCGAACGCGCCGGCGCGTACCTCGGCTTCTGATTTTCCCGGTCCCCCTGCCCGGAGGGAGAAAGGGAAAAAAAAGACCGGCGGGATTTCTCCGGCCGGTCATGAACAGGATCGGTGGCGATTCTGTCGGTTACTTCCCAGCGGAATCGGTGGGATAGGCGCCGGGCGACATCGGGATGATCATGCCATCGCGATCGCGAATCGGCTCCGCGCTCGTGCCGATCGTCACGGGCGAGGCGTATGTGGCAATCTGCGAGGTGTAGTCATCGGCAACCCATTGGCCGCCGACCCACGCCTGCGAGCTGTCGCTGCGGGTCTCCCAGTGGCCGGGCGCCCAGATGTAGCCGGCGCGAGGAGCAGGAGTCACCTCGACCATGGCCGGCTTGCCCACGTTCGCGTACCACTCGAAATCGACGTCGGGCCATACGGTCCAGGCCAACGCGGGAACGGAGGCGCTCACCAGCACGGCGGTGGCGAATCCGGCGGAAATCACGTTCTGAATCTTCATGGGCGCTCCTTGTGGAATCCGTGGAATCCAGGGTCGCGAAAATGGGCGAGATGGTTCCACTGTATCGAGACGCTCTCGCGATCTCTGCCGGTGCGCCGCGCTTTTTGCTATCGGCTCCGGCTTACCGGGCTATCGGTCGGCGCTTACACGCGCGAAAAAGAAAGGGGCTCGATCTCGATCGAGCCCCTTTACGGAAGCGCTTGTCGCTTCCGTGGTCGCCCCAAGGATCTGGGGGACCCTGCGTTCGAGCCGACCCAAGAGAGCGGAGCGAACGATGACCCCACTGTACGCCGCGCCCGAAAACGGGTAAGTCGGACACCGGCGAGAATTTCGGTAGGACTATTCGGGCGCGATGGGAACAGGAGTGCGCGATGCCGCGCGCCGGGAGCGTCACTGCGTGCTCTGGCCCGGAGCGACGATGGTGGTGCGCAAAGTGGTCAGGCCCTCGATCGAGCATTCCACGACGTCGCCCGGCTTGAGGTCGCGCCCGTCGGGCTTTCCGGCGCCCGGCGGACCGGTGGAGAACATGTCGCCCGGCTCGATCTGCGTGTGTCGCGAGAAGTGCTCGAGGATCTCGGGAAGCTTGCGGATCTGCTCGCGGGTGTTGACGCGCATGCGCTCTTCGCCATTCACCGAGCGCGTGATCCACAAGTCGTAGGGATCGGCAATCTCGTCCATCGTCACGATCTCGGGCCCGAGCGTGCCGGATCCCGCGAGGTCGTTGAGGATCGTGACACCCACCGCGTAATCGAGGATGTCGACGTCGTCGCTGACATCGAGAGCGCGCCGCCCGATCACGAAGACCAGCTCGGGCTCGGAGCCGAGCTGCGCCGCGCCCTCGGGCTTCGCCACCTTGGCGTTATGCCCCACGAGGCTCGCGTTCAGCCTCACGAACGCGGTGAGGTCTGCCTCGCGACGCGCGCCATAGTTATTGCCCACGCACAGGAACTTGTCCGAATCGGGCACCGGGGGAAGGAAGCGGATCGCGCGCTCCTCGACCATTGCGCCCGCGAATCTCCCGGCGTTCGATTGCGCGGCCTTCGCCAGGGCCTGCACCCGCGAGAGCGCTCCGCGCCCTTCGCGCAGCAACGTCTTCATGGTGCCGGGCAAGGGCTCGCCATCGACGCGCGATGCCGCTTCGATGTCGAGCACGCGATGGCCGACGCGAACGCCGATGCGCATCGCGCCGGTGGGGCCTGTGGTGTAAGTGATGAGTCTCATGCCGGTCCTACATCATGGGGCACGGACCGGAAAAAAGACAATGCCGGCTTGCGCCGGCATCATCGAATACGAGGGCCTGCCGACTAGCGCAGCGAGCTGATCGAAATAGTCGTCGTTCCGAGCCCGCTGCTCCAGGAAGCGGGTACCGCACGGGGCAGCGACATCGCAGCCGCGGCGACCATCGTCGCCAGGAGCACTCGTCGGGTCCACATGTTCGCCTCCTCGGGGAATGGATAGGTTGATGCCAGAGCTTCAATCTACCGATCCCCGCACCGGCCCTCTACGGAAGGTGTCCGATATCGACGTCAGAACCCTCCGGCAGCGAGCGTCGGACTTCGGGCTTACTGGCTCGCCCCGCCGGACTGGCCGCTCGTGCTGTTGGTCTTCGCCGCGTTGGTGCCGGCGGTGTCGATGCCGGGAGCGCGAGTGCCGTCGTTCTTCGCGATCTTCTTCTTGGTCTTCTTCATCCCGGCCTTCTCAGTCGTCGTCATCGTGTCGGTGCTCGCGGTCGTGCCGAAAAAATGCCGACGCGAGCATCGCGCCGGCATCTTCACCGGGAGCCGCCTTCAGTAGCGATACGGATTGTTGGGCGCGCGATCGTATCGATTCGGCACGCCGTCGCCATCGCGATCGTGGGCACGCCAACCCGGGCGCGAGTAGTAGTAGCGGCCGTCGCGCTCGACCCAGCGCACCGGCTCGTAGATGTAGCCGGGGCGATGGCGAACATAGTGACCCCGGACCCAGTGGTGCCGGTGCCCTCGCCAGTCCCAATACCCGGGAACCCAGGCGAATCCCACGCGCGGCGCGGGGACCACTTCGTAGCGCGCCGGCGGCGGCGCCACGTCGACGAAAAGCTCCACGTTGGTTCGCGCGGCTGCGGGCAGTGCCACCCCGAGAGTCGCCGCAATCAAGCTTCCGAGAATCAGCTTACGCATTTTCATAGGTCACCTCCGTACCTGCATAACGTACGACGGCGTGCGGCGGATGACAAGCGAACAAGGGCACGTCCGCCGAGCGAACGTGCCCTTCGAAACAATCGTTCTACAGGTTGTTACTGGCGGCGCGGATTGTCCGGCGCGCGATCGTATCGGTTCGGCACGCCGTCGCCATCCCGATCGCGATCCACCCGGTTAGGCACCCCGTCGCGGTCCTTGTCCCAGCGGCTCTTGTCCCAGCGGCCGCGCTCGAACGCCCACCGGCCGTCGCGCTGTTCCCAGCGCGAAGGATGCCAGTACATGCCGCGACGCTCGCGTTCCCAGTGGCCCTTGACCCACGCGTGGCGGCCATTGCGCCAGTCCCAGTACCCCGGCGCCCAGACGTAGCCCGAGCGCGGCGCGGGCACGACCTCGACACGCGGTGCCGGCGGCGCCACGTCCACGAAGAATCCGACATCCGCGGACGCCTGCATCGGGATCAAGCCGATCGAGGACGCCACGAGCGCGCCCAGAAGCAGTTTACGTTTCCACATAAATGAAGTCCTCTCTCCGAAAGGGAGTGAAAGCCACTCCAATTTACGAGCAACGCTTTTCCCCCTCTGCCGGTTACTCGCCCATTTGGCGGTCGGCATCGTCCTACGGAGCGTAAAATCCGATCACTACCCACCGGATGCGCTCCATGACCTTACTTTCCGACCAGCTCAAGCTCACCCGCGCGGAGCTCGACGCGCACTGGATGCCGTTCACCGCCAACCGCCAGTTCAAGGCGGCGCCGCGCATGCTGGTGCGGTCCGAGGGCATGTACTACTGGACCGATGACGGCCGCCAGGTCCTCGACGGATTCGCCGGCCTCTGGTGCTGCAACGCGGGCCATTGCCGCAAGCCGATCGTCGAGGCGATCCAGAAGCAGGCCGCGACGATGGACTATGCGCCGGCGTTCCAGATGGCGCACCCGCTCTCCTTCGAGCTCGCCAACCGCATCGTGGAGCTCGCACCCGCGCCTCTCGATCACGTGTTCTTCTGCAACTCGGGCTCCGAAGCGGTCGACACCGCGTTGAAGATCGCGATCGCGTGGCATCGGGTGCGCGGTGAAGGCGCGCGTACGCGGCTGATCGGGCGCGAGCGCGGCTATCACGGCGTGGGCTTCGGCGGCATTTCGGTCGGAGGCATTCCCGCCAACCGCAAGATGTTCGGCACGATGCTCACCGGCGTCGACCATTTGCAGCACACCCACAACCTCGAGAAGAACGCGTACTCGCACGGCCAGCCCGAATGGGGCGCGCAGCTCGCCGACGAGCTCGAGCGGCTGGTCGCATTGCACGACGCTTCCACCATCGCCGCGGTGATCGTCGAGCCGCTGGCGGGATCGACCGGCGTGCTGATTCCGCCGAAAGGCTACCTGCAGCGGTTGCGCGAGATCACGAAGAAGCACGGCATCCTGCTGATCTTCGACGAGGTGATCACCGCGTTCGGCCGGCTCGGCGCGGCGTTCGGCGCCGACGTCTACGGCGTCGTGCCCGACATGATCACGTTCGCCAAGGGCGTGACCTCCGGCACCGTGCCGATGGGCGGCGTCATCGCCTCGTCCGGGATCTACCAGGCGTTCATGTCCGCGCCTGCGGGCGCGATCGAGCTCTTCCATGGCTACACCTATTCCGCGCATCCGCTCGCGTGCGCGGCGGGCGTGGCGACGCTGCAGCTCTACAAGGACGAGGATCTGTTCGCGCGCGCGGCGCGCATGGCGCCGAAGCTCGAGGCCGCGCTGCATTCGCTGAAGGGCGCGCGACACGTGATCGATATCCGCAATTCCGGGCTGGTGGGCGCGGTCGAGCTCACGCCGCGGGCGGGCGCGCCGGGCGCGAGGGCATTCGAGGTCTTCCTCAAGTGCTTCGAGAAGGGCGTGCTCGTGCGCCAGACCGGCGACATCATCGCGCTGGCGCCCGCGCTCATCGTCGAGGAGCCGCACCTCGCGCAGATCGTGTCGACGCTGCGCGAAGTGCTGGGCGCGGTCGAGTAGTCGGGCGAGAACGTCATCGCGCATTCGCGCACACTTCGAAGGAATGAGCATGGACACCCACCAGAAGGTCGCCCTCGTTACCGGCGCCAGCGCCGGAATCGGCAAGGCCTCCGCGCTTGCGCTGCTGCGCGAGGGATACCGCGTGGTATTGACCGGCCGGCGGCTCGAGCTGCTGGAAAAGGCGATCGCCGATTCGGGCGTGCCGCCCGGCCAGGCGCTCGCGGTGCGCGCCGACGTGGCCGATCCCGCCTCGGTGCGCGAGCTCTTCGCGAAGGCGAAGGAAAAATTCGGCCGGCTCGACGTGCTCTTCAACAACGCCGGCATGGGCCTGCCCGCCGGG
>JANPHA010000245.1:0-15545 GCA_031424255.1 Burkholderiales bacterium | reverse complement strand
CCTCGCCGAGATGGGCGACAAGACACAGATCGCGACCGTCGCGCTCGCTGCGCGCTACCAGGATCTGGTGGCGGTGGTGGCCGGGACCACGCTGGGCATGATGCTCGCCGACGTGCCCGCGGTGTTCGTCGGCGACCGGCTCGCGAAGAAGGTGCCGATGAAGCTGGTGCACGCGATCGCGGCCGGCATTTTCGCGGTGCTCGGGGTGGCGACGTTGCTGAACATCGGCAACCTGTTCTGACCGCGCGGCGACACGCGCGCCGGGTCAGCCCATGTGCAGGCCGCCGTTGACCGAGAAATCGGCCCCGGTGGCGAAGCCGGATTCGTCGGAAGCGACCCACGACACCATCGAGGCGATGTCGCCCGGTGTGTCCAGGCGCTTGACCGGGATGCCGGCGATGATCTTGTCGAGCACGTCTTGCCGGATCGCCTTGACCATGTCGGTCGCGATGTAGCCGGGACTCACGGTGTTCACCGTCACGCCCTTGCTCGCCACCTCCTGCGCCAGCGCCATCGTGAAGCCGTGCATGCCGGCCTTCGCGGCGGAATAGTTGGTCTGGCCGAAGGCGCCCTTCTGGCCGTTCACGGAAGACACGTTGATCACGCGCCCCCAGCCGCGCTCCACCATCCCGTCGACCACCGGCTTGGTCACGTTGAAGACGCTGTCCAGGTTGGTGCTCATCACCGAATCCCAGTCGGTCTTGGTCATCTTCTTGAACGTCATGTCGCGCGTGATGCCGGCATTGTTGATCAGGATGTCGACGGGTCCCAGGTCCTTCACCACCTGCGCGACCATCTTCTGGCACGAGTCGAAGTCGGACACGTCGCAGGGGTACGCGAGGAACTTGTAGCCGTGGCCCTCCATCTCCTTCAGCCAGTCCTTGTACTTGGTGTTGCCGGGGGAATAGGTCACGACGACCTTGATCCCCATCTTCTCGAGCTTCATGCAGATGGCCTCGCCCAGGCCGCCCATGCCGCCCGTCACCAATGCGATTCTCTGAGTCATTTTTCTTCTCCTCCAGCTTGTGGTTACCGGTGTGCCTCTAGGCCCGCTCCTTCGAGTAGCGCCCGGGAGCGGGCTCGATGGGCTTTGTCTTGCCGCCGCCAGGTTTCTTGCGCGCCGGCACCATCTTGCCGCCGTGGCCTTGCAGCCACTTCGACCATTCCGCCCACCAACTCCCCGGCACTTCGCGCGCCTGGGCGAACCACTTGTCGGGATCGGGGGTGAGCTTGTCGTTGACCCAGTAGCTGCGCTTGTTCTTCGACACCGGGTTGATGGTGCCGGCGATATGGCCGCTCGCGCCGAGCACGAAGGTCACCTTTCCGCCCAGCGTCGACGCGCTCTTGTAGCCGCCTTTCCACGGCACGATGTGGTCCTCGCGCGCGGCGAAGACGAAGGTGGGCAGCTTGATGCGCTTCAGGCTCACCGGCACGCCGCACATCTCGAGCGCATCGGGCTGTGCGAGCTTGTTCTCTTCGTAGGTGTTGCGCAGGTAATACGCGTACATCGGTCCGGGCAGGTTGGTGGCGTCCGAATTCCAGTACAGCAGGTCGAATGCGGGCGGCTGCTTGCCCTTGAGGTAGTTGTTGACCACGTACGACCAGATGAGGTCGTTGGCGCGCAGGCTCGAGAAGGCCCCGGCGAGCTCGCTGCCGGGCACGATGCCGCCCTTCTCCAGCTGCTTCTCGCGCTTCTCGACGAAATTCTTGTCGATGTAGACGCGGATCTCGCCCACGTCGGTGAAGTCGAGCAGCGTCGTGAGCAGCGTGAGGCTCGCCACCGGGTTCGCGTGCTTTTTCTCGAGCACCGCGAGAGCGGAGCAGAGCAGCGTGCCGCCGATGCAGAAACCGAGCGCATTGATCTTCGGCTCACCGGTGATGCGCTTCGCCTGGCCGAGGGCCGCGATCAGGTCGCCGATGTAGTCGTCCCACTTCACCTGGCTCTGGTGCGGGCGGATGTTGCGCCACGAGAGCAGGAACACCGTGTGGCCCTGCTCCACCGCGTAGCGCACCAGCGAATTCTCGGGCTGCAGGTCCATGATGTAGTACTTGTTGATGCACGGCGGCACCATCACCAGCGGGCGCTCGTAGACCTTCGGCGTGAGCGGGTCGTACTGGATCAGCTGCACCAGCTCGGTCTCCCAGACCACCGCGCCCTTGGTGGTCGCGATGTTGCGGCCCACCTCGAACGCCGTCTCGTCGGTCATCGAGATGTGGCCCTTCTCCATGTCGGAGAGCAGGTTCTTCAGGCCTTCCTGCAGGGTCTCGCCGCTGCTCTGCATCGCGGCCTTCAGCGCCTCGGGATTGGTCAGCAGGTAGTTGGACGGGGCGGCCGCGTCGAGGTACTGGCGCATGAAGAAGCGCATGCGCTGCTTGGTCGGCGCATCCAGGCTCGACTCTTCCACCGCCTCCATCATCATCTTCGAGGTGAGCAGGTAGGAGTCGCGGAAATAGCGGAACACCGGAAGCTCGCTCCACTCCGCGCCGGAGAAACGCTTGTCCCCGACCGGCGCATCGCCATCCTCCCCGGCCGGGCTGGGCTGCAGCGCGCCCATCCACAGGCGCATCTGCTCCTGCATGTAACGGCTCTGCAGGTCGAGCATGGTCTCGGGCTTGGCCGACATCGATTCCAGCCACGCGCGGTAGGCGTCGGCGAACCCGGTCATGACCTGCTCGGAGGCGCCGCCGCCGGCCATCGATTCGGCGAGCTTGTCTGCGGAGACCTTGAGCCTGGCGGCGAGTTGATTGGCGTTCGGCAGGGAGGCGGGCTTGGGCATGGTTGTGGGCCGGTTGGGAATAACTGTATGCCTTCAAACTGCCGGAAACAATACGGCATGGATGAGCCAGATGCTGGCGATGCCCAGCGCTATGAATGTCACCTGGACCAGCGACTCCCCGAGCGCGGTGCGCTTGTGCAGCCCGGGAATGAGGTCGGCCACCGCCACGTAGATCATGCTCGCCGTGGCGAACGCGAGGATTTCCGGGATCCAGCCGCTCACCGAGGAGAGCATGAAGAAGGCGAGCAGCGCGCCCACCACCGCGGCCATGCCGGAGAGAACGTTCCACAGCAGCGCGCGCGCCTTGCTGAAGCCCGAGTTGAGCAGCACGAGGAAGTCGCCGATCTCCTGGGGGATCTCGTGCGCGATGATTGCGATCGAGGTCACGATTCCGATCTTCACGTCGGCGAGGAACGCCCCGGCGATGATCACGCCGTCGGTGAAGTTGTGGAACGAGTCTCCGAAGATCACCATCCAGCCCGAGCGGCCGTGATCGTGCTCCGCGTGGGCGTGGGCGTGGCCCTCGAGCGCGCCGGCGTCGCTTTCACCTTCGCCGTGATGGTGGTGGCGCCAGAGCATCAGCTTCTCCAGCATGAAGAACACGAGGATGCCGAAGAGGATGAAGGCGGCGGTGCGGCCGGGATTGGGATTGTTCTCGAACAGGTGGGGCAGGAGGTCGAGGAACGCGGCGCCCAGCATCGCCCCGACCGCGAAGCTCACCAGCGTCGGGATCCAGCGGGCCTGGACGCGAAACGCGACCACCGCCGCGATCGCGAGCGACAGCAGCGTGCCGAGAAGGCAGGAGATGAGGATGTAGGCAAGGACGTGCATAGGCCCGCGATCATTGCAGATATTGGCGCCGAACCCAATGTTTCATTCGCGCCAGATGAAAGCACCCATTCTTCCGCTCTTCGGCACGCGCCGGTAGGAAAAGAATCGCGCGGCGTCGCGCAGCGTGCAATACCCGCCGCCGAAGACGCGATTCACGCCGGCGCGGGCGAGCCGCGCGTGCGCGAGCGCATAGAGATCGGCCATGAACTTTCCCGGGCGATGCGCGACGAACGCCGACGCGGCCGCGGGATCCACGGCGACGAACGCTTCACGCACTTCCGCTCCCACCTCGAACGCTTCCGGCCCGATGGCGGGTCCCATCCAGGCCATCAGGCCCGCCGGCGCGACGCCGAACGCCTGTACCGTGCTCTCGATCACGCCGGCGGCCATCCCGCGCCACCCCGCGTGGGCCACGCCCACGCGCTCGCCCGCGTCGTCGCAGAGGAAAAGGGGCATGCAATCGGCCGTGAGCACCACGGCAACGCGGCCGGGAAGGCTCACGGTTGCCGCATCCGCCGTCGGCGTCTCGCCCGGCCCGAGGCGATCGAGATCGGCGACCGCGGTGCCGTGCACTTGCGCCATCCAGCGCGGCTCCGCGGGAAGGTGGCCGCGCACGATCGCGCGATTGCGCTCGACCCGCCCCGGCTCGTCGCCGCTTTGCAGCCCGAGGTTCAGCGCCGCGTATTCGCCCGCGCTCACGCCGCCCGCGCGCGTCGTCACGAACGCGCGCACCCCTCCCGGCGCCGGCCAGTCGGGCACCAGCCACTCGCGCGGCGGGCTCATGCGGCGCGCAACGTCGCGAGCAGCGCGCGCAGGTCCGCGGGGACCGGGGCTTCGAAGCGCACCGCCTCGCCCGAGCGCGGGTGGATGAAGGCGAGCTTCCACGCGTGCAGCGCCTGGCGATCGATGAGGCGCGCGCCGCGGCCGCCATACGCCGGATCGCCCTCGAGCGCATGGCCGATCGAGGCGAGGTGCACGCGGATCTGGTGGGTGCGCCCGGTCTCGAGATCGCATTCGAGCAGCGTGTGGGCGGGGAACGCCTCGCGCACCCGGTAGTGCGTGACCGCGGGCTTGCCGCTCGCGACCACCGCCATGCGCGTGCGCTGCACCGGATGGCGCCCGATCGGAGCCTCCACCGTTCCCGCTTTCGTGACGCGCCCCCGAACCAGCGCGAGATAGGTGCGCTTCACCGTGCGTGCCTGCAGCTGGCGCACGAGCGCCTGCTGCGCGAGCTCGTTCCTGGCGACCACCAGCAGCCCGCTCGTATCCTTGTCGAGGCGATGCACGATGCCCGCGCGCGGCAGGTGCGCGGCGCCGGGCGCATGGTGCAGGAGCGCGTTCAGCAGCGTTCCCTCCCAGTTGCCGCTGCCCGGGTGGACCACGAGCCCGGGCGGCTTGTCGACCACCAGCACGTCGTCGTCTTCGTGCAGGATGGCGAGCGCGATCGCCTCGGGCCGGTACGCGGCCTCGGCCGGGCGCGGCGCCAGGGCCAGCTCGATCGCCTCGCCGCTCTTCACTTTCAGGCGCACCGCCGCGGCCGCGCCGTCGACTCTCACGTGCCCGTCCTCGATCAGCTTGGCCAGCCGCGTGCGCGATTCGCCGGGCAGGAGCCGCGCGAGAGCCTGGTCGAGACGCAGGCCCGCCATCTCCACCGGGATCGTGAACTTCAGCTCGCGGGAGGCGCCCTCGCTCGCGGTATAATTCGCGCTTCGCGAATCGGGATTCGTCATGAATCGAAGTGTAACGGCATTGGCCTCCGTCCTCCTCGCCCTGGCGCTCGCCGGGTGCGGCATTTTCGCGGACAAGGAGAAGGTGAGGAAGGACTGGACCGCGGAGCAGTTCTACAAGGCCGCGAAGGAGGAATTCGACAACCACAACTGGGAGCAGGCGGCCAAGCTCTACGAGCAGCTGGAGTCGAAGTTTCCCTATGGCCGGTTCGCGCAGCAGGCGCAGATCGAGATCGCCTACTCGTACTACAAGCAGGGCGAGACGGCGCAGGCGGTCTCCGCGCTCGACAAGTTCATGAAGCTGCACCCGAACCATCCAAACGTCGACTACGCGCTCTACCTGAAGGCGCTCGCCAACTTCAAGGAAGACCTCGGCCCATTCGCGCGCGTGATCCGCCAGGACCTCGCCGACCGCGATCCCAAGGCCGCGCGCGAATCGTTCGAAGGCTTCAAGGAAGTCGTCACGCGCTTCCCCGAGAGCCGCTACGCCGCGGATTCGCGCGAGCGCATGGCCTACCTGATCGAGGCCCTCGCGCGCCACGAGCTCAACGTCGCGAAGTACTACCTCTCGCGCGGCGCCTACCTCGCCGCCGCCAACCGCGCGCAGGATTCGATCGTTCGCTTCCCCAACTCCCCCGCCCACCGCGAGGCGCTCGACGTGATGATCGAGGCCTACGACCGCATGGGAATGACGGAGCTGCGCGACGACGCGAGGAAAGTCCTGGCGCGCAATTTCCCCGCCGACAAGATGGCGCAGGAAGGCAAGAACCGCACCGGGCCCTGGTGGAAGTTCTGGAAGTAAGGTTCTATTTCGCCAGCGCGCGCAGCAGCAGCACCTGCGCGCATTTCGCCTTGCTGCGCCCGCGCCGGGCCCGCTTGAACGTGCCGTCGGGCTGCATGTCCCAGGCCTGGGAATTGTCCTCGAGATAGGGCTTGAGCCCCTCGGCGATCACCCGCCGCTCGAGCTTCGGGTCGATCACCGGGAAGCACAGCTCGATCCTGCGGAAGAAGTTGCGGTCCATCCAGTCCGCGCTCGACAGGAACACGTGCGACTCGCCGCCGTGGCGGAAGTGGAAGATGCGCGTGTGCTCGAGGAAGCGCCCGATGATCGAGCGCACGCGGATGTTCTCCGATAACCCCGGCACGCCGGGGCGCAACGCGCAGACGCCGCGGATCAACAGGTCCACCTTCACGCCCGCCTGCGAGGCTTTGTAGAGCGCCTCGATCACCTCGGGCTCGAGCAGCGCGTTCATCTTGGCGACGATGCGCGCCGGCTTTCCCGTCTTCGCGACGCGCGTTTCCGCCTCGATCGCCTCGAGGATCTTCGGGTGCAGCGTGAACGGCGCCTGCCATACGTGCTTCAGCTTGCTCACCTTGCCCAGCCCGGTGAGCTGCTGGAACACCTCGTTCACATCGGCGCCGAGCTCCTCGCGCGCGGTGAGCAGGTCGAAATCCGTGTACGAGCGCGCGGTCCGGGGATGGTAGTTGCCGGTTCCCAGGTGCGCGTAGCGAACCAGCTTGCCTTCCTCGCGCCGCACGACCAGCGCCATCTTGGCGTGCGTCTTGTGCCCGACCACGCCGTAGACCACGTGTGCGCCGACTTCCTCGAGCCGCGCCGCCCAGTTGATGTTGGCTTCCTCGTCGAAGCGCGCCATCAGCTCCACCACCACGGTGACTTCCTTGCCGGCGCGCGCCGCGTCGATCAGCGTCTGCATGATCACCGAGTCGGTGCCGGTGCGGTAGACGGTCTGCTTGAGCGCGACCACCTGCGGATCGCGGGCGGCCTGGCGGATGAACTCGATCACCGGCGTGAACGACTGGTACGGGCGGTGCAGCAGCACGTCGCCCTTGCGGATCACCTCGAACAGGTCGCGGCCCTTGGCGAGAGGCTTGGGCAGGCCCGGCGTGAACGGCGGATACTCGAGGTCGGGCCGGTTCACCACTTCGGGAATGTTCATCAGGCGCACGAGGTTCACCGGCCCCGCCACCGAATAGAGATCGTCGCCGTCGAGGCCGAACTGCTTCAACAGGAAGCGCGTCATCGCTTCCGACATGTTGTCGGCCACCTCCAGGCGCACCGCGTCGCCGAAATGGCGCTGCGGCAATTCCCCCTGCAGCGCCTTCTTCAGGTCCTTCATCTCCTCCTCCTCGACGAAGAGGTCGGAGTTGCGCGTGACGCGGAACTGGTAGCAGCCGAGGACGTGCATCCCGGCGAAGAGCTCGCCCACGTGCGCGTGCAGGATCGACGAGAGGAAGATGAAATCGCTGGGGCCGTGAGCCACCTCGCGCGGCAGCGGGATCACCCGCGGCAGCACGCGCGGCGCCTGCACGATGGCGGCGCGCGAATCGCGCCCGAACGCGTCGCGCCCCTCGAGCTCGACGGCGAAATTGAGGCTCTTGTTGAATACGCGCGGAAACGGATGCGCCGGGTCGAGCCCGATGGGCGTGAGCACCGGCATCATCTCGCGGAAGAAATAGTCGCGGACCCATTCCTGCTGCGCCGGCGTCCATTCCGCGCGGCGCAGGAAGCGGATGCCTTCCTTCGCGAGCGCGGGCAGCACCTCCTCGTTGAACAGCCGGTACTGGCGCTCGACGATGCCCTGCGCGCGCGCCGCGACCTGGCGGAAGACCTGCAGCGGCGTCATGCCGTCGGGAGCGGTGGTGGCGGCGCCGAGCTTGATCTGCTCCTTCACGCCGGAAACGCGGATCTCGAAGAACTCGTCCAGGTTCGACGACACGATGCAGAGGAACTTCAGGCGCTCGAGGACCGGGACGGCCTTGTCCTCCGCCTGCGCGAGCACGCGGCGGTTGAATTCGAGAGCCTGCAGCTCCCGGTTGAGGAAATGGTCCGCCGAGTGACGCGACACGCGCTTGGAATGAGCTTTGGGCTTCTTACCCATGGACGATAGTGTCGCTACATGACGATCGTGTGACAGGGGCGCGAACGGGCGCGGGAACGCGCGCGAACTATGCGATACTTCGACGCCGAAAACGCTCACCGGCGCCTCGCATCACCCTCATGGAATATACCACCCTCGGCGCGGTCGACTTGGGCTCGAACAGCTTTCACCTCGAGATCGGCCGCGTGGTCGACGACCAGGTGTATCCGCTCGATTCCCTGAAGGAGACGGTGCGCCTGGCGAGCGGCCTCACCGAGGACAAGCAGCTCGACGACCTGGCGCAGCAGCGCGCGCTCGCCGCGTTGAAGCGCTTCTCCGAGCGCCTCGCCGGGATGCCGCGCGCCGCGGTGCGCGTCGTCGGAACCAACGCGCTGCGGGTGGCAAAGAATTCCACCGGTTTCCTGCGCCGCGCGGAGGAGGTCCTCGGCTTTCCGATCGAGATCATCCCGGGCCGCGAGGAAGCGCGCCTGATCTACCTGGGCGTGGTGCACTCGCTGCCGCCCTCCGGCCACAATCGCCTGGTGGTCGACATCGGCGGCGGCTCGACCGAATTCATCATCGGCAACAAGTTGAAGCCCAAGGCGATGGAAAGCCTCTACATGGGCTGCGTGAGCTATACGGCGCGCTATTTCGGCGACGGGCGCATCGACAAGAAGAGCTTCAAGCAGGCGGAGCTTGCGGCGCGCGAGCAGGTGCAGACGATCGCCGCGCGCTTCGAGAAGGAAGGCTGGAAGGAAGTCGTCGGCTCCTCCGGCACCGCGCGCTCGATCGCGGAGACGCTGCACAAGAACGGCCAGGCCGCTCGCGGCATCACGCCTGCGGGCCTCGCGTGGCTGCGCGAGCAGCTGCTGGCCGCGGGCGACGCGCGCAAGCTCGCCTTGCTCGGGCTGCGCGAGGACCGCATCCCGGTTTTCGCGGGCGGAGTGGCGATCATGTCGGGTATCTTCGACGAGCTCTCGATCCGCGACATGACCGTGGCCGACGGGGCGCTGCGCCAAGGGGTGCTGTGGGACCTGCTCGGGCGCGTGCACCATCGCGACATCCGCGAGGTCACGGTGGACCAGTTCGTGCGCCGCTATCACGTCGACCTCGCCCAGTCGCATCGCGTCGGCGTGCTCGCCCGCACCCTGCTGCGCGGGCTCGATCCGCGCGGCGAGGAGCTGGGCGCACAGGCGCCGTTCCTCGACTGGGCGGTGCGCCTGCACGAGATCGGCATCTCGATCGCGCAGGGCGCGTACCACAAGCACACCGCCTACATCCTCGCCAACGCCGACATGCCCGGCTTCTCGCGCCAGGAGCAGGGATGGATTTCGAACCTGGTGCTGGCGCAGCGCGGCAAGCTCACCAAGATGCGCGCCGCCTTCGAGGACGATCCGCGCCTCGCCACCCTCGCCTTCTGCCTGCGCCTGTCGGTCATCTTCCACCGCAGCCGGCGCACCCTCAAGCTGCCCAAGCTCGCGGTATCCCGCAAGGGCAAGGGCTTCCAGCTCGAGATCGAATCGAGCTGGCTCGCCGACCACACGCTGATCTCGCTCGCGCTCGACGCCGAGCGCGGCCAGTGGGACTCCGTCGGCATCCCCTTCGACGTCGTCGAAAAATAAACCGGGGACGGACCCCGTAAACCGGGGACAGACCACGGTTTTCCGCGGGGCGGAAAGCGCTGGGGTGTCTGCCGATTGGCCTTCAGTACGTTATGCATGGCATTCGGGAGGATTCATGCCATGCCACGCCACGCGCGTCTGAGAATCGCCGGGCTGCCCTTTCATGTCATCCAGAGGGGCAACAATCGGTCCCCCTGCTTCATGGATGCCTACGTCTTGATGACGAACCATGTGCACCTGCTTCTGACGCCTGAGCGCGTTGATGGCGTGTCGATGCTCATGAAAAATCTGGGACAGCGTTTTGTCCAGCACATCAATCGAACCCATCACAGGACCGGCTCCCTCTGGGAAGGGAGATTCAGATCGAGCATCGTGGATTCGGACGCATACCTGTTCCGATGTCACCGCTACATCGAGCTCAATCCCGTTCGCGCCGGCATGGTCCCCGCACCCGAGCAGTATCCCTGGTCGAGCCATGGATTCAACGCAAGCGGCGTCGCTTCGTCACTCCTCGTCCCGCATCAGAAGTACCTCGAGCTGGGATCCAATGCGGAGGAGCGCACGAACAGCTATCGTCGGATGTTCGGCACGGCGCTGGGGCAGGAAGAAATTCAGGCGATACGCGACGCAGCGAATGGCGGATTCGTGCTGGGCGACAAGGCATTCGCCACCAGTCTCGAACGGATGCTGAAAAGACGAACCATTCCGGGTGTCGGCGGGAGGCCTCGAAAGAGAAAACGCGGCGGGTGATTCAAGCCGCGTTCCTGCAGGCGGGAAACCGTGGTCTGTCCCCGGTTTAGGCGGTTTCGGGGACGCGGTCCTTCCAGGGAAGCTCGACGTCGTAGTCGCGCAGCAGGCAGTCGTCGGGGAGCGTGACGATCGGCGTGAAATCGCGATGCGCGATGTACTCGGGGCGCTTGAAGCGGCGGATGTGGTTGGAGACCGCGCAGAGGCTGAGATAGACGCTCACGCGGTTCCATGGCGAAAGGTTCGACGTGGACGCGTGCACCAGGCAGCCGTGGAACAGGATCATCGAGCCCTGCGGCCCTTTCGGCGCGACGATGCCGCCGTTCTCCACGAGCTTCGCGATCGCGTCGTTGTCGATGGTCCACAACGGATAGCTGGTGGTGCTGGTGTCGTGCCCCGCGGGAAGCGCGCCCTGCTTGTGGCTGCCGGGGATGAACATCAGCGGCCCGTTGAACTCGTTCACCTCGTCGAGAAATATCGCGACGTTCATCGCGCGCGCCGAGGGCATCAGGTCGTCGTTCATCCAGGTGCCGTAGTCCTGGTGCCATTGCCAGACATCCCCCGTGAACGCCGCCTTGCCGTTGATCTTGAACTGGTGCATGTACACCGGCTCCTGGAAGATCTGCACCACCGGGTCGACCATGCGCGGGTGGCGCGCGAGCTTCGCGAACGGCTTGCTGTAGAGATGCGCGGCGAAATTCGTGCGCACCGCATCGCTGTCCTTCTCGCGGACGTTCTCGACGCGGCGCTGCGCATAAAGCGCCGGCACCTCGTCGGTGAGCGTCTTGATCTCCGCGGGCGTGAAGAGGCCGGGGAAGAAGAGGTAGCCGTCGCGGTCGAACGCGGCGATCTGCTCGGGAGTGAGTTTCATGACGGTCTCCGCAGGAATTCGGGGCTCGGCCCCCGCAACTCCATGCTAGTCGCCGAGCAGGTCCGGATCAAGGACCGCCTTGAGCATCGTCTCGCGCTTGCCTTCGCGCTCGCGCGCGACGAACCAGAGCACCGCCCCCTTGCGGATGGAGAGGTCGCCTTCGTCGTTCGCTCCTCCGATCAGCCGCGCCGCCACCTGCCCGAGGGTCGGCTGGTGCCCGACCACGAGCACCGGCCGGTCACCGTCGGGCCATCCTGCCGCGTCCAGGCCGCTCGCGACCGTGGCACTCAGGCCCACGGCGGGGGATTCCTCGAACTCGCGCTCGAGCGGCTTCACCGTCTGCAGCGTGCGCACCGCCGGGCTCACGAAGATGCGCCATTTGTCGTCGACCATCGGCCGCAGCCAGCGCGCCATGCGCTCGGCCTGCTTGCGCCCGCGCTTGGTCAGCTCGCGCGCGGCATCGTCCCCGCCGCGGGCATCTTCCGCCTCGGCGTGGCGCCAGAGAATCAGGTCCATCAGGCACTCCTCATTCGGGGCCGGGCTCGGGAACCGCGCGGCGCTTCCCGCGCGTCGTGAGCGCGATACCGGCCAGTATCAGCGCGATGCCGGCGATGTGAAACGGATAGATGCGCTCATCGAGGAAGAGCCACGCGAGCAGCGCGCCGAAGGCCGGCATCAGGTGCACGAAGATTCCCGCGATGTTCGGGCCGACCTCCGCCACGCCGCGATTCCAGAAGACATAGCCGACGAACGACGGAAAGATTCCGACGTAGAGCATCGCCGCCACCGTGACCGGGGTGAATTCCGCATGCCCGCCCTGGAACGCGATCTCGTAGGCCGCGAGCGGCGCGAGGATCGCCACGCCGATGCTGCCGCAGCAGGCGAGCAGCACGAGGCCCGGAAGCCCCTCGGGCTTCATCCGCAGGAACACGGTGTAGCCGGCCCAGAAGACCATGCCGATCAGGATGATGATGTCACCCTTGTTGAGCGAGAAATCCGCGAGCACGCGCGGGTCCCCGCGCGTGATGATCGCGAGGATGCCGGCGAGCGAGACTGCCACGCCGAGCGCCTGGATGCGCGTGATCGTCTCGCGATAGACGAGCCAGCCGAACAGGATGATGAGGATCGGGATGGAGCTGTTGAGGATGACGCCGTTGGTCGCGGTCGTGTACTGCAGGCCCACGTAGGCGAAGACGTTGTGAAGGCCGGTGCCCCAGAACCCCAGCCACACCAGCGTTTTCCAGTGGCGGCGGATGAGCGGCCAGTGGGCGCGGATGCCGGGCCACGCGAACGGCATCATCACGGCCACCGCCACCAGCCAGCGGATGAACGTGAGCGTGAACGGCGTCACGTGGCCGACGATCGCGCGCCCGATCACCCAGTTGAGCGACCAGAAGAACGCCGTGAGGCTGAGCAGCAGGTAAGGGGATACGTGCAACGGAATGCGGCGCCACATCGGGGTGATAGTCTCTCATATTCGCCCGACGGGACTTGAGCGATGAGCGGCGAGGAGCTCGGAACACCGGACGCACCGGACCTGGAAGGCGCATCCGCCTGGGCGCCGCTGCGCAACGCCACGTTCCGCATGCTGTGGCTGGTCTGGATGACGGCGAACATCTGCATGTGGATGAACGACGTCGCCGCGGCGTGGCTGATGACGTCGCTCACCACCTCGCCGACGCTGATCGCGCTGGTGCAGACCGCCTCGGCGCTGCCGGTATTCCTGCTGGGGCTTCCGAGCGGGGCGCTCGCCGACATCATCGATCGGCGCCGCTACTTCATTGTCACCCAGGTCTGGGTCGCGACCAACGCGGCGGTGCTCTACGTCGTGTCGCTTGCCGACCTGCTCACCGCCAACGTGCTGCTGGTGCTCGTCTTCACCAACGGCGTCGGGCTGGCGATGCGCTGGCCGGTCTACTCCGCCATCCTCCCCGAGCTGGTGCCGCGCTCGCAGCTCCCGGCGGCACTGGCACTCAACGCCGTCGCGATGAATTTCTCGCGCGTGCTCGGCCCGCTCGTGGCCGGCGCGATCATCGCGGCCTTCGGCGATGAATACGTCTTCGCGCTCAACTTCATCCTCTCGCTCGCCGCGGCGGTGCTTCTCAGCCGCTGGAAGCGCGAGAGCAAGCCCTCGGTGCTGCCGGGCGAGCGCTTCCTCGGCGCGATGCGCCTGGGCTGGCAGTACGTGCGCGAATCGAAGCGCATGCGCGACGCGATGGTGCGCACCTCGGTTTTCTTCCTGCACTCGTCGGCGCTCTTCGCGCTGCTGCCGCTCGTGGCGAAGCGCTTCGGCAGCGGGGGTGCGAGCACCTACACGGTGCTGCTCTCCTGCCTCGGCATCGGCGCCATCGTGGTCGCAACCCAGCTCCCGCGCCTGCGCGTGCTCTGGAATCGCGACCAGATGGCGCTCTTCGGTAGCGTCGCGCAGGCCGTCGCGACGGCGGTGGTCGCGTTCGCCCCCACGGAGTGGATCGCCGGCACCGCGATGGTGCTCGGCGGGATGGCGTGGATCATGGTCGCGAATTCGGTGACGATCTCGGCGCAACTTGCACTGCCCGATTGGGTGCGCGCGCGCGGCATGTCGATCTATCAGATGTCGATCATGGGCGGCACCGCGATCGGCGCCGTCATCTGGGGGAAGCTCGCCGACCTCACCAGCGTCCCCGTGAGCCTCGCCACCTGCGCCGCCACGTTGATGATCGCCCTCCTGCTCACGAAGAACCGCATGCTCGAGGGCGCGGCCGAGGAGGACCACACGCCGACCCATCCGTGGCAGGAGCCGGTGCCCGCGCGCGAGCTTCCGCTCGACGCGGGGCCGGTGATGATCACGATCGAGTACCTGATCGATCCCGAGCGCAGCCCCGAGTTCGAGACGATCATGGCGGAGAGCCGCAGCGCGCGCCTGCGCCAGGGCGCGGTGTCGTGGGGATTGTTCGAGGATGTGCAGGTGCTCGGGCGCTATGTCGAGTATTTCGCCTGCGATACCTGGGCGGACTACCTGAGGCGCTTCGACCGCTTCACCGCGATGGACGAGCGCATCCAGGAGATGCGCTACGCGTTCCACGTCGGCACCAACCCGCCGCGGATCTCGCGCTTCATCGCCAAGCATCCCTCGTTCCGCTAGGCTTTCACGTGACCGCGCGGATGGTCTGCAGTGGAGGCGACTGAACGGCCTTGCGAGTGCCCAGCAAGCCCGCCAGCGCCACGCCCACGCCGCCGACGAGCAGCCCGATCATCGGCAGCTTCCAGTGGAAATCGTAGGGCACGCCGAGCACGCGATCGGCGAGCACCATCGCGAGACCGACGGCACCCGCGGAGGCGATCGCCCCGGCGAGCAGGCCGATCGTGAGGAACTCGGCCAGCTGCAGCACCATCAGCTGGCGGCGGCTCGCGCCGAGCGTGCGCAGGATGGCGCCCTCGAAAATGCGCTCGTCCTGCGTCGAGGTGATCGCCGCGAACAGCACCACCAGCCCCGCGGCGATCGCGAACAGGAACACGAACTCCACCGCGCGCGAGACCTGGTCGGTGATGCGCTGGAACTGCACCATCATCGCGGAGAGGTCGAGCACGCTCACGTTCGGGAAGCGCTGGACCAGGGTGGTCACCACGTCCTCGCGGCCGGCGGGCAGGTGGAAGCTCGTGATCCAGCTCGCCGGGTAATCCTTCAATAGCTGCGGGCTCGCGATCACGTAGAAGTTGGGCTTGAACGAGTCCCAGTCGACCTTGCGCAGGCTCGTCACTTTCGCGGTGAAGCGCGTCGCCGCGACGTCGAACGTCAACGGGTCGCCGAGCTTGATGCCGAGCGTCTTCGCGAGCCCCTCCTCCACCGAGAATTGCGGCTCGGTCGAATCGGGCTTCCAGAACTCGCCCGCGACGATGCGATTGTCGGCGCGCGGGCGCTCGCTCCACGAGAGGTTGAACTCGCGCTCGACCAGGCGCTTGGCGCGCTCGTCGGTGAACTTGCCCGCGGCGACGCTGCGATCGCCGATCTGCTCCAAGCGCCCGCGCACCATCGGGTAGAGATCGGGCAGCGTGAGGTTCTGGCCGGCGAACAGACTCTTGATGTCGGCCAGCTGGTCGGACTGGATGTT
>JANPHA010000244.1:0-2753 GCA_031424255.1 Burkholderiales bacterium | reverse complement strand
CGAGGCACACGCCGAGGAGCGGCAGGCGCCCGGCGAAGCGCGCGATCAGCTCGAGCGAGACGCCCGCCTCTTTGGGCGTGCAGGGACCCGGCGAGAGGACGATGCGGCGCGGCGCGAGGCGCTCGATCTCGTCGACCGTCATCTCGTCGTTGCGCACGACTTTGACTTCCTCGCCGAGCTCGCCGAAATACTGGACCAGGTTGTAGGTGAACGAATCGTAGTTGTCGATCATCAGGAGCATGGCGCGCCTCCCTCGACCGGGGCATCGAGGCCCGCGTGAACCTGCTCGGCCGCGGCAAGGACCGCGCGCGCCTTGTTCTGCGTCTCGCGCCATTCGCTTTCGGGAATCGAGTCCGCGACGATTCCGGCCGCGGCCTGGACATAAAGATTTCCGTCCTTCACGACGCCGGTGCGAATCGCGATCGCGAGGTCGAGGTTGCCGTTGAAGCCGAGATAGCCGGCGGCGCCCGCGTACACGCCGCGCTTCTCCGGCTCGAGCTCGTCGATGATCTCCATCGAGCGCACCTTCGGCGCCCCGGTGACCGTGCCCGCGGGGAACGTCGCGCGCAGGAGCTCCATCGGCGTCAACGCGGGATCGACCTCGCCCTCGACGTTGGAGACCATGTGCATCACGTGCGAATAGCGCTCGACCACCATCGTCTCGGTCACCTTCACCGAGCCCACCTTCGCGATCCGGCCGATGTCGTTGCGCCCGAGGTCGATCAGCATCAGGTGCTCGGCACGCTCCTTCGGGTCCGAGACGAGTTCTCTCTCCATCTCGAGATCCTTCTCCGGGGTCGAGCCACGCTTGCGCGTGCCGGCGATCGGCCGCAGCGTCACGGTGTCGGCCTCGCGCCGCACCAGGATCTCGGGCGAGGCGCCCACCAGCTGCGCATCGCCGAAATCGAAATAGAACATGTACGGCGAGGGGTTGATCGAGCGCAGCGAGCGGTAGAGGTTCACCGGCGAATACGGGAACGGCTGCGTGATGCGCTGCGAGATCTGCACCTGCATCATGTCGCCGTCCTCGATGTAGCGCTTGCATCGGGCGACGGCATCGAAGAACGCGCGCTCCCCGATGTTGGAGCGCGGCGCCTCGAGGGAATCGCGCGGCGCATGGGGCGGCAGCTTCGCGGGCGTGCGCAGCTGCAGGCGCAGCTCCTGCAATCGCCGCAAACCGCGCGCGTGCGCTCCGTCCTTCGCGGGATCGGCGTAGACGATCAGATGCAGCTTGCCGGAGAGGTTGTCGACCACCGCGAGCTCCTCGGAGAGCAGCAGGCGGATGTCGGGAAGGCCGAGCGGATCGCGCCGGGAATCGCCCCGCAGGCGCGCCTCGATGTAACGCACCGTGTCATACCCGAAATATCCCGCGAGGCCTCCGGCGAATCGGAGTGCCGGGCCCAAAGGCGCCGCGCGGAACGATCTCAGGTAGGCGTCGATGTAGGCGAGCGGATCGTCGAGCGTCTTGCGCTCGACCACTGCCGCATCGCGCGTGAGCGTGACCTCGCGCCCCTTCACCTCGAGGCGCTCGCGCGCCGGGAGTCCCACGATCGAATAGCGCCCGAAGCGCTCGCCGCCGATCACCGACTCGAGCAGGTAGGAGTTCGCGCGGTTGGCGAGCTTCAGGTAGATCGCGAGCGGGGTATCGAGATCGGCGAGCGTCTCGAGCTGCAGCGGGATCCGGTTGTATCCAGCGCGTCCGAGCGCCAGGAATTCGTCTTCAGTCATGGGTCACCACACGGTTCATGTTCGAAAGGGAAAGGCAGGACGAGCGCGCTAGCGCCAGCTATGCCATCGCCAATCGAAATGAGTTCCGCGCAGTGCCATGGTGTTCTTGCCGGGGGACGAATCGGGGACTAGGCGTTTATTGTAGCCCGCTTCAATTCCTCGCGCATCCGCGCGATGGCAAGCGAGCGGTCCTTCTCGCTGAAGATCGCCGAGCCCGCGACGAACGTGTCGGCTCCCGCCTGCGCGATCTTCGCGATGTTGTCGGCCTTCACGCCGCCGTCGACCTCGAGCCAGATGTCGCGGCCCGAAGCGTCGATCCGCCGGCGCACTTCCGCGATCTTCGCGAGCGACGAGGGTATGAACGACTGACCGCCGAATCCCGGGTTCACCGACATCACCAGGATCAGGTCGACCGTGTCCATCACGTGGTCCAGGTAGACAAGCGGCGTCGCGGGATTGAACACCAGGCCCGCCTTGCAGCCGTGCTCGCGAATCAGCCCCAGCGTGCGGTCGATATGCTCGCTCGCCTCGGGATGGAAGCTGATGATCGCGGCACCGGCGCGCGCGAAGTCCGGCACGATCCGATCGACCGGCTTCACCATCAGGTGCACGTCGATCGGCACCGTGCAAAGCGGCTTGATCGCGGCGCACACCAGCGGCCCGACGGTGAGGTTGGGCACGTAGTGGTTGTCCATCACGTCGAAATGGATCAGGTCCGCACCGGCGGAAATCACGCCCTGCACCTCCTCGCCGAGCCGCGCGAAGTCGGCCGAAAGGATGCTCGGGGCGATGCGGAATCGGGATCGGGACATGGCGCTCGTCGGACGTCGGAAGGCGTGGGGATTCTACGTGGAATCGGGCGGCGGCGCCCTCGGGCGCCGCGCTTTCTCTGCTACCATCTTCGGATGCCCGAAGCCAAGAAATACAGCGTGGCGGTGACCGCGCATTCGACCTATCTTCCCGACCAGTCGGACGAGGAAGAGGATCGCTATGTCTTCGCGTACACGATCCGCATCACCAACAAC
>JANPHA010000243.1:0-3549 GCA_031424255.1 Burkholderiales bacterium | reverse complement strand
CCCGCGGGCCGACGGCGCACAGCAGCCGCGACTGCGTCTTCCACACGCCCTCGATCGATTTGTCCGCGCGGTACTCCTGCACCTCGCCCTCGATCACCTGCGCGGTGCGCCGCAACGCGAGCTCCCGCAGGGCCATCAGGTTGCCCTTGCGGAAGAAGTTGCGCGCCGCCGCCTCGGCCTGTTGCGGCATGTACACCTTGCCCGCCTTCAGGCGCGCGAGCAGCTCGTCGGCGGACGTATCCACCAGCACGATGTCGTCGGCGGAATCGAAGAACGTGTCGGGCAGCGTCTCCCACACCTTGATGCCGGTGATGCCGCCGACCACCTCGTTCAGGCTCTCGAGATGCTGGACGTTGACGGTGGTGAGCACGTCGATGCCGGCGGAGAGGATCTCTTGCACGTCCTGCCAACGCTTCGGATGGCGTGATCCCGGCGCGTTGGTGTGGGCGAGCTCGTCGACCAGGATCACCGTCGGGCGGCGCGCGAGCGCGGCGTCGATGTCGAATTCGCGCAGCGTCCGGTCGCGGTACGCGATCTCCCGGGGAGGGAGGACCTCGAGGCCTCCGACGAGCTCGGCGGTTTCCTTGCGGCCGTGGGTCTCGACGACGCCGACCACGACATCGACGCCTTCGTCGCGCAGACGCCGCGCCGCGGCAAGCATCGCGAACGTCTTTCCCACCCCGGCCGAGGCGCCGAAGAAAATCTTGAGCCGTCCGCGCGCCGCCACGACATCCTCCCGCCGCACGCGCGCGAGCAAGGCGTCCGGATCGGGCCGCGCCACGCTCATGGATCCTTACGCCGCATTGAGACCCGTTTCGCAATTGTGTTTCAAAAGTGTAGTGCTTTTACACGGATGAAAAACACGGGGCGCGGGAGTTTATACAATTTCTTTACGCACTCGTCCCCACAATCTGGACTCCCCCGAACGCAAGGTGGCACACATGGATCTCGCATACGTCGGGCTCACCCTCGCATTCTTCGCGCTCAGCGTGGCGCTGGTGTACGGCTGCGAGCGCCTCGGGAGGCCGTGATGGATCTCCTCTACATCCTCGGCGGCGTGTTCGCCTTCCTGGTGTTCGTCTACCTGCTGGCGGCCCTGCTCGTGCCGGAGAAATTCTGATGACCGCCAACGGCTATCTGCAGCTGGCAATCTACCTCGTCGTCCTGATAGCGCTCGCCAGGCCGCTCGGCGCCTACATGGCGAACATCTACGAGGGCGAGCCCGCCCTCATCAACCGCTGGGGCGCGCCGATCGAGCGCGGGCTGTATCGCGCCGCGGGTGTCGATCCGGCGAAGGAGATGCGCTGGACCGAATACGCCATCGCGATGCTCGTCTTCAACATGCTCGGCTTCCTCGCGGTCTATGCCCTGCAACGCTTCCAGGCCGTGTTGCCGCTCAACCCGCAGGGGCTCGCCGCGGTCTCGCCCGATTCCTCGTTCAACACGGCCGTGAGCTTCATCACCAATACCAACTGGCAAGGCTACGGCGGCGAGTCGACGATGAGCTATCTCACGCAGATGGTGGCGCTCACGGTGCAGAACTTCGTCTCGGCCGCGAGCGGCATGGCCACGCTGGTAGCATTCACCCGCGGCTTTACGCGCAAGAACTCGGCCACGCTCGGCAATTTCTGGGTCGACATGACCCGCAGCATCCTCTACATCCTTCTCCCGCTTTCCTTCCTGCTGGCCCTCGCGCTCGTAGGGCAAGGCGTGCCGCAGACTTTTTCCGCCTATCCGACCGCGACGCTCTCCGAGCAGGTCGAATACGACAACCCCAGGCTCGACGCCGCAGGCCAGCCGCTCAAGGACGACAAGGGCAACGCGGTCACCGAGAAGGCCGTGCAGAAGGAGCAGGTCATCGCCGTCGGCCCGGTCGCCTCGCAGATCGCGATCAAGCAGCTCGGCACCAACGGCGGCGGATTCTTCAACGCGAACTCCGCGCACCCGTTCGAGAACCCGACGCCGCTCTCGAACTTCCTCGAGGTCCTCGCGATCCTCGTCATCCCCGCCGCGTTCTGCTACACCTTCGGCAAGATGGTGAAGGACACGCGCCAGGGCTGGGCGTTGCTCGCGACGATGACGGTGATCCTCGTCGCGATGCTGGCGATCTGCGTCTGGGCCGAGCAGGCCGGCAACCCGCTGCTCACGAAATCCGGCGCGGACCAGGTCGCCTCGGTCATGCAGCCTGGCGGCAACATGGAGGGAAAGGAAGCGCGCATCGGCGTCGTCAATTCCGCGCTCTGGGCCACCGTCACGACCGCGGCGTCCAACGGCTCGGTGAACGCGATGCACGATTCGTTCACGCCGATCGGCGGCTTGATCCCCCTGTGGCTGATCCAGTTCCAGGAGGTCATCTTCGGCGGCGTGGGCTCGGGCCTCTACGGGATGCTGGTCTTCGCGATCATCGCGGTGTTCGTGGCTGGCCTCATGATCGGCCGCACCCCCGAGTACCTCGGCAAGAAGATCGGCGCCTTCGAGATGAAGATGGCGGCGATCACCATCCTCGTGGTTCCGCTGGTGGTGCTGCTGGGCACGGCGATCGCCGTGATGGTGGAGCCCGGCAAGGCCGGCATCGCCAATCCCGGGGCGCACGGCTTCTCGGAGATCCTCTACGCGTTCTCGTCGGCCGGTAACAACAACGGCAGCGCGTTCGCCGGCCTCGCGGCGAACACGCCGTTCTACAACACCGCGCTCGGCATCACGATCCTGTTCGCGCGCTACTGGCTCGCGATCCCCACCCTCGCGATCGCAGGTGCCTTCGCGGCCAAGAAGACGGTGCCCGCGGGCCTCGGCACGCTGCCCACGCACACGCCGCTTTTCATCGTGCTGCTCGCGAGCGTGGTCGTGGTCGTAGGCGCTCTCACTTTCCTGCCGGCGCTGGCTCTCGGCCCGGTCGTCGAGCACCTCATCCTTCTCGCATCCCAGTGAGCCGCCTGCCATGAGCACTCCCGCCACCGCCATCCACCCCATTCCCCGCGAGGCGTTGCCGGCGCGCGCGCTAGTGACGAAGAGCATCTTCCGGCGCGCACTGGTCGACACGTTCGTGAAGCTGCTGCCGCAGCACCAATGGCGCAACCCCGTGATGTTCGTCGTGTATCTCGGCAGCATCCTCACGACGATCCTCTGGGTCCAGGCGCTCGCCGGCCGCGGCGAGGCCGCAACCGGATTCATCGCGGCTATCGCGGTGTGGCTGTGGATCACGGTGCTCTTCGCGAATTTTGCCGAGGCCCTCGCCGAGGGCCGCAGCAAGGCGCAGGCCGACGCGCTGCGCTCGGCCAAGCGCGACGTGATCGCGAAGCGGCTGCCGGCGGCCAACCACGCGCTCGCGTTCACGAGCGTGCCGTCCCCGGCGCTTCGCAAGGGCGACTTCTTCCTGGTCGAGGCGGGCGATTTCATTCCCGCCGATGGCGATGTGGTCGAAGGCGTGGCCTCGGTGGACGAATCGGCCATCACCGGCGAATCGGCGCCCGTGATTCGAGAATCCGGAGGCGACTTTTCCTCGGTCACGGGGGGCACTCGCGTGCTCTCCGATTGGCTGGTCGTGCGCGT
>JANPHA010000242.1:0-14136 GCA_031424255.1 Burkholderiales bacterium | reverse complement strand
TCGGCCACCGGCTCGCGCAAGGCGCAGGCCGGCTTCGAGCCGCTGATGGGCGGGTTCCTGCGCGTGCCCTACAACGACTTCGCGGCGATCGAGCGCCTCGCGGACAATCCCGACGTGGTCGCGGTGCTGATGGAAGTGCTGCAGGGCGAGGGCGGCATCCACGTCGCGGACGCGGAGTACCTGCGCAAGATCCGCGCGCTGTGCGACCGCAAGCAGTGGCTGATGATGATCGACGAGGTGCAAAGCGGCATCGGGCGCACCGGCAAGTGGATGGCGCACCAGTGGGCCGGCGTGGTTCCCGACGTCATCACGCTCGCCAAGGGCCTGGGCTCGGGCGTGCCGATCGGTGCCTGCCTCGCGCGCGGCATCGCGGCGAAGGTGTTCAAGCCGGGCAACCACGGCACCACGTTCGGCGGCGGGCCGCTGGTCTCGGTCGCGGGGATCACGACGCTCGAGGTGATCGAGAAGGACGGCCTGCTCGATCACGCGGCGCGCATGGGCCAGGTGATCCGCGCGGCACTCGCCGCCGAGCTGCAGGGCGTGGCGGGCGTGAAGGAGATTCGCGGCATGGGTCTCATGATCGGCATCGAGCTCGACCGCCCGTGCGGCGACATCGTGAAGCGCGCGCTCGCCGCCGGGCTCGTGACCAACGTCACCGCGGACAAGGTGATTCGCCTGCTGCCCGCGCTCGTCATCCAGGAAGACGAGGCGCGCCAGCTGGTCGCGATCCTCGCGCCGTTGGTGAAGGCGTTCCTCGCGCAAGCCCCGGCCGCCGCCGCCGCGTGAAGCATTTCCTCCAGTTCCGCGATTTCGAGCGCGAGGAATTCGAGCACCTCTTCCGCCGCACGCGCCTCATCAAGGAACGCTTCAAGAACTACATCGCCTACCAGCCGCTCGTCGACCGCATGCTCGCCATGGTCTTCGAGAAGAGCTCGACGCGCACGCGCGTCTCCTTCGAGGCGGGCATCCACCAGCTCGGCGGATCGTCGATCGTGCTGAACACCGGCGAGACGCAGCTCGGCCGCGGCGAGCCGATCGAGGACGTGGCGCGCGTGATCTCGCGCATGGTCGACATCGTGATGATCCGCACGTTCGAGCACACGATCATCGAGCGCTTCGCGTCGCAGTCGCGCGTGCCGGTGATCAACGGCCTCACCAACGACTACCATCCCTGCCAGGTGCTGGGCGACATCTACACGTTCATCGAGCATCGCGGCCCGATCCCCGGAAAGGTCGTCGCGTGGATCGGCGACGGCAACAACATGTGCAACACCTGGATCCAGGCCGCGCAGATCTTCGATTTCAAGCTGAACGTGTGCACGCCCTCGGGCTACGGTGTCGATCCGGCGCGCGCGCGGGGCCTCGATCGCGACCACCTCGAGATCTTCGCCGACCCGACGCAGGCGGTGGCGGGGGCGCACCTCGTGAACACCGACGTCTGGACCAGCATGGGCTTCGAAGCGGAAGAGGACGCGCGCAGGAAGGCGTTCGGCGCCTTCACCGTCGACGAACGCATGATGGACAACGCGCGTGCCGATGCGCTTTTCATGCATTGCCTTCCCGCCCACCGCGGCGAGGAGGTGAGCGCCGCGGTGCTCGAGGGGCCGCAGAGCGTGGTGTGGGAAGAGGCCGAGAACCGCCTGCACGTGCAGAAGGCGCTGATGGAATACCTGCTGCTCGGGTCCATCGAGACGTGAAGCGCGTGCTCAACGTCGGCGGTGCCAGCAAGGCAATTCCCATCCCGGTGCACTACCAGGGCTGGGACCACGTGCTGCTCGACGTCGATGCGAACCAGCGTCCGGACGTCGTCTGCGACGCGCGCGAGCTGAAGAACCTTCCCGGCGATCTCTACGACGCGGTGTATTGCTCGCACAATCTCGAGCACTACTGGCGCCACGACATGCCGCGCGTCCTGGGCGGCTTCGTGCACGTGCTGCGCAGCCACGGTTTCGCCGAGGTCGCGGTGCCGGATTTGAAAGCAGTGTTCGCCGACGTGCTGCGCCGCGGGCTGGATTTGAATGACACGCTCTACGATTCCGATTCGGGACCGATCACGGTGAACGACGTGATCTACGGGCATGGGAAGCAGATCGCCGCATCGGGCAGGGATTTCTACGCCCACAAGAACGGCTTTTCCCAGCCCGCGCTCGCCGCGGCGCTACGCGACGCCGGGTTCGCCTGGGTGTTCACCAGCCCCGGGCCCTACGAAGTGCGCGCGCTCGCGTTCAAGCGCGAGCCCACGCCCGAGCAGCGCGCGCTGCTGAAGCTGCCGACATGAAGACGCCGAAGGGGACCATGAGCAAAGCCGCCAGCAAACCGAAGAAAGTGGTGCTCGCCTATTCCGGCGGGCTCGATACCTCCGTGATCCTCAAGTGGCTGCAGGAGACCTACGGCTGCGAGGTCATCACGTTCACCGCCGACATCGGCCAGGGCGAGGAGCTGGAGCCCGCGCGCAAGAAGGCGAAGCAGATGGGGATCAAGAAGATCTTCATCGAGGACCTGCGCGAGGAGTTCGTGCGCGATTTCGTCTTCCCGATGTTCCGCGCCAACGCGCTCTACGAGGGCGAGTACCTGCTCGGCACCTCCATCGCGCGCCCGCTCATCGCCAAGGCGCTCGTGGACGTGGCGCGCAAGGTGGGCGCGGATGCGATCGCGCACGGCGCCACCGGCAAGGGCAACGACCAGGTGCGCTTCGAGCTGGGCGCCTATGCGCTCATGCCCGACGTGCGCATCATCGCGCCGTGGCGCGAATGGGACTTGACTGGGCGCGAGGCGATGCTCCAGTACGCGGACAAGCACGGCATCCCGGTCGACTTCAAGAAGCGCAAGGGCGGCGGCGCGCCGTACTCGATGGACGCGAACCTGCTGCACATCTCGTACGAGTCCGGAATCCTCGAGGATCCCGACTACGAGCCCGAGGAGTCGATGTGGCGCATCACGGTGTCGCCCGAGAAGGCGCCCGACAAGCCCGAGAGCGTGGATCTCGAGTACCAGCGCGGCGACATCGTCGCGGTGAACGGCAGGAAGATGACGCCCGCCGAGGTCCTGACGGAGCTGAACCGGCTCGGCGGCAAGCACGGCGTCGGACGCCTCGATCTGGTGGAGAATCGCTACGTCGGCATGAAATCGCGCGGCTGCTACGAGACTCCCGGCGGCACCATCATGCTGAAGGCGCACCGCGCGATGGAGTCGATCACGCTCGACCGCGAAGTGCTCGCCATCAAGGACGACCTCATGCCGCGCTACGCGCGCATGATCTACAACGGCTACTGGTTCAGCCCCTAGCGCCGCCTGCTGCAGGGCCTGATCGACGCCTCGCAGGAGCACGTGAACGGCCGCGTGCGCGTGAAGCTCTACAAGGGCACCGTGCTCACGACCGGGCGCAAGTCGAAGGATTCGCTCTTCGACCAAACGATCGCGACCATGGAAGAGGACCGCGGTGCCTACAACCAGGCCGACGCCGGCGGCTTCATCAAGCTCAACGCACTGCGCATGCGGATTGCTGCCAAGCGCGGCCGTTAAGCGGAAATATTCCGCTACGGCGCCATGTTCTTGAGTTTATCTGCGGACACCCTGAGTCCCTTGAAGATGGGTCCCGCAACTTTCTCGGGGAATCCTTTGGGAATTTCGCTTTCTACTTTTTCGATGGCGGTCTGCAGCGTGGACAGGATTTCTTCGATGAGCGGCTCTGCGTTTGCGCCGTATCCGGATTGAGCAATGGTTTGGTTGATGTGCCGACGCTGAACCTGTCTCATGAGGTAGTGCTTGCTCTTGCCTCGAAAGGCCATGGCCATCTTTACATCGTGGCTGGAAATCTTGTTCGCACCTTTACCGATGATGGGGTGGTAGGAAAGAACGTCGTATAGGGGAGTGAGTTGATAACGTGCGCTTGCCAGGATCCTGATACTGAAGTTCTTGGCGTGACCGTCTCCGGCAGCGAGCAACCAGAACAGGATCTGGGCTTTCAGGAACGATTTCAGGTCGAGGTCGCGATTTATGGATCCGCGCAGAGTCCTTGCGATCTCAATTATCCCGGGTCCTCCATCGGCTTCATATTTCCTCGAGGATGGAATGCCCCCGGCTTGGCAAAAGTCTTCTTGTACGAGGCGCAACCAATACTTGCCACTCGAGTGCAGCTGACGGTCAAAACGCTCGACAATCAAGGTGCGCATTTCGCCAAATGTGTCCATTTCACAGTGCGCAATCGGAATGTCGAACGCGCGAAGTATTCTCGAGCACAGCCATTCGTTTTCCACGGACAACGTCATGTCCGCACGCATTCCGCCGATGAGTCCGAGCGGTAGTTTGAAGATATGCGTCGTTGGCGTGCTCCCGCTCGGCAGAGACCACTTTCCCTCACGTTTCAGCAGCGCCGTCTTCTCCTGAGCGCCGGCAATGGACACGCGAAATTCCGAATCTCCCAGACTTCGCATCGGATTCGAGGTGGTTGCGTCGATAAGCAATCTTTCTACTTCTGCGCGGCTCAAATCGGTTGCGCTGATTTGCTTGATGCCCGCAGGAGTCTCGCCAAGGGGTAGTAGCTGAGCGGCGCCGACGCAATCCCGTCCAATAGCGGCGAGGAGATCAAAGGCTTGTCGGGAGGGCGTGTTGAACTTCTCCCTGATTCGCTGGCGAATTGCATCGCTGTCGGGAAGCAGATTTTCAAAGTAATGCTCTACGGCCGGCCCTTTTATCGGGGCATTGTCCAAACTGACTGGAAGAGAAAGAGAGAGGGGGCGAGCCTCGGGGGATTTGACCCAGGTTTGGTCGTATTGAAGTTCGGAGTCTCCGCGTGTGGGAAATCGCCAGGTTGCGGCGCGTTGGCCATTGACCCAAACCGCCAACTCGCGCGTGTGCGATTTTCTTCCCATCTCTTACCACTCGTCTCGTTTGCGAGCGGTTCGATCTTCGATTACCAGGTCGAGAGAGAGCAGGTTTAGAAGGTCCAGCAGCTTGTCGAGGCGGAGTCCGTTCGGGTTCGTCTCCAGCTGGGATAGACGATTCTGCGAGATCGCCAGTTTTGGGGCGAGCTTGGATTGCGTGAGCCCCAGCGCTTGCCTGCGCCCCTTCAAGATCTGACTGAGTTGGCTGCTTTGGGTGATCAGCTGTCGCATGGGGATTATCAGAGATTGTGATAATCCAATCTTATCACATTGGCTGATAATATCAATATATCAGCTATGCCGATAAAATAGAAATATCATCATTCCTGATAGAGGGGGACACGGAGAGAAAGATTTTCGATGAGACTTGGCGAATTTATGTCCCAATGGAACTTGTGCAACAGTGGAAATTGAAAGGAAGAAAATGCCTTCGTTCGATATTCTTTGTGAGGCCAACGCCGTCGAGCTGAAGAACGCGGTCGATACCGCCAACAAGGAGGTCGCCAACCGCTTCGACTTCAAGGGCTCGGATGCGCGCTTCGAGCTGAACGAGAAGGAGCACGAGATCACCGCGTTCGCCGACGACGACTTCAAGCTCGGCCAGGTGCGCGACGTGCTGATGGCCAAGATGGCCAAGCGCGGCGTCGATGCGCGCTATCTCAAGCTCGAGGATCCGGAGAAGATCGGCGGCGACAAGGTGAAGCAGAAGATGGCGGTGAAGAACGGCGTCGATTCCGACCTCGCCAAGAAGATCGTGAAGATGATCAAGGACGCGAAGCTCAAGGTCACCGCGTCGATCCAGGGCGACGTCGTGCGCGTGACCGGCGCCAAGCGCGACGTGCTGCAGGAGGCGATCCAGCTGGTGCGCGCCGGCGTGACCGAGGTGCCGCTCAAGTTCGAGAATTTCCGCGATTAGGGTCGCGATGAATGCGGCGCTCTTCACGGTCGTGGAGGCCGCCACGGCCGATGACGTGGCGCGATGCCGCGACCTCTTCCTCGAATACCAGCGCGGCCTCGGAGTGAGTCTCTGCTTCCAGGGGTTCGACGCGGAGCTCGCGGGCCTTCCCGGCGACTACGCACCACCGCGCGGGCGCCTGTGGCTCGCGACGCGCGACGGGGTGCCGGCCGGCTGCGTGGCGCTGCGCCCGCTCGGCGCACACGAAGCCGAGATGAAACGCCTCTACGTGCGCGCCGATCATCGCGGCCACGGATTGGGGGGCGAGCTCGCGCGGCTCGTGATCCGCGAGGCGAGAGCGCTCGGCTACCGGGCCCTCAAGCTCGATACGCTGCCGCAGATGGCCGACGCGCAGCGCCTCTATGCGCAGCTGGGCTTCGCCGACACCGTGCCGTACAACGACAACCCGATCGGCGGCGTGCGCTTCCTGGCGCTCGACCTCGCTACCTGAGGTTGCGCGCCCAGCGCTCGTAGAGCCGGTCCGCCGTCGCGCTCAGCGCCGGCAGCCTCTTCGGCATCTGCGCCTGGATCGTCTCCACCGGCTGCACCGCGGGGCTCGCGAGGTTCGCGCGCACCTCGCCGGAGCCGCTGCCGATCCAGCTCGCGATCATCTCGGGGGTCATCTCGATGTGGCACTGCATGCCGAGGTGGCGATCGCCGACCACGTAGGCCTGGTTCGGGCAGTGGATGCCGGTGAGGATGCGCTCGCCGCCCGGCGGGATCGTGAAAGTCTCGCCGTGCCATTGGAACGTGGTGAACTCGGACAGGTCCGGGCCGAACCATTCGCGCGCCATCGGCGTGTCCTCGACGCGCACCGGGTTCCAGCCGATCTCCTTCACCGGGTTGCGCGTCACCTGGCCGCCGAGCGCGCGCGAGAGCAGCTGGCCGCCGAGGCAGTGCCCGATCACCGGAACGCCGCGTTGCACCGCGTCGCGCATCAGCGAAAGCACCGGTTGCGTCCACGCCAGCTCGTCGTTGGCGCTCATCGGGCCGCCCATGAACGCGAGGCCCGCGAACGGCTCGCTCGAGGCGGGAACCGCGTCGAGCGCGTCGAGCTTCACCAGCTTCCAGGGCACGCGGTTCGCGTCGAGGAATGTGGCAAAATGGCCCGGCCCTTCGGTGTCGGAGAAGCGGAAAACGGCGATCGATTTCACAAGGCCCTCGATGATTTCAAGGTGGATTCTCGCATTCGCGGGGCTCGCAGTCGCATCGGCTCACGCCACCGACGTGAACGTGATCGGGCTCTTTACCGGCAAGGCGGTGATCGTCATCGACCGCGGCGCCCCGCGCACCATCTCCGCGGGCGAGACCACGGCCGAGGGCGTGAAGCTCATCTCCGCCGATTCGAAAGGCGCGGTCCTCGAGATCGACGGCAAGCGCCAGACGCTCGAGATGGGACAGCACTTCGAATCCGCGGCGCAGACCGCGAGCCGCACCAGCGTGACCCTGCCCGCCGATTCCGGCGGCCAGTTCATCGCCGACGGCATGGTGAACGGCGTGCACATGCGCTTCATGATCGACACCGGCGCCACCTACGTATCGATCCCGGCCTCGGAGGCCGCGCGCCTGGGCATCGACTTTCGCAAGGGCAAGCTCGCGCGGTCGCTGACCGCCAACGGCCCGGTCGAGGTCTACCGCGTGACGCTCGACAGCGTGACGCTGGGCGATGTCACCCTCTTCAACGTGGAAGGCGTGGTTCACCAGTCGCCCGGCCTGAACCTGGGCCTGCTCGGGATGAGCTTCCTCGGCCGCATGGAGATGCGCCGCGAAGGCGGCAGCCTCACGCTCATCAAGCGCTTCTAGACCGGCTCCATCCCCTTCGCGATCATCGCGTAGGCGGAATGGTTGTGGATCGACTCGAAGTTCTCGCTCTCGACCACGTAGCCCTCGACGCGCTCGTCGCGGTTCAGGCTCGCGGCGATGTCGCGCACCATGTCCTCGACGAACTTGGGATTGTCGTAGGCGTGCTCGGTCACGTATTTCTCGTCGGGGCGCTTGAGCAGGCCCCAGAGCTCGCTCGACGCCTGGCGCTCCGCCTGGTCGATCAGCTCCTCGATCCAGACGAAGCTCCGGATGCGCGCGGCGATGGTCACGTGCGAGCGCTGGTTGTGCGCGCCGCGATCGGAGATCTCCCGGGAGCACGGGCACAGGCTCGTCACCGGGACGACGACCTTCAGCGTGAAGACCTCGACGCCTTCGCGGATCTCGCCGACGAACGTGACCTCGTAATCCATCAGGCTCTCGACCCCCGAGATCGGCGCCTTCTTCAGCACGAAGTACGGGAATGTCATCTCGATGTGGCCGCTCTCGGCCTCGAGCTTCCTCACCATCTCGCGCAGCATGAGGCGGAACGTGTCGGGCGAGATCTCGCGCTCGTGGGCGTTGAGGATCTCGACGAAGCGCGACATGTGCGTGCCCTTGAAATGGTGCGGCAGGCCGACGTACATGTTGAAGTGCGCGACGGTGTGCTGGATGCCGCCGGCGCGCTCGCGGATCTTCACCGGGTGGCGGATCGCCTTGATGCCGACGCGGTCGATCGCGAGCTGGCGCGTATCGGGTGACCCCTGCACATCGGGGATGGGGAGGCTCTTGTCGCGCTGGTTCATGAAGGCAGTCCTTTCGGGCCGGACTGCAATTATAAGCCGCCGCGAGCGCCGGACGCCGCAGGCCACGGAGGAATGGCAAGGACGGGGAAAAGGGATCGACACGAATCAACGTTCGCCCGGGCCTTTCCAACGTCCCTGGATTCCTCCGTGGGCTGAAGCGCTTATGGGGTGCGCGTGCGGGTGGGGAGAGTGATGCGAGCCAAGATCCTGGAAACGCAGATGAACGCAGATGAAGCGCAGATGAACGCAGATGAGCGACGAGATTGATCCGTGGCCGCGGTAAACGTAGCCCGTTTGAGATGAATGCATTTCCCCGCTCATCTGCGCTTCATCTGCGTTCATTTGCGTTTTCATGCCTTTTGCCAGCAATTTCCTGGTGTCCGCACTCACGGCAATCGCCCCGCGACGATCATCCGGTGCGTGACGAGATGCACGGGCACCCAGAGCAGCAGGTCATCGAATTCGCTCCCCGCCGCGACCGACACCTCGTGCGAGACGAAAACGCCGCTGCCGTCGAGGTTGCGCGCCTCGTCGCTGCCGGCCGCGGGCGGGGCCGGGGCCGTGGGCCCGAGCGAGAGCAGCACGAAGGCCGCGCGCCGCGTGAGCTGGTTGGTCGCGGGGCCGCAGTCCGAAGCGCTCGCGAGCGTCCCGCTCGAGCAGATGAAGAGATAGTGCGAAGCGGCGCCGAGCGCGGGCAGTGTCGCGGCCTGCATGCCGTTGGTGCGGGTGAGGGCGTTCGCGACGCCGTTGATCGCGCCGCCGCCGCCCGCCACCGCGTAGCGGATCCGGTTGCGCGGGCTCATCCACGCGTCGCGCACGAAGCCTTCGGCGTCGAGCGGTGCCATGCCGAGCGCGGCGCCCGGCAGGTAGCCCCCGCCGAAGCTGGAGCAATTGCCGTTGGATGCGTCGCCGCCGGGCGCGAAGCTTTCCAGGCCGTGGCTCGACTCGTTTGCCGGGCAGGGCAGCCTTCCGTAGGCGGCGACGAAGCCGAGCAGAGTCTCCTTCGCCTCGTCGAGCAGGCGGCGCGTCTCCTCGTGGCGGCGCATCTGCACCTGCGCGGCGAACGGGAGTGCGAGGCCGGTGAGAAGCACGCTCATCACCAGCAGCACGATCATCAGCTCGAGCAGCGTGAACGCGCGGCCGCGGTCAGGGGAACGTGACGAGGATGCCATCGGGATGGGCGTCGAGCGGACAGGCCGCGGCGACGGTGAGTACAAAGCGCGGGCCATCGGCGAGCGAATAGAAAACGAACGGCTTCCACGCGGTCCACCATGAAGGGACCGCCAGGCCCGCGGTGAGCGCTTCATCCGCGGGCGTGCCGGGAGGCGCCAGCCGCGCGGGGCCGGGGTCTTCGGGTGCGACGGCGATGCGGCAGGCGTCGTCGCGCGTGGGCAACTCGGAGAGGGTCTCGGGCGAGCGCGCATGCACGCGCCACCAGCGCTCGAGCATCGGCCCGCCGGGAGAAGCGAATGGCGTATCGGGAATGGTGCCGAACGGCGCGCCGATTCCGCAGGAGGGCGCCGGCAGCGGAAAACGCCCGCCGTTCTCGGGACGGCTCGCGTAGTAGCGCAGGCAATGCGCCACCTCGAGCGCCACGCGCCGGGTCACGCGCGGCATCACATCGCGGTAGGCGACGACCGCGAGGCGATCGTTCACCGCGACGCGCCCATCGGGCAGCACCACGGGGCCGTGGATGAACCCGTCACGGTTGCGCGCGCGTCCCGCGGCGTCGCTGCGATCGACGAACGCGGCGTTGTCCTCGTCGGCGAAGCGCTCGCCCGGAGCGCGGTCGAGATAGTTGGCGGGATTGCAGCGCGCCGCGCGCTGCGGCGGATCGGTGATGCAGCGCCCGCTCGCGTCGCATTCGGCGGGGATGCAATCGCGGCGCTGGAAGCCGGCCTCGCCTTCGCCCAGGCGCTGCAGCGCCGGGCCCGGTGCGATCACCACGGCGAGCGCTCCCGCGTCGGCGCGCGTGGCGCTGGCGAGCGTGCCGTCGTGCACCAGCGTGCCCGCGGGCTCGCGCACGCTGATCGTGCCGAGCGCGGCGAGCGGCGTCATGTCGAGGCACGCGCGGCTCGCCCCGCAGTTGAGCAGCCCCTTGTACCTGGTCGATACCGCGTACCAGAGCCGCTCGCCGGAGCCGTCGCGCAGGTCGGCGAGGCCGAGCGTCTTCCACGGCAGGCGGCCGAGGCGCGTGTCCTGCCCGAGCTCGCCGTTCAGCGATCCGCAGGTCGACTCCGCCCAGCCGTCATCGTCGAGGTCCGGGCAGGGAAGGTAGCCTGGTCCCACGGAAGCGTTGATCGGGCGGTCGGCCGCGTAGGCGATCAGCGCCTCGCGCGCCGTGGCGAGAGAGCGCGTGGTGGTGGCGGCGCGGCGCGACGAGGCGCCCATCGCGGCGACCTCGACCGCCAGCGCGGCGCCCAGGCCCACCAGCAGCAGCAGCGCGGCCAGCACCAATGCGAAGCCGCGTTCGCGCGAGCAGGCGTCCATGTGTGCCTCCGTGCAGTGACCCGGAGGATGTTGAATACCAGCGTGGGATTGCGCTCGCGAGCGGAAATCGCGCGCGGATTGCGGCGGACTCCGCTTGACTCAGCGCGGTGTCTTGCGCTCGACCTTCACGCCATCGGGATTCTGCGAATAGCCGCGCACCGCTTTCGGCTCGAGGGTGGGAGCCCCCCGGGGTGCCGCCATGCCGACCGCGCGCCCATCGAGCCATATCGTGTTCTTGCCGTCGCTGCGCTGCACGAAACCGGTGAGCTCGGGCGCGGCCCTCGTCCCCGCCGCTCGTCCCTCGCTCGCCTCGAGCGGCTCGCCGCGGCGCAACTGGTCGAGGCGCGCGCGCTCCTGCGGCGAAAGGAACAGGGTGCCGAGGTTCGCGAGCTCCGCGGCGTATGCCGCGCCCGCGCAGAGCGCGAGCGCCAGCGCGAGGGCCCGGCACAAGGCGCTTCTATTTCGCACGCTTCTCCTTCAACGTGATCCACTCGAGCGAGCATTCGGCCTCGACGTGGGGCTGGACCGCTTCGGTCGGGGCCGTGAGCCGCCGCAGCACGCAGCGGTCCACCGGATAGAAGCCCTGGGGCGTCTGCGACAGCGCGGCGATGAAGCCGAGCACGTCGCCCTCGTGCAGCGCGCGCGTCTTGAGCTTCACGCGGCTCGCGAGGACGTCGACCGAGTTGAACACGCGCCCGCCGCCCAACGCGAGCGTGCGCTGCGGGGCAATCTCGTAGTCGAGGCCGAAGAGCTGGTAGCGCGAGCGCAGTTGGTTCACGAGCTCCACCAGGTCGAGGCGGCGCTCGGGCTGCAGCAGGCCGCGATCGACCAGCGTGCGGAACACGTCGGCGGATTCGAACAGGCTGTCGCGCTCGCGCCGGGCGCCCTCGACGCGCACGCGCGCCTCCTGCAGGCGCCGCGCGAAGGACGCGCTGTCGCGCTTCTCCTGCAGGAAGTACCACTGGCTCGCGGCGACGATCGCCGCGCCCAAGAGGATCGCGGCGCCCAGCAGCATCCACGCACCGCGCAGCGCCTCCCAGCCCTCGCGGCTGTAGATCTGCTTCATGCGGCCCCGCGGCGCTCGCGCACCACGCGCAGCACGAAGCGCGGCTCCATCTGCGCGGCCTCGCGCTCGAGGTGGCGGCCCTGCAGCGCGAGGGTCGAGCGCACGTCGAGCGGGCTGTCGATCACCTCGGCGCGAAACCCGTCCACGCCGCTGAGGTCGGCGGCGAGCCGCTCGACCTGCTCGAGGGCCGCGCGGAAATCGTTGTTGGCCACGCGCACCGTCGCCTCCACCAGCGCCACCTCGAAGTGCCCGCCGGCGAACGGCGCGTTCGGATCGTCGGGCGCGCTCGAAGGCACCGTCCCGGTCTCGCCCGCCCTGGGCACCGCTTTCACCGAGGGCGAGTTGGGCGACTGCGTGGCCGCCATCGCCGGCAGGGTCTTCGGATCGTCGGTCGCCTGCCAGGTGAGCTGTGTCAGCCGGATCTCGGGATGGGCCTGCAGCGCTGCGGAAAGCGCCACCGCGAAATCGGTGACCGTCGGGAAGCCCTTGATCGAGGCATTGTAGAAGGCCACGGCGTCGCGCATCGTCGAGCCGCCCACGCCGAACGAGGGCAGCGCCCGGCTGATGTCGTCGTACTCGCGGTTGAGCGCGCTCAGTTGCTGCGCGAGGCGCTGGTCGCCCTCGTTCTCGTCGAGCACGCGCGAGATGTTCCAGCCGCCCCAGGCGAGGCATGCGACGATCGCCGCAGTGGCAAGCCGGGTGAGCAGGTTGCGCGCGCGCCGGATCGTGTCGTGGCGGCGCATGTCCGACGAGGCGAAGTGGTTCTCGACGTTGTGCATGAGGTAGAGGTGCACGAACACCTCCTCCGCCGAGGAGCCGAGCGGCGCGGGCTTCAACCCGAGCTTGGTCGCGACCTGCTCGATGTCGAGGACGCGGTACTGGATCTGCGCGAAGTCGCGCAGCGCCGGCTGGATCGCCTCGCGCTCGCTCGGGTGCACCACCACGCAGACCTCGAGGCGGTCGCCTTCCCCGAAGTGGCGCAGGCTGTCGAGGTATTGCCAGGTGCGCGTGGTCTCCTCGGCGATCATCGTCCCGAGCGTCATGCCTTCCTGCAGGTCGATCGGCGTCAAGCGGCTGAACTTGATCTCGCCGTTCTTGAAGTAGCTCTGGCGCATCGCGTCCCCGGGCGTGAACGTGACCAGCAGCGTGTCCGCGAACGCGAGGTCGAGCTCGTCGAGCATCACCGCGCTGAACACCGCCGCCGAGTAGATGCCCGCGAGCGGCACCTTGAGGCGCTCGATGATCTCGAGCCACGGGCGCAGGATCTCGGGGTTGGTGACCGCGGTGTAGATCACGCGGTCATCGCGCCGGCCCTCGGCCTCGCGCCCCTGCAGCTGCGCATAGCGAAACGGGGTGTTGCGGAAGATCTGCGTCAGCTTGCGCTGGACGATGGCCTCGCGGTCGCCCTTGCCCACGTGCGGCACGGTGTCGAGGCGGAAATCCTCCTCGGCGAGGTCGATGAAGAGGTGCACCGGCATGCTCGGCATGTGCGCGAGGTAGCGCTCGAACTCGGTGGAGCCGGCGCCGGTCACGGCGAACTCGCGGCGCGCGACGATGCGCCCGCCGCGCGCCTCGAGGCTCACGAGGCGGGTGTTGGTGAGATAGAGGAAATGTCGCATCGCGCGCCTAGAACTTGATCTTCGCGATCACGTCGTAGATCGGCAGGAAGATCGAATACAGGATGCCGATGATCAGCGCGCCGAGGATGATCGTGGTCGCGGGCCCGAGCATCTGCTGCATGCGGTCGATGCCCTCGCGCACCTGGCGGTTGTAGAAGTAGCTCACGTTGAGCAGCGCCACGTCGAGGCCGCCGGTCGACTCCCCCACGCGCAGCATGCGCAGCACGAGCGGCGGAAAGAGCTTGGTGGCGAGGAACGCCTGCGAGATGCCCTGGCCCTCGGAGATGCTGCGCCCCACGCGCTGCAGCCCCTCCTCCATCACGCGATTGCCGACGATCTTCTCGCAAATCTGGATGCAGTCGAGCACGCTGATGCCGGCCTTGTAGAGCAGCGCGAAATAGGTCGAGAAGCGCGCGAGGATGATCTTCTGGCGCACTTCGCCCAGGATCGGCAGCTTCAGCCCGACCTCGTCGATGGCGCGCTGCGCCTTCTCGCTGGTGCGCGCGAAGGCGAGCGC
>JANPHA010000241.1:0-23183 GCA_031424255.1 Burkholderiales bacterium | reverse complement strand
CCGCCCTGCGCGACCAGCGATGCATGCGTGCCGGTCTCCACGATGTGCCCGTTGTCGAGCACGATGATGCGGTCGGCGCGCTGCACGGTCGCCAGGCGATGCGCGATCACGAGCGTGGTGCGGCCCGCCATCGCGGCCTCGAGCGCGCCCTGCACCAGGCGCTCGGATTCGGCGTCGAGCGCGCTCGTGGCTTCGTCGAGCAGCAGCAGCGGCGGATTCTTCAGCAGCGCGCGCGCGATCGCGATCCGCTGGCGCTGCCCGCCCGAAAGCCGCACGCCGCGCTCGCCGAGGAACGACTTGTAGCCCTGCGGCAGCTTCTCGATGAACTCGTGCGCGGCGGCCATCTTCGCGGCGGCGATCACTTCCTCGTCGGTCGCAGCGGCGCGCCCGAAGCGGATGTTCTCCATCGCGTCGGCTGCGAAGATCACGGTGTCCTGCGGCACGATGCCGATCGCATCGCGCAGCGCATGCAGGTCGAGATCGCGGATCTCCACGCCATCGAGCGTGATCGAGCCTTGCTGCGGATCGTAGAAGCGCAGCAGCAGCTGGAATAGCGTCGTCTTGCCCGCTCCCGAGGGCCCGACAATGGCGACGGTTTCGCCCGGCCGCACCGCGAGCGCGAGGTGCGAGAGCGACGGCGACTGCGGGCGCGACGGGTAGCTGAAGGTCACATCCTTCAATTCCAGCGTGGACCCGTTCTCGGCCCTCGGCGGAAGCGGCTTCGGATGCTCCGGAGCCTGGATCGGCGAGCGCACCGAGAGCAGCTCCATCAGGCGCTCGGTCGCGCCCGCCGCGCGCTGCGCTTCTCCGAGCACTTCGGCGAGCGCGCCCACGGCGCCGGCGACCAGGACGGAGTACAGGATGAACTGCCCCAGCTCCCCTCCGGTCATCGTGCCCTCGATGACCGCGTGCGCGCCGAGCCACAACACGAACACGATCGCGCCGAACACGAGCAGGATCGCGATCATCGTGAGGAGCGAGCGCGCGCGGATGCGGCGGATCGCGGTCCGGAACGCGCGCTCGACCGAGGTGCCGAAGCGGTCGGCCTCGATCTTCTCGTGCGTGAAGGCCTGCACCGTCGGCATCGCGTTCAGGATCTCGCCCGCCATCGCGGACGCATCGGCGATGCGGTCCTGCGAATCGCGCGAGAGCTTGCGCACGCGCCGGCCGAACACGACGATCGGCAGCACCACCGCCACCAGCAGCACGATGATGATCGACGAGAGCTTCACGCTGGTCACGAACATCATCGCGAGCCCGCCCACGAAGAGCAGCACGTTGCGAAGCGCGAGCGAGATGCTGGTGCCGACGACCGATTGAATCAGCGTCGTGTCGGTGGTGAGCCGCGAGAGCACCTCGCCGCTGCGCGTGATCTCGAAGAATTGCGGGCTTTGCGTGACGACGTGGCGGTAGACCGCGTCGCGGATGTCGGCGGTGACGCGCTCGCCCAGCCAGGACACCGTGTAGAAGCGCGCGGCGGTGGCGACCGCGAGCACGCTCGCCACGCCGAAGAGCGCGAGAAAGTACAGATCGACGTGCTGGATGCTCTTCGAGCCCGCGGCGCCGAAGCCGAGGTCGATCATCTGCTTGAACGCGTACGGGATCGCGAGCGTGGCGCCGGCGGCGACCACCAGCGCGATGCCGGCCATCAGGAACTGGCGTTTATACGGGGCGAGGAAGGGAACCAGACCCCTGAGGGTGGCGAGGCTGCTCTTTTTCGGTTCCTGTGCTGCGCTCGGGGAGTCGGGCATGCATCAATTGTGACCGATTTGGCGACCCTCTCCCCGACCCTCCCCCAAGGGGGAGGGAGAGCTTGCACTCAGGACTTGCCGAAGCGCAGCTTCGCGTCCTTCATGCAATTGTCCTTCGGCACGCCCGCGAGCGTGTCGCACTTCTCTTTCGCGACCGCGTATTCGGCCTCGCGCTTGTCTTCCACTGCGTCCTTCTTCGCCGCGACGATCTTCTTGTCGGCGCTCTTGTTCGCGTCCGCGGTCTTTTCCGTCACCTTGGCGTCGGCCTTGGCGTGGACGTGGGCGGCCTTGGCTTCCTTCACGCAGACGTCCTTCGCATTGCCGCTCTGGTCGTCGCACTTCTCCTTGGCCACCGCATAGGCGGCATCCGCCCTGGCGACGCGCGCATCGTAGCGATGCTCATTGGTCGGCTTGTACGCGGCTTCGAGGTCGGCCTTCGCGACTTTCTCCTTGCCCTTGGCCTCGGCCACGCAGATGTCCTTCGCGTTGGCCTTGAGCGAGTCGCAGGCCGCCTTCGCCGACTTGTAGTCGGCGGTAAGCTGATCCTTGCTTGCCTTGTATTCCGCGGCCGTCATGGCGGCGATCGCGCCGGAGCTGAATGCGAGGGCGATTGCGGCGACGAGGATGGTGCTGGTCGATCTTTTCATTGTCATATCCTTCAAATTTTCAATTGGCGTTCGTGTTGTCGCGGACGGTGCTAGTTATTTCTGGCGTGCCTGCCACGCGGAGATCTGCTTCTCCGTTTCTTCCAGCGTGATGCCGTAGGTTTCCTGCACCTTGCCGACCAGTTGCTCGCGGTTGCCCGCGATCACCGTGAGCTGGTCCTCGGTGAGCTGGCCCCACTGCTCCTTGATCTTGCCCCTGAATTGCTTCCAGTTGCCCTTGATGCGATCCCAGTTCATGGTGCCCTCGGTTGAGCATTGCGCTCGTATGCTCCGAGGGTACGCAGAAGGGCGCGTCGTGTCCGTCTGCTAACGCACAGAGCCGACAAGCGGTATCCTCCGGTTCAAAGAGCGTGTCACTAACCAATACGACCCGAGGAGGTGACCGGTGAAGACGATCCGCATTGCACGCATCGCTGCCGCGACGTTCGCATCTTCCGCAACCGCGGCGGTGCTGGCACAGGTGGGCTTTCCGCCACCGCCGCCCAAAGTGAGCCCCGCGGCAGGTGTCATCGACATGCATGTGCATCCCGCCCCCGATGTCTTCGGCCGCGCGCTTACCGACGAGGTGCTGAAGATCATCGCGCGCGAGAACCTGGTGCTTGCGACCGGCCATGTGCACGCCGAGGAAGTCGTTGCCGTCACCCGCCGCGCCAGGGAGCTCGGCGTGAAGAACATCCTCGTCACGCACGGCTTCACCAACATCCCGGGGCTGTCGATGGCGCAGGCGAAGGAGGTCGCCTCGCAGGGGGCGATGATCGAGATCTGCTACCTGCAGTTCATGACCGGCCCGGACGCGCAGTACGCGTGGATGAAGCACTGGAACCAGGTCAACACCGCGCAGGTCCTGATGGCCCTGAACGAGGTCGGAGCGGATTCGCTCGTGCTTTCGACCGACCTCGGCCAGCAGGGCATGATGATGCCGCCCGACGGCATCGAGAACGCCGTGGGCGCGCTGCGAGGCGCGGGCGTCTCGCAAGCCGACCTCGACAAGATGATGAAGCGCAATCCCGCGCGCCTGCTTGGATTGGCGAACTAGCGCGCGCGCTCGATCCATGCCACGAGCCAGTTGGCGATCTCGTGGCTGTTGGAGTCCTGCATCAGCATGTGCGAGTTGCCCTTCATGCCGATGTCGGGAAGCAGGCCGAGCTCGGCGCGGCCGCCCGCCTTGTTCACGGCCTGAACGAACTCCCGGCACATCTTCAGGCGCGGCGCCCAGCGCGGCGAGAGATCGACATAATCGCCGAACACCACCAGGATCGGCATCTTCGTGAACGGCGTCATATCGCTGTCCGCGGCTGGACACGCACCCGGCTCGATCGAGACGATCGCCGCGATGCCGCGCGTATCGAGCATCGCGGTCTGGAAAGGATAGATGCCGGATTGCGAGTGGCTCATCAGCACCGTGCCATCGAGTTTCTTGGCGAGCTCCGAGAGCGCGGGCACTGTCGGGTTCGGCGTGGGCAGCGACGCGAGCCAGTCCGGCACCATCTGCTTCCAGAACTCCCCCTGCGCACTGAGCGGGAACTTCATGCCGGGAAATACCTCGGGATACTTCGGCCCGAACCGGAAGATCGCCCACGCCCCCTCGTGCCCCGCGGCGAAGACCGTGGGCAGCTGATCCGGCGCCGTCTTGCCGGTCCTCACGCTGTTGATCGCGGAGATGTTCGCCGCCGAGCGCCCGCGCCACACCTGGTCGATCACGTAGACCGGATATCCGCGGCGCACGAAATACTCATCCCACCCCATGCGGCCGTCGGGTGTCGTCTCCCACGTCTTGCCGGTGAGGCAGCAGCCGTGGATCAGCGTGATCGGCCGGCGCTTCGCATCGACCGGCACCTGGTAGCGCACATACATCTGGTCGACGGTGATCGTGCCGGTGGGCGCATAGGCTGGGAGCGTCGAGAGCGTCTCGGAAGGCACATCGCGCCCCCCGATGAAGAAGCTGCCCTGCTTCGCTAGCGTGAGCGGCCCGTCGAGCGAGGCAACTGGCTGCTGTTGTGCGCATCCCGAGATGGCCAAGGCGAACACGAGGGATGCCGAAAGGACTACGCGCATGACGCTTCCTCCAGTTGTCGTTGAACCTCGGTTTTCGACAATACGCCTCCGAACCTCATTTGCACCAAGGAGCCGACGATGGGAATGCTAGGCAGGATCGTAGGGGGCGCGCTGGCCGCGAAATTGCTGCACCGGGCGATCGCCTCGAAGCAGGAGTCGACGCAAGTCGGGACGCCAGGCGGGCAGTACATTCCCGCGACCCAGGCCGACACGCCGCCGGCCCAGGCGGGATGGCGCGGCAACGCCATGGTCGAGAAGGCCGGCCGCTTCTACCGCGAGAACCCGAAGCTGGTGCATTCGATCGGCAGCGCCGCGCTCGCCATCGCGCTTGCGAGCTACGCGCAGAGCCGCAAGCGCATCTAGCCGAGCGACCGCGCGACGGCCAGGGGCTACTTCAGCTGGTAGTGCTGCCGGACCTTGGCCGTGATCTGGTGGTCGGTCATCTTGTCGGCGGCTTCGACTCCGACGATAAGGGCGCCGAACCCCTTGGTCGTAAGGCGCTTCTCGAGCTCGCCCTTCGCCTCGCCCGGGCCGAAGAGCAGGATCGACTTCGCGTCGTGGACGTGCGAGATCACCTCGTCGTAATACTTGACGAGATGCGCGGCGAATTGCCGGTCGCGCTGGTCGTCGGCCTTGCCGTCCTCCGACGCGTGGCCGGAGAAACGCACATGCTTCTCCACACCGGATTCCATGTGCTGCTTCTCCTCCGCGCCGTTGCCGACGAAGACGAGGAACGCGTCCCGGTGGTCGATCCAGATGCCTGCCTGCCTTCTCATGCTGTCTCTTTCGGGGAAATGCCTACCGAGAGGATGCGTGGAGGATCGCCGGCGGTCTGTGCGGTGGGTAACCGACCCCTTAGTCGCCCGGCTGGACCGGCATGCCCTCGACCAGGGGCGAGGGAGACTTTTTCGTGAACGGCTTCTTCGCGAGGCGATAGAGCAGCCGCACGAAGAGCAGGGTGAGGATCGCTTCGACGAACGTGGCGATGAACGCGAAGAACGGGTTCCAGCGCTGGGCGCGGCGATGGAATTTCGCCACCGCGCGGTCGCGGGCGATCTCGATCGAGTCGTAGAAGGTCGGCACCACCAGCAGGGTCAGGATCGTCGAGGTGATCGTGCCGCCGATGATCGCGATCGCCATCGGGCGGTAGAACTCGCCGCCCTCGCCCAGACCGATCGCGACCGGCATCATGCCGGCGATCAGCGCGAAGGTCGTCATCAGGATCGGACGCAGGCGCACACGCCCGGCATGCATCAACGCGTCCTCGCGCGAGACACCCTGCGCCTCTTCCTTGCGCGCGCAATCGAGCAGCAGGATCGCGTTCTTGGCGACCAGCCCCATCAGCATGATCACGCCGATGAAGCTCATCAGGTTCAGCGTGCCTCCGGTGATCAGCAGCGCCATCACCACGCCGATCAGCGACAGCGGCAACGAGAGCATCACCGGCAGCGGCGCGGTGAAGGAGCCGAACTGCATCACCAGCACCAGGTACATGAGCGCGATGCCCATGATGAGCGCGGTGAACATCTCCGAGAACACTTCCTCCTGGTCGCGCGAGGCGCCGCCCAGCTCGAGCCCGTAGCCCGCGGGGAACTCGATCTGCCGGGCGATCTTCATCGCGGCGTCGGTGATCTCCCCGGGCGAGCGCCCCACCGCGTTGGCCGAGACCGCGATCATGCGCTTGCCGTCCGAGTGCTGGATCTGCGCCGGGCCCTTGCCCATCGTGATGTTGGCGATCTGGTCGAGCGGCACCATCATGTTGCTGCCGGTCACCGCGATCGGCAGGTGCTCGATGTTGGCCGCGTCGATGCGGTCGTCGGGATGCAGCCGCACCGCGACGTCGCGCGTCTCGCCGGTGGGATCGACCCAGTCGCCCACTTCCACGCCGGCGAAGGCGACGCGCAGCGCCTGGGCCGCATCGCCCACGGAGATGCCGAGCGAGTTGGCGAGGCCGCGATCGAGCTCGATCTTGAGCTCGTCCTTGGGCTCCTGCTCGGAGAGCCCCACGTCGACCGCGCCCGGGATCTGCTTCATCTTTTCCATGAAGCCGGTGGTGATCGCCATCAGCTTGCGCGAATCCGGCCCGGAGAACTGGATCTGCACGGGCTTCCTCACGCCGTTGTTGAGATCGTCGAGCACGGTGTATTCGGCGCCCACGACCTGCGTGAGCAGCTTGCGCAGCTCCACCGCGATCTCGGTGGCCTTGCGCTTGCGCTTGTTGCTCTTGCCCAGATCCACGTACACGCGCCCGCCGCCCGCGTTCACGACGCTGTTGGTCGCGATCGTCTCGGGAATGGTGCGCGCGAGCTCGGCCGACTTCTCCACCTTGAGCTTGGCGTATTCGAGGCTCGCGGAGGATGGCGTGCGCACGTCGATGGCGATGGTGCCCACGTCGGAGGTCGGCAGGAAGCTCGAGCCGCCCACCGTGAGCTGCAGGGCGACCGCCACGACGAGGGTCCCGGCCGCGATGATCGCCATCCAGCGGCGATGATGCAGCGCCCACGCGATCACGTTGCCGTAGCGGTCGGACTGGTGGTCGAACCACAGGTTGAACTTGCGCAGCCACTTGCTGACGCCCGTCTTCTCCCGGTGCGCGTAGCCCACCGGATCGCCCCAATACGCCGAGAGCATCGGGTCGAGCGTGAACGAGATGAAGAGGCTCACCAGCACCGAGGTCGCCACGGTGAGCGCGAACGGCCGGAACCACTCGCCCGCGCCGCCGCCCATGAAGGCCACCGGGATGAATACCGCGATGATCGAGAACGTGGTCGCCATCACCGCGAGGCCGATCTCGGCGGTGCCGTTGCGCGCCGCGGTCACGCGGTCCTCCCCGCTCTCCATGTGGCGCACGATGTTCTCGCGCACCACGATCGCGTCGTCGATCAGCACGCCGATCGCGAGCGACAGCCCGAGCAGCGTCATGAAGTTGAGCGTGAAGCCGCAGGCCCACACCGCGATGAACGCCGCGATCACCGAGGTGGGCAGGCTGAGCGCGGTGATGAGCGTGGAGCGCCAGGAGTTGAGGAAGGCGTAGACCACGAAGATCGTGAGCATGGCGCCGAACATCAGTGCCTCGATCACGTTGCGCAGGCTGCGGTCGGCTTCCTCGCCGCCGTCGCGGGTAACCTCGAGCCTGGTGCCCTTGGGCAGCGTCTTGTTGATCTCGCCCACCATGTCGCGGATCTTGTTCGCGACCGTGACCGTGCTCGCGTCGCGCGAGCGCGTGACCGAGATGCCGACATTGGGGTGCGCGTTGCGCAGGCTGAAGCCGGAGAGCTCCGCGAAGCCGTCCTCGACGGTCGCGACCTGGCCCAGGCGCACGATTTCGTCGCCGCGGCGGCGCAGCACGATGTCGTTGAACTCCTTGGGCGACTCGATGCGCCCGACCAGGCGGATGCTCTGCTCGTCGAGCGTGCCCTTCACGCGCCCGACGGGCGCGGTCGTGTTCTGCATGCGCAGGGCGTTCACGACGTCGGTGACCGAGACGTTGAACTGGCGCAGCTTCTCCGCGCGCAGCAGCACCGAGAGCTCGCGGCGCAGCGACCCGGTGACGTTCACCACCGCCACGCCGTCGATGCCGCGGAAACGGTCGGCGAGCACGTCCTCGGCGAGGCGCGAGATCTCCGCATGGTTCTGCGCGGTCGAGGAAAGCGCCATCTGCATGATCGGCTGCGCCGAAGGATCGATGCGGAACAGGATCGGCTCGCGCATCTCCACCGGCAGCTTGTGGCGCACCGAGGCGATCGCGTTGCGGATCTCGTCGGAGGCCTGGACCATGTTCTTCTTGAAGTTGAAGATGATGACGATCTGCGCCGAGCTCTCCGAGGCGGTCGAGCGGATCTGGTAGACCTGCGGGATGCTCTGCAGCGCCTTCTCGACGCGGTTGATGATCTCGCGCTCGACGGTCTCCGGCGATGCGCCCGGATAGGGGACCGTCACCACGATCACCGGCTGCTCGACGTCGGGAATCTGGTTCACGCGCAGGTTCTTCAGCGCGAGCAGCCCCAGGCACATGAGCGCGATGATGATGACGACCGTCGAGACCGGCCGCCGGATGCTGAAGTCGGACAGGAGCATGGCTATTTCCTCGCGTCGGCCGCCATCGAGGACTTGGCCGGGCCCGCGGCCTGCACGGGCTGGTTGTCCTTCAGGAGCGCGGTCGGATAGCGGATCACCTGGTCGCCCTCGGCGAGCCCGCCCTTCACGATGTAGTCGCCGCTGCGCGCGTCGCGCTCTCCCATCACGAGCGGGACCTTCTGCAGCTTGTTGTCCTTCACGCGGAAGGCGGAGGACGCGTCGCCATCGCGCACCACCGCGGTGGCGGGGATCGTGAGGCTCGACTGGCTCTCGGTCTCGAGCCTTCCCTCGGCGTAGAGCCCGGCGAGCCTGGGCTGCTTCTCGCCGACGAAATCCACCAGCACCTCGACCTGGCGCGTGGTCGCGTTGGCGGCGGGGTTCACGCGCCGCACCTTGCCGGCGAATTCCTGGTCGCCATAGCCATTCACGCGGAAGTGCACCGTCTGCCCGGGCTTCACGCTGCCCACGCTGTCGGACGACACCATCGCCTCGAAGCGCATGCTGCTCGGGTCGATCACCTTGAGCAGCTCCTTGCCGAGCGAGGCGGTATCGCCGGCGGAGACCTTGCGATCGCTCACCACGCCGTCGAACGGGGCGCGCACCTCGGTGCGCTGCATCTGCTGGCGGGCGAGCACGACGCGCGCCTTCGACGCCTCGGTATCGCTTTGCGCGGCGTTACGCCGGCCCTCGGCATCGTCGAGCTGCTGGGCCGAGGCCATGCCCGAGCCGCGCAACGTCTTCATGCGCTGGAACTGGCGTTCGGCCTGGTCGAGCGCCTGGGATGCGGCGCGGTTCGCGGCCTCCGCCGAGGCGAGGCCGTCGCGAATCGCGGTGTCGTCGAGGTGGACCAGCAGGTCGCCCCGGCGCACCGCGTCGCCGTTTTCCTTCAGCACCTTGAGCACCATCGCCTGCACCTCGGCGCGCAGGTCGGCACGGCGCTCGGGCTGGATCGAGCCGGTGATGGCCGGGCCGGAGGTGAGCGCGCTGTTGCGCACCGTGTGGATGTCCTCGGGGGCGAGCAGCAGCGGCGGGCTGGCGGCCGCGGCACCCTTTGGGGCCGTTTCAGGCCCCTTGCCGCAGGCGGCGAGGGCGAGGGTCAGGACGAGGGCAAGGCAGTGGCGGGAGGGCATGGGCTCGGGGCATTCTTGTGGATGCGAGAGGGTACGGCCGCCCGGGATCGCCGGCCAGCCGATAGGGACGAAATGCAGATTCCCGGGTGCGAATTGTATTGCATTGGGCGCCAGTCGCCGCGGCGCTCCCTGCCCGCGGGGGTCAGTAGTCGATCACGAAGGGCACGATCAGCAGGAGGATGCCGACGACGCAAAGCCACAGCAGGCTGTCGATGAAGTACGGATAGATGCAAAGGGCGACGCCGGCGAGCATCGCGGAGAGCTTCGCCTGCCGCTTGCCGTAGACGAAATACGCCATGCCGAAAACACCGGCGATGAGCCCGACGAAGAGGCTGTTCACATCGAGCGTCACGCGGCGAGAGCTTCCGTTCGCATCGACCGCGCGCTACGGCGCATCCGGCCGATCGCGCGCAATCATCGCAAGGTATTCCGACACGCTTCCTCCCGCAAGCGGCTTCGCCATCACGCGAAGCGTGTTGACGCGCTTGCCCATCTCCACGTCGTGGCGCTTGCGCACGTCGAGATAGCCCGCCCTCTCCCAGAAGCGCTCGGCGCGCGCGTTTCCCTCGACCACGCCGAGACGCAGCCAGCGCGCGCCCTGGCCCCGCATCCACGATTCGAGATGGCCATAAAGGTCCGAGGCCGTGCCACCGCCCCACATGGGTGTCGCGACGATGAAGAGCCCGACGTGCCAGATGCCGTCGGCGAAGAGGTCCGAGACCACGCTCGCCATTCCAACCAGCGCGTCGGCGTCGTCCACGAAGGCGAGAAGCCAGCGTTTGCCGAAGGGCCAGCCCGCGGGCAGCGACGTCTCGAATTCGTCGCGCGCCTCATCGGGCCCCGGCGCCTCGCCGCACACGGCCCAGTGATATTCGGGGTTGGCCTCGTAGAAGCGCTGCAGCTTGCCGATGTCGGCGCTGCCCATCTCGAGCGCGCGAAACGCGCCGACGGTGAAGAGCGGCGCGTCAACGGCCGGGTTCACATGCGCTCCGAACGATCGACCATCGCGCGAGCTTCACGGGATACGGCATCGCGGCGTGGGCCGGGCTGGTGGAAGGCAGCGTCACGGATCGAATCGGCCGAGTTCCCGGAGGCAAGCGGACCATTCGCGCATAGAGCTGCGCGGCCTTCGCGCCGTTGAAGCAGATCAACGCGACCTGCGGATGCGAATCCAGGAACGCCGCGAAGTCGTTCGGCAGCGGATCGCGGATCGCCGAATCGAGGCTGCCGGGCCGATGCGCCGCGGCGCACACGTCCCAGAGCGCGATCCGGTTTTTCACCAGCATCGCCGTGCGCTCGGCATACGGCAGCCGCGGGGAAGCGCCGAAGAGCTCAGCCATGATTTTCCAGAAGCCGTTGCGCGGCTGCGCGTAGTACTCGAGCTTCTGCAGCGAGAGCTGTCCGGGCAGCGAGCCCAGCACGAGAACCCGCGCGTCGACATCCGAAATCGGTGCGAATCCTCGCGAGCGCACGGCGCCTGCTTCAATAGCGCGCGTGCCCCGGTGTCCGCGGGAACGGGATGACGTCGCGCACGTTGGAAAGTCCGGTCACGTACGCCACCGTGCGCTCGAAGCCCAATCCGAAACCGGCGTGCGGCACGCTGCCGTAGCGGCGCAGGTCGCGGTACCAGCCGTAGGAGGCGGGATCGAGGCCGGAATCCGTGATGCGGCGGTCGAGAACGTCGAGGCGCTCCTCGCGCTGCGAGCCGCCGACGATCTCGCCGATGCCGGGGGCGAGCACGTCCATCGCCGCCACCGTCTTGCCGTCAGCGTTCATGCGCATGTAGAACGCCTTGATCTCCTTCGGGTAGTTCATCAGGATCACCGGGCCGCCGACGTGCTTCTCCGCGAGGAAGCGCTCATGCTCGCTCTGCAGGTCCATGCCCCACTTCACCGGGAACTCGAATTTCTGCTTCGACTTCTCCAGGATCGAGATCGCCTCCGTATAGTCCATGCGCACGAACGGCTTGTCGACGATGCCCTGGAGCTTCGCGATCACGCCCTTCTCGATGCGCTCCTCGAAGAACGCCATGTCGTCGGGGCGTTCCGCGAGCACCGCCTCGAAGACGTACTTGAGCAGCCGCTCGGCGAGCGTCGCGTTGTCGGAAAGATCCGCGAACGCGATCTCCGGCTCGATCATCCAGAACTCGGCCAGGTGGCGGCTGGTATTGGAGTTCTCCGCGCGGAAAGTCGGGCCGAAGGTGTAGACCTTCGAAAGCGCCAGGCAATAGGCCTCGACGTTGAGTTGTCCCGAGACCGTGAGGAACGCCTCGCGCCCGAAGAAGTCCCGGGTGAAATCGACCTTGCCCTCCGGCGTGCGCGGCAGGTTCGCGAGGTCGAGCGTGGAGACGCGGAAGAGCTCGCCCGCGCCTTCCGCGTCGGAGGCGGTGATGATCGGCGTATTCACCCAGACGAAGCCGTCCTCGGTGAAGAAGCGGTGGATCGCCATCGCGAGCGCATGGCGCACGCGCGTGGTCGCACCGATCACGTTGGTGCGCGGGCGCAGGTGCGCCACCTCGCGCAGGAATTCCATCGTGTGCGGCTTGGGCTGGATCGGATAGGTGTCCGGGTCATCGACCCAGCCGATCACCTTCACCTCGGTCGCCTGCATCTCGAAGGGCTGTCCCTTCGCCGGCGAGGGCACGATCGTGCCGGTGGCCTCGACCGCGCAGCCGGCGGTGAGCTTCTGCACTTCGGACTGGTAGTTGGGGAGCGTGTCGGGCGCGACGACCTGCACCGGATGGAAGCCCGAGCCGTCGGAGAGGTGCACGAAGGAGAGGCCCGCCTTCGAATCGCGGCGCGTGCGCACCCAACCGCGCACGGTGACTGGTTCGTCGGACGGCGCCTGGCCGGTGAGGATGGAGCGTACGGAGTGGGGGGTCATGCGCGATTTTAACCGCGAACTCGGGACGGATTTGCCTGTCAATTCAATCAATCCGTGCCGACGGACTGACAAGACCAACAGGAGAGCAGCGTCGGAATGACCGGCAAATTCCGCCCGTTCCCGGGCGTCCCCAACCTTCCCCGTGGCCGCAGGCTCGTGGTGATCGTTTGGCTGTTCGCCGGGATCGTCGCGTGCCTGCTCGCCGCCGCCGCCGCGAGCGTCGCGCTGCTCTCCGGCGGCCGCGCTTATGTGGGCGCCGAGGGCCAGTGGTCGCGCTCGCAGAAGGAAGCGGTCTACCACCTCACGCGCTACGCGACCGAGCGCAACGACACCGACTCCCAGGCCTACGAGCGCGCCATGGCGGTGATCCAGGGCGATCGGCGCGCGCGCGTGGAGCTCGCCAAGCCCGAGCCCGATCTCGAGATCGCGCGCGCCGGCTTCCTCGAAGGCCGCAACCATCCGGCCGACATCGACTCGATGATCCTGCTGTTTCGCCACATGCGCGACCTCGCACCGGTCGAGCGGGTGGTCGCGTTGTGGGCACGGGCGGACAAGCACATCGATGAGCTGACCGAAGTCGCGCGCGAATTGCGCTCGCCGGGAGCGGCCGGGGATGGCGCGCAGACCGCGCGGCAGATCGCGCGCATCAACCGCATCAACGCCGTCGTAACCCCCCTCGAGGACCAGGTCGCGGCCGCGCTGAGCGAAGGCCAGCGCGCCGCCCAGGCGGTGCTGCTCGCCGGCATGCTGCTGCTCGCCGGCGCATTGCTGGTCGCCGGCATCCTGGTCTCGAAGCGCTTCGTCCGGCAGAACGAGCACCTGCAGCGCGCGCTGCGCGAAAGCGAGGGGCAGCTGCGCCACCTGATCGAATCCGCGCCGCTGCCGCTGCTCATCCTGCGCGCCGGCGACCAGGGCATCCTCTACGCCAACGACCGCGCGCTGCAGCAGTTCGGCCTCGACACGGATTCGGTGCGCGGCCGCGCGCTGCTCGAGTTCCACACCGATCCGACGGTGCGCGACGCGCTCACGGAGGTTCTCGCACGCGAGGGCACGGTGCGCGACTACGAAGTGCAGATGAAGAACCGCGAGGGCCGGCAGTTCTGGCTGCTGCTGTCCGCGCAGCGGTTGCGCTACGCGGGCGACGATTGCCTGCTCGCCGCATTCGCGAACATCGACGACCGCAAGCGCCTGCAGGACGACATGCGCCGGCGCGCCATGCTCGATCCGCTCACCACGTTGCCGAACCGCGCGATGTTCCTCGAGGCGCTCGAGCGCGCGGTGCGCAAGGCGCGGCGGCGCTCCTCCCGCATCTCGGTGCTGTTCATCGACCTCGACCGCTTCAAGGAAGTGAACGACACGCTCGGCCACGCCGCCGGCGACAAGCTTCTGCAGTCGGTGGCCGAGCGCCTGAGCGCCGCGGTGCGCCAGAGCGACATGGTCGCGCGCCTGGGCGGCGACGAGTTCGTGGTGCTGATCGAGGAGCACCGCGGCCCCGAGGAGGTGATGATCGTCGCGCAGAAGGTGCTCTCGATGCTCGAGCGCCCGATGCTGCTCGATTGGCGCGAGGTCTCGATCTCGGGGAGCGTGGGCATCGCGACCTTCCCCGACGACGGCGACGAACTCGATACGCTGGTGAAGAACGCCGACGCCGCGATGTACCAGGCGAAGGAGCGCGGCCGCAACAACTTCCAGTTCTACTCCGAGGACCTGAACAAGCTCACGCAGCAGCGCTTCGAGCTCGAGAAGCGCGTGCGCGGGGCGCTCGAGCGCGACGAATTTTTCCTGCAGTACCAGCCCGAGATCGACCTGAAGAGCGGCCACGTCCTGTGCGTGGAGGCGCTGCTGCGCTGGCGCGATCCCTCCAACGGCGTCGTGCTGCCCGCGGAATTCCTCCCCCATGCGGAGGAAACCGGGACCATCCTCGCGATCGGCGCGTGGGTGCTGAAGCGGGCGCTGCGCGATCTCGAGTCATGGCGCCGCAAGGGGCTCGACTTCTCGCTGTCGGTCAACCTCTCGGCCCGCCAGCTCCAGGACGACGGGCTCGTGAACCACGTCTTCGAGGCGCTGCAGGCGCACCACGTGGCACCCCGCCACCTGCGCATCGAGGTGAGCGAGGCCACGCTGCTGCACGATGTCGCGGCCTCGGATCGGACGCTGCGCGCGTTGCGCGGGCTCGGGGCCGAGATCGTGCTCGACCGCTTCGGCACCGGCAACTCGTCGCTCGGGCTGGTGCGCCGCTTCCCGGTCCAGTGGGTGAAGGTCGACCGCTCGCTGGTGAGCTCGTGCCCGGAGAAAAGCGAGTGCGCCGCGATGATCCAGGGCGTGGTCGCGATGGCGGGCGCGCTCGGGTTGAAGGTCGTCGCCGCGGGAGTGGAGGCGCAGGCGCAGCGCGAGGAGGTCGCGAAGCTCGGCTGCCATGCGGTGCAGGGTTACCTCATCGCCCGCCCGATGGACGCCGCGAAAATTCCCGGCGCGGTCAAGGGACCGCTCACCACGATCGAGTGAGGCCGAGCGCTACTTGAGCGCTGCGATCACCATCGCGGTGGCGGCGGTGATTTTCTTGGCGTAGGCGATGTCGATGAACTCGTTCGGCCCATGCGCGTTCGACTTCGGGCCGAGCACCCCGGTCACCAGGATCTGCGCCGCGGGAAACTTCGCCCCGAGCATGCTCATGAACGGGATCGTGCCGCCCTCGCCCATGTAGGCCGCGGGCCGGCGGAAGAGAGTCTTCGATGCCTGGTCGAGCGCGGCGGCGAGCCACGGCGCGAGCGTGGGGGCGTTCCACCCGGTCGCCGCGGAGTCGTATTCGAATTTCACGCGGGCCGAATACGGCGGGTCCTTCTCGAGCATTTCCTTCATCGTGCGCGCCGCGGCATCGCCGTTCACCAGCGGCGGCAGGCGCATCGAAAGCTTGAGGGCGGTGCGCGGCCGTTGCACGTTGCCCGCAGCCTGCAGCGGCGGCAGGCCATCGGCGCCGGTGACCGCGAGCGCCGCGCGCCAGGTGCGGTTCAACACGAGCTCGACCGGATCCTTGGTCACGGGTTGCGCGAAGAGCCGCGCGGTTGCCGAATCGTCGCAACAGCTCGCCCACGGGAAACGCTGCCACAACGTGTCGCCGAGCACCTGGCCCGCGGTGCGCGCCTGCTCGAGGCGATCGGCCGGGATCTCGCACGCGAATTCGGGCGGCTTCACGAGGCCGGTGCGCGAATCGTCGAGGCGGTCGAGAAGCTGGCGCGCGATGCGGAAGGACGACGGCACGACACCGCCCGCGTCTCCCGAGTGCACGCCTTCGGTGAGGATATCGACCGAGAGCGTGCCGTTCACCAGCCCGCGCAGCGACGTCGTCACCCAGAGCTGGTGGTAGTTGCCCGCGCCCGAATCGAGTGCGACCACCAGGCCGACGCTGCCCATCCGCGGGGCGAGCAGCTCTAGATACGCGGGCAGGTCGTAGCTGCCGCTTTCCTCGCAGGTCTCGATGAGCCCCACGCAGCGCGGCCGCGGGATGCCCTGCAGGTCGAGTGCCAGGATCGCAGAGAGCGCGGCGAACACCGCGTAACCGTCATCCGCGCCGCCACGTCCGTAAAGTTTTCCGTCCTCGATCACCGGTTTCCACGGTGCCAGGCCGGGCCGCCATCCGGTCATCTCGGGCTGCTTGTCGAGGTGGCCGTAGAGCAGGACGCTGTGGTCGCCCGCGCCTCTCGTGGCCGGCACATCGAAGAAAAGAACCGGCGTGCGGCCTTCGAGCCGCACCACCTCGAGCTCGAGCCCGGAGATCGGCTGGCGCATCACCCAGTCGCGCGCGAGGCGCACCGCCGCTTCGATCTGGCCCTTCTCGCGCCATTCCGGGTCGAAGTGCGGGCTCTTCGCCGGGATGCGCACGTATTCGACCAGCTCGGCGAGGATGTCCTCGTCCCATTGCTTCGCGATGCGGCCCTCGAGCTGCGCGGCGTTGTAGGGAACTGCGAGCGGCTGTCGGGCGGTCATCGGGAATATTCCTGAGAGTGTCCCATTGTATCCTCACGACATGTTTACTATTCCGTGGTTCCAGGTCTTCCTCCTGGCCTATCTCGCGTGGGTGGTGGGAGCTTGCGGATCGCTGCTGATGAGCCGGCGCTCGCCCCAATCGACGCTCGCGTGGATGTTCGCGTTCATCGCGCTGCCGGTGGTCTCGGGGCTGTATTACCTCGTGTTCGGCCCACGGCGGATGACACGCAGGCGCCGGCGCTACGGGCGTCTTCGTAACCTGGTGGCCGGGGGTTTCTCGGACCACCTGCGCGGGCTCGCCGGGCCGGCGCGGCCCGAGCTTACCCATGACCAGCACGCGCTCGCCGCGGTCGGGCGGCGCCTGGGCCAGGGCGAGCCCACGTTCGCGACGAGAGTCGAGATCCTCGACGACGGCGACCAGAAGATGCACGCGCTCGAGCAGGCGATCCACGCGGCGACGCACCACATCCACATGGAGTACTACATCTGGGAGCCGGATCGCGTCGGCACGCATTTCCGCGACCTGCTCACCGCGGCGCGTGCACGCAAGGTGCAGGTGCGCGTGCTCTTCGACGCGGTCGGCTCGCCGCACGCATCGCGCACGTTCTGGAAGCCGCTGCTCGAGGCCGGCGGCGAGGTGCTCGCTTTCAACCGGCTCAGGCTCTCGTTCGCCAGCATCAACTTCGCGAACTTCCGCACGCACCGCAAGATCACCGTGTGCGACGGCAGCGTGGGATTCGTCGGCGGCATCAACCTGCACGACCCGGAAAGCGCCACGCGCTCGGGCAAGGATGCGTGGCGCGACGCGCATGCGCGCATCGACGGCGAGCCGGTGTGGCGGCTGCAGCAGCTCTTCCTCGAGAACTGGACCTATTCGGGCGGCGTCTTCAAGCTGAAACCCGAGACGGTGCTGCTGTATTTCCCCGGCGGGCACGAAAGCAAGGGGCATGCGATCCAGATCATCGCCTCGGGTCCCGATGAGGAAAGCGCGCCGCTGCACGCCTATTACCTGGCCGCGATCTCGACCGCGCGCTCGCGCGTGTGGCTGGAGACGCCGTACCTGATTCCCGACGAGTCGCTCGAATCGGCGCTGCGCGTGGCGGACCTGCGCGGGGTGGACGTGCAGGTGATCGTGCCGAAGCAGGGCGACTCGAAGCTCGTCACCGCGGCCTCCCACACCTATTGCCAGTCGTTCTCCAAGGCGGGCATCAAGGTCTACGAGTACGGGCCGCCGATGCTGCACGCGAAGACCATGGTCGTCGACCACACCGTCGCGATCGTCGGCACCGCCAACATGGACAACCGCAGCTTCCGCCTGAACTTCGAGGTGGCCGCGGCGTTCTATGACCGCTCCACCATCGATAGCCTGTCGCGGCGCTTCGACGATGATCGCGCCGTCTGCCGCCCCTTCCCCGGCCACAAGCGCGGGGAGCGAATGACCGCCTTCCTCGAGTCCGTCGCGCGGCTTACCTCACCGGTTTTGTGATGAATACCGGGGTCAGACTCCTCAATTGAATACCGGGGTCAGACTCCTCAATTGGATGGCAGCCCACTCAATTGGGGAGTCTGACCCCCGAATTGGTCATTTGGCGGCGGGCGCGACGAGCGCCGGGTAATAGGGCCGCGGGTAGGCGGCGACGGAGAGGTTGCCGTCCTTGTCGTACGCCTGCACTCCGAAGGTGGAGTTGTCCTTGGAGATGCCGACAAGGGTCGCACGCGTGACATTGCCGACATCCCTCGCGTGTTGCCAGTCGGGTGCGGTGGTGTCGCGCCACAGGATCCGGTATCCGGCGATGTCGGGCTCGGGGTTGGCCTTCCAGCGCAGCGTGGTGTCGGCTTCGAGGCGCAGGTTCTCCATCTCCACGCTCGCGGGAATCGACGGCCCGAGCGCCAGCGCGGCGAGCGTCACGGCGTTCACGCGGGCGACGTTCGCGACGAAATCGAAGTCGACGAACTGCGGCAGGTCGCCGAACTGCACGCCGTCCTCGAGCCGCACGTCCTGGTGCTGGTGGCGCCAGTCCTCGACCGGCTCGGTGAAGCGCACTGCCGCGTAGCCGGCGTCGAGGAACGAGAAGTGATCGCTGCCGCGCATGTAGCGGTCGCGGCGCCAGATCACGTCGACCTTCAGTTGCGGCACGTGCCGTTCGGAGACTTCCTTGATGAAGCGCGCGAGCTGGCGCGTCGGCAGGTCGTTCTCGCCGCCGGTTCGCAACGCGCTGAGGACCTCCTCGGATTGCGTCTTCAGCGGCGGCACGCCCTCGGCGAAGAGCCGCACCCGGTCGCGAACGACGCGGCCGTCGGCGGTCCTCGTGTTGCCGACGATGTCGTTGCTGATCATCCCGGCCACGTCGAGCCCGCGCGCCTTCGCGTTGTTGGCCCAGCCGATCGAGCCGAGCAACCCCTGCTCCTCTCCGGCGACCGCGACGAAGACGAGCGTCGCGTCGAAGCGGTATTTCGACATCACGCACGCGAGCTCGATCGAGACCGCGGTGCCGCTCGCGTCGTCGTCGGCGCCGGGGGCGTCGCGGTCCGGGTCGACGGGGCTCGACGGCATCGAGTCGTAATGGCCACTTACCACGTAGATGCGGCCGCGGCTTTCGGCCTGCTCGCCGGGAAGGGTCGCGACCACGTTCACGATCTTCGTCGGCCGGGGAATGCGCGGGCCGCTCTCGACCAGGTGCTCGTCGAACTCGACCTGCAGCGGCGCACCGTTTTCGAGCGCGCAGCGCTCGAGCTCCGCCTTGATCCAGCGGCGCGCGGCGCCCACGCCCCGCGTCGGCGACTCGGCATCGGAGAGCGAGTTGCGCGTGCCGAACGACACGAGCATGCGGATGCTCGCCTCGATGCGAGAGCGGGAAATCCCGGATGCGATCTTCGCGATTTGGGGATTCGCGGAGCCGGCCGGCGCGGCGGTGGCGGGCAACGCGAAGCACAGGGCGACGATGGGAGCGACCAACAATTTCATGGCGTTCGATTCCGGTGCGCGGGTGCGCCATTTTGCACCAGCCTGGGAGGGAGAAGGCGCTGTGACGCAACGGTCCTTTTCCACCCCGCGCCATCGGAGTATGGTGACTCGCGTTCGCGGTCCAATCCAGGGAGAGAACCTTGAAAAGAAATAACCTGCTGCACATCGCGATGCTCGGCTCCCTCGCCGCGCTCGCATCGCTTCCCGCACTACCGCAATCGCTCACCAATGCGAGCCGCTTCCCCGGCAAGGTCCACCTGCTCCCGGCCACGCTCGAGACGACGCAGTGGGGCTGGTTCAACAACGCGCAGCCGCCGGTGCTCACCATCGATTCCGGCGACACCGTCGTGATGGAAACGATGATGCATTCGCACAACCAGGTCGTGCCGGGCCGCACGATCGAGGAGATCAAGAAGCTGCGCACCGATTTCCCCGGGCGCGGCCCGCACACCCTCACCGGGCCGATCTTCGTGCGCGGCGCCGAGCCCGGCGACACGCTCAAGGTCACGCTGAACCGCATCGTGCCGCGCGCCTACGCCACCAACTTCAACGTGCCGGGAATGTTCGGGCAGTTCCCCGGCCAGTATCCCGACGGGCAGGTGAAGTACCTCTACCTCGACATGGATCGGATGGAGACGGAATTCCTGCCCGGCGTGTTCGTCCCGCTCAAGCCGTTCCCGGGGACGCTCGGCGTCGCGCGCGCGGAGGCGGGGCAGTACAGCAGCGTGCCGCCGGGCGAATACGCCGGCAACATGGACATCCGCGACTTCAGCGAGGGCACGTCGCTCTACGTGCCCGTGTGGGTGAAGGGCGCGCTGCTCTGGAGCGGCGATTCCCACGCCGCGCAGGGCAATGGCGAGGTCAACCTCACCGCCGTCGAGACCGCCTACAAGGAGCTCAACATGACGGTCGCGGTGCTGAAGGACGTGAAGCTCGATTTCCCGCGCATCGAGACTCCGACCCACTGGATCACGATGGGAATGGACCGCGACCTGAACCTCGCGTGGAACCAGGCGCTCAAGCAGACGCAGAAATTCCTCGGCGAGCAGCGCAAGGTCTCCGCGGAAGGCGCGGCGGCGCTCATGCCGAGCGTCAGCGATTGCCGCGTCTCGCAGGTGGTGAATATCAAGAAGGGGGTGCACTGCCTCACGCCCAAGGACGTGAAGGCCGCCGGCATCCCCGAGCGTCCCGCCGCCGAGACCGCCACGCTCTATGTGTCGGTCGGCCGCGACGCGGACCTTAACAAGGCGATGGACGCGGCCTCGATGGGGATGATCAAGTTCCTCGAGGAGAAGAAAGGCGTCGCGCGGCTCGACGCCTACGGGCTCGCGAGCGCGGCCATGGATTGCCGCCTCGGCGACATGTCGGGCAGCGAGAAGTACGTGCATTGCGTGATGCCGAAGAGCCTCTGGCGCGCTCGCTGAGGTTGTTCCCTCTTCCTTTGGAGAGGGCCCTCCTCGCGGTCGTCCTGAGCATCGCGGCGGCCGCCTTCGCGCAACCGCCGCGCCTGCAAGTCGTGGCCACCACCGCCGAGCTCGAATCGCTCGCGCGGTCGGTCGGCGGCGATGCGGTCGACGTCTCGCATCTCATTCCCGGCGGCCAGGACGCGGAGAGCTTCCAGCCGCGTCCCCAGGATCTCGCGCGCGTGCGCCAAGCCCGGGCCGTGCTGCGGGTCGGCATCGACTACGACCTGTGGCTCGACCGGCTGCTGGCCCAATCGGGGAACGCCGCGGTGCAGCGCGGCGGCGCGGGCCATATCGACGCCTCCGCCGATGTGGCGCTCCTCGACGTGCGCGCGGGCGGCATCGGCCCCGGCGACGGACATGCGCACGGGCGCGGCAATCCCCATTACTGGCTCGATCCCGCCAACGCCGCGATGATCACCGGCACGATCCTCGAGGCGTTCGCGCGGCTCGATCCGCCGAATGCCGGGCGCTACGAGGCGAACCGGCTGGCGTTCCTCGCGGCGCTCGACGCGAAGATCGGCGAGTGGACGCGAGCGCTGGCGGGAAGCGCCCCCCTCATCGCTTATCACGACACATGGCCCTACTTCGCGCGCCGCTTCCGCCTGCGTTTCGTCGGCGTGATCGAGGCGCGCCCCGGAGTGCCCGCGAGCCCCGCGCACCTCGCGGCGCTCGCCGCCGACGGCAAGCGCGAGCGCGTGGGCGCGATCGTGCGCGAGCCCCACGAGCCGAAGCGCGACGCGGACTTCCTCGCGGCGCGCACTGGCGCGAGCGTCGCGCTGCTCGCCTCGAGCGTGGGCGCGGTGCCGGAAGCGCGCGACTATGTCTCGCTCATCGACTACAACGTGCGCACGCTGGCCGCGGCCGCGCGCCGCGGGAACGACTGATGGCGGACGCCCTCGCCTTCCTCGCGCTTCCCGCGCTCGCTTGCGCGGCACTGGTCGGCATCCATGCGTATTTCGGCATCCAGGTGCTCAGGCGCAACGTGATCTTCGTGGATCTCGCGCTCGCGCAGGTGGCCGCACTCGGAGCGACCGTGGCGTTCCTGCTCGGGCACCCGCCGCAGGGGCTCGCGGCGCACGGCTACGCCCTCGCCTTCACGCTCGTGGCCGCCGCGCTGCTCGCCTCGACGCGCACGTGGTCGGGGCGCGTGCCGCAGGAGGCGCAGATCGGCGTGATCTACGTGGTCGCGGCGGCGGCCGCGCTGCTGCTCGTCGACCGCGCGCCCCAGGGCGCGGAACACATTCGCCAGATCCTGACCGGCAACATCCTCACGGTGGGATGGGAGGAGCTGCGCACCGCGGTGCCGTTGTATCTCGCGGTCGGCATCGCGTATCCGCTGCTCGCGAAACGCCTCCGTCCCACCGGCTGGATCGCGGAATTCACGTTCTACGCGGCCTTCGGGCTGGTCGTCACGAGCTCGGTCGCGCTCGCCGGCGTGCTGCTGGTGTTCGCCTTCCTGATCATCCCCGCGGCGATCGGCGTGCTGCACGCGGATTCGTTCGGCCGCCAGCTCGCGATCGCGTGGATCGCCGGTACGGCCATTGCGCTGATCGGGCTGGGCGTGTCGTTCGCCGGCGACTTTTCCACCGGCGCGACCCTGGTGTGCGTTTATGGAGCGGCGCTCGCGATGGCGGGGCTTGTGGCGAAGCTGCGTTCCATGCGCAACCGCAACGCGCTGCCGAGGAAGGCCGCGCGCGTGGCGCTCTGGATTCTCGCCACGGGATTTGCCGCTTCCGCCGCGTGGATCGTTGCGTTTCCGCGCGCCGACCAGCCGCTGCTCGATGCGCTCGAGCGCGCGGCGCCGATGGTGCGCGAGGCCTACATCGACGCCAGGGCGCTCGCCATCGCCGCCGAGGCGCAGCAATATGCCGCGCGATACCGCGACGAAGCCGCGCAGCTGCGCGCGCTCGAGGCCGAGCGCCGCTGGAAGGGCGAGAGCCTCGACGAGAGCGAAGTGCGCAAGATCGCCTCGTTCCTCAAGTCCTCTCACGAGATGGTGACCGGGGAGGTCTTCGTGATGCGCGAGGTGCGCAGCCGCGCCCGCGAGGCGAATCGCGGGTGGATCGCGGGGATTTTTCTCTTGATCGCGATCGCGTTCGCGCTTTTCTCGCTCCCCCTTGGGGTGCGGGATCAGAGAGTTATGCAACCAAAAGGCTTTGAAACCGCCGATAAACGCCGATGAACGCCGATGCTTTGCTTCCTTCGGA